>JAUPUE010000050.1 GCA_030917725.1 Patescibacteria group bacterium
ACGGCAAGAATAGTGCGCTCGACACCGAGTGAAGGTTCGATCACGTGAGGTACGAAACGCTCTTTTGTTTCTTCATCAAAGTACGACAAATCCACCTTTGATCCTGCTGAGTGAGCAGAAAGGTCAAAGTCAGTGCGGTATGCGAGACCGTAGAGTTCTTTGAGACCAAAAGGATATTCGAATTCGAAGTCGATGGTTCGTTTGCTGTAGTGTGCGCGGTCACCATCGGCGATTTCGTGCTCAACAACCTTTGACGTATCGATACCGACAGCTGAGAGCCATGCCTGCATGATTTGACGCCATTCATCAAAAGCTTGTTCCCATTGTGAAGGGTGAATGAAGTATTCGACTTCCATTTGTTCGAGTTCGCGATCACGGAAAATAAAGTCACGCGGTGCGATTTCGTTACGGAAGGCTTTACCAATCTGTGCGATACCAAAAGGCATCTTTGGGTGGAGTGAATCCATCACGTTCTTAAAGTTCATGAAGATACCGCCGGCAGTTTCGGGACGGAGGTATGAGACAGATGATGCATCTTCCATTGCACCAATCTGTGTCTTGAACATCATATTGAACTGACGAGCTTCGCCGAGCTTGCCGCCGCAGTCAGGACATTTGGTAGCGTCTTCGAGTGTGTCAGCACGAAAACGGTGCTTACATTTCGCACATTCGGTAAGCGGATCGGAGAATCCTGCTACGTGACCGCTCGCTTCCCATACTTTTGGATTCATGAGAATAGCCGCATCGACACCGTACATGTCGTCGCGCATGTCGACGAACATCCTCCACCAGAGGTTCTTGATGTTGTTCTTGAGTGCGACACCCATTGGGCCGTAGTCCCATGTGCCAGCGAGACCACCGTAGATATCAGAACCCGGATAGATGAATCCGCGACGCTTGGCGAGGCTGACGATATCCTCCATCGAAGGGCCTTTCGTGTTTTCTGTCATGGAAAGACTATATCACAAGAGCTCCGTTCCCTGCTCCCTCCAGGGAGCACGCGATCTCGCCTGCTGGCTCGTCGCTCGACTCGCGCCGTCGCGCTCCGTAGTCTCCCTGGAGGGACGGGTCACTTCGCTTCAATCCCCACCGCATCGGCGATGTTCGCGAATCCATCGCGTTCGAGGAGCTTCTCAAGACCGAGGGCGATTTCGCGTGGGAGGAATGGTCCGTTAAAGATGAGACCGGTGATGAGCTGAATGAGCGAGGCGCCCAAGCGAATCTTGTGATATGCGTCTTCGGCCGAAAAGACACCACCACAGCCAATGATAGCGAGCGTGCTCCCGGTGCGTTCATAGGCGAGCCGAATGAGCTCATCAGAACGATCGCGACACGGTACACCACTCAATCCTCCTCGTGGATATTTGTCGGATTCCTCAGGGATGACTGTAGAACGATCTTTACGCAGGTTGCCGATGATGATGCCTGCGATGGGATGTTTGACGATGACATCGAGCATCGCACGGATGGTCGCATCATCTTTGTCGATTGGCATCTTGATGAATACAGGACGCCACAAACCGATGTCAGTAACGGCCTTAAGGAGGTCGTTGAGCCGTTCGGGTTCGTAGAACTCTATCGGCACCGAGAGATTCGGACAGCTGATGTTGAGTTCGTAGTATGAGATATGAACACCCGAGCTCTCAGCTTGTTTGAAAGAGTAGACGATGTCATCGATTGCTTCGGCGTGCGTTGTGTATGTTTTGGTGTTCGTTCGACCAATTGAGAGACCGAGCGGAACAATGGGATGAATGTGTTTGAGATGTTCAAGTGTTGCTTCGATGCCAAGATTTTTGAATCCTTTATTGACCACAAGCGACTGAGAACGAATCAATCGTCCAAGGCGTGGGTACCTGTTGCCTTCGTATGCTCCTTTGGTGATGGTGCCGACCGTGTCGAATCCAAAACCGAATAGTGGAAGCGCCTCGGGGAGGCGTGCTTCATAGTCGAATCCTGCTCCAAGGCCGATGGGGCTCGGGAATGTGATGCCTGCAATCGTTGTTACGAGTGATGGAATGCTGTTAGATGCCAGTTTTTCGGTAAACCAGCGCATTCCGGGAGTCTTGGCGAGTCCAGCTCCAAAACGTACAAAAAAGATATGGATGGTCTCGGAATCAAATAAAAAAAGGATTGGGCGGATGATTCGGTAGCTCCAGCGAAGCGCAATAAGCATCAGACGTTCCATGTGGTGAGTATACGCCCGCGCTCATTTTTGGTAAACGATTATTCGACGGTTCGATGGTCTCACCGCAGGCAAGCTCATAACAAGAAGCCCGCCTGACGGAGCGCGGGGCGCTCTCGTCGGGCGGGTGTTTTGCTGCGGGCTTGTGGCTAGCAGCGTTGAGACCCATGGACCAACCGGATGAATTCCTTGATCTCCTTGTAGCCCTGAGCTACGACTTCATGATCAGGACTGTGAAGCTCCGGCTCCTTGAGACCGTCGATGGTCCTGATTCGATGAGTTCCCAGAAAGGGCGCTCGAAAGAACCGTTTGGCGGTAGGGATGTGTCTCCTACCGCTCCGTACGCGCAGTTCGTAGCTTACTGAATCGGCCATGGCCGGCTCCTTTCTGCGACCATCCTAGTCTTCGGGTGGAAGTTGTCAATGAAAATTAGAGCCCTTCTTCGCGCATCTGCTTTGCGAGTTCCTCTGCTTTTTTGGAAAGCGTCTTGGGAACGTCGAGGACGACGATGATGCGGAGCATACCGCGACGTCCGCCGCTTGCGGGAACTCCCCTGCCTTTAACCTTAATCTCATCGCCATCACGCGATCCTGCAGGAATGGTTACTTCGAGCGGGCCTTCGAGTGTTTCGATTTTGAGATTTGCACCAAGAAGTGCATCGGTGATGCGAATTGGGAGCTCGGTGATGAGGTCGTAGCCTTCTTTTTCGAATGCTTTGTGCTGACGAACGTGAACCTTCACATACATATCACCGGTCGCGCCGTTCTTGAGTGCTTCACCAGCGCCTGGGACGCGAATCATCTCTCCGTCTTCGATGCCTGGAGGGATGACGATGCGGATATCCTTGTCGCCCTTCACTGTTCCTTCACCATGACATTCATTACATGGATCGCTCGGCACTTCGCCTTTGCCCGAACAGGTATTACAGGTGGTGACAGTCGAGAACGCACCAAAGATAGATGTCTTGGTCTCTTGTATCTTGCCTTTACCATCACATGTTCCACATTTCTTCATGCTCGTGCCCGGCTTGCCACCCGAACCCTTACACGTGCCACACGTCGTGGCTTTGCGGACCATCATCGTGCGCTCGCCACCAAAAATTGATTCCTTGAAATCGAGTTCGATATCTACCGAGATGTCGCGACCGCGTCGGACCTTTTGTCGTCCTCCGCCGAATACATCACCAAAGATGTCGCCCAAGTCGAATGAGAAGCCCTGACCGTTGCCGCCGGTGAATTGTGAGAAGTCAAAATCAGCCGCGTTGAATCCGCCGCCGTTAAAACCTCCAAACCCGCCACCACCGAATCCTGCACCAGCATCTGCGCTACCGAATGAGTCATAGCGTTTGCGCTTCTCGTCGTCAGAGAGCACGCCGTATGCTTCGTTGATTTCCTTGAACTTGGCCTCATCACCGCCCTTTTTGTCGGGGTGATACTTGTGAGCAAGCGTCCGAAACGCCTTTTTAATATCGTCTTTTGAGGCGCCCTTTTGAACGCCCAAAACGGAGTAGTAGTCTTTCGCCATAGACACGCATTATAGCGATTTTTGGCGTTTTTTCAACTTTGAGAATCTTCTTGAAAGGTGTAAAGACTAGACGACTTTTTTCTTTCATACCATAAAGAAGAGTTTGTGGGTTATCCACCGTGTTTTCCACCCCAGTGGCCGGTACCATTAGCAACGAAAAAACGAGCTTCGTTGGTCGATAGCTCGAATTTTCAGTAGATATTTATCAGCATTTCGGAAACCCACCTTGAAAAGAAAGTTTCCGAAATAACCCACATCCGCATCTTAGCCCGATGGCTAAACATTAGGCAAGGTGGGTTGTGGAAATCGTATGAACAAATTTGAAGTGTATCGTGATCGGGTCGGAGGGTTCAGGTGGCGGCTTAAGGCCAGGAATGGTGAAATCGTAGCCATTAGCGAGGCCTACTCGTCTCTTGGGGCAGCAGTCCTTTCGGCAAAGAAGGTGAAGATTTGGGCAAGTATTGCCACAATCGGTCTTCTCTAGGCGGACAGAAAGTTAGAGTAAATAAAAAAGACATCCGCGGATGTCTTTTTTATTTTGCCAGAGAAAAAATTATCGAACCGTCGTGATGAAGAGAAGAATGACAAAGACGAGTGCGAATCCTGCAAACGTAGCGACAGTCTTCCAGAAGAATGTGAGCGCCTCTTTCTTTTGACCATCGAGGTACATGCGGAGCGGTTCGCCGACGAAGAGATAACCCATGAGCGCTGCTGAGAGCACAAGAAGAGAAAGCATAACCACGGGTGCCATAAAGCTATCCTGTGTGCCTGCAAACATCGTTCCAAAGAAGTTGATGAGCGAGACGATGCCCGCGATGTAGACCGCCGCAAAGAGTGCATTGCGGAGAGGAGTGGGTGTGGTCATATTGGTTTATTAATTATGCTTATTGAATCTCTGTCTGCGACCACATTCGTTGAACCACGTCGTCAGGAAATACCTCGCTGAGGATGTTTTTAAAGATGCGCTCTTGGGTTTCTCGAGAAAGGAGTTTGTCGGGACCACCGATGCGGTTCTTTTGATTTTCTTTCCACTCCGCGACAATCATTTTTATTCTCTCGATAGGAACGCTTACAACCGCGATTTTTTCGACAGTTCGTCCCTCTTCTGCTGCAAGATGTCGTGAGGCTCGAGCTGCCTGTTTTTGTTTGTGCTCGATGTCCACGAGAGCTGTCTTTGTGGTGAACTGAATTGGGACATCGTGAGCTTTTTCGTTGGTCTCTACCGACACGCCGAGGTCGTTGTCTTTGATATGGATGGTGAAGTCTATTTTGTACTCAACATCGGCATGTGCGTTCGACTCAACGACCTCAAAGGGCAACTGGTGGTCGATTGAGAGTCGTGTAAGCAGGCTCGATACGAGTTTTTCGGCGATGACACCGGCGCCTTGTTCGAGAAGCGGAGTTTCGGCGCGGCGGGCGATGGCCTCATACGCGGTATCTTTGCCGGTGTCTTTGTTGAACCAACTGCGCGCTTCGGTGATTGCTATCTGCTGGTCGAGAAGCTCGTGGAGTTGTCGGTGTGTTCGTTGAACAAGATATCGTTTGCGTACGTTTCTCGGCACGCTTGCATCAAGACGGTATTGTTGGCCCCATGCTTCACCGGTTGTTATCTCACCAAGCGTGATTGGTCGTTGCGAGCCACCTTTTTCTCGCATCAAATAAGCGCCAGTGTTTGCATCAAAACTCACGCCTCTTCCTTGTCCAATATTTTCAGCAGATGGATCATCGAGCTTCTTCAGTTGCTCGTGGAGTGACGCCATGAGAAGCGACTTTTTCTGCTGGAGTTCGTACACCTCTTCTTGCGTTTGAGGATCGGTTTGGGTCAGTTCGACCATTTCGGCAAGTGCCGCAGCCTTCTCTTCGGCGAACCGTTCTCGGTCGGCCTCATTCATATCAACAGATGTTGATTCTTGTGCAGCAAGGGCACCGAGTCCTTGGAGATTCTTTTCAAATCCTTTTTCGGTCATATGACCTAGGATACACCTATTTACTATCCTTGCTGAGCCTCTCCTTCAGGAGGCTTTTCGTCGGTGTTTGGCTGAGTTGCTCCTGTTTCAGGCTGTGCTGCATTTGCTTTCTGCATTGCCTCCCCTATCTTCTGCATTTCTGCTGAGAGGGCATCAGATGTCTTCTTGAGTGATTCGATGTCAGATCCTGCCTGTGCAGTCTTTACGTCATTGATCTTGGCTTCAACACCACCGCGTACGTCAGAAGGGATTTTGTCGCCTGCATCAGCAAGCGCTTTTTGTGCAACATGAACCAACTGTTCGCTGGTGTTGCGCGCATCAACCATCTCCTTTTTCTTGAGGTCATCAGCCGCGTGCGTCTCCGCCTCGGTCTTCATGCGGTTGATCTCGGCTTCCGAGAGTGTTGAGCTACCTTCGATGCGGACAGACTGCTCTTTGCCTGACGTGTTGTCCTTTGCCTTAACGGTAAGGATGCCGTTTGCGTCGAGGTCAAAAGAGACTTCGACCTGTGGAGTGCCGCGAGGTGCCGGTGGGATTCCGTCGAGAACAAAGCGACCGAGCGTGCGGTTGTCTGCTGCCATTGGGCGCTCGCCTTGAACGACGTGGATCTCAACCGATGTTTGGTTGTCAGATGCTGTTGAGAATGTCTGTGACTTGCTTGCAGGAATGGTTGTGTTCTTTTCGATGAGCTTTGTTGCGACACCGCCGAGTGTTTCGATACCGAGCGAGAGCGGAGTGACGTCGAGGAGGAGGACATCGCGAACATCACCCTGAAGGATTCCTCCCTGGATTGCTGCACCGAGCGCCACGACTTCATCAGGATTGATGGTGCGGTTCGGTTCCTTACCAAAGAGTTCTTTGACTGCTGCTTGAATAGCCGGCATGCGTGTCTGACCACCGACGAGCACGACTTCGTTGATCTCACTCATGCTGAACGATGAATCGGTCATGACAGCCTTCGTGATGGTGATCGCGCGATCGATGTATTCCTTGGCGATCTTTTCGAGCGTTGCGCGGTTGATCTTCATCACCAAGTGCTGAGGGCCTGCTGCGCTTGATGTGATGAACGGAAGATTGATCTCGGTCTCGTTGGTCGTTGAGAGCTCGATCTTTGCCTTTTCAGCTGCTTCGTCGAGACGCTGGAGTGCGAGTGCGTCATTTGAGATATCCAAACCGCTCTCCTTTTTGTATTCAGCAAGGATGTGTTTGATGATCTGCTGGTCGATGTCGCGTCCACCGAGGTGACTGTCACCGCCGGTTGCTTTGACTTCGATGCTCTTGTCGTCATCAGCTGCGCTCACTTCCAAGACTGAGATGTCGAATGTACCACCACCAAAGTCGAAGACAACAATCTTCTCGTTTGTCTTTTTGTTGAATCCGTATGCAAGCGCCGCCGCTGTAGGCTCGTTGATGATGCGCTCGACTTCGAGGCCTGCGATCTTGCCGGCGTCCTTGGTAGCCTTGCGCTGTGAGTCATTAAAATATGCAGGAACGGTGATGACCGCTTTGGTGATGGTCTCACCGAGTTTTGCTTCTGCATCTGCCTTGAGTTTGCCCAAGATCATTGCTGAGACTTCCTCAGGACGGTAGAGCTTGTCGTTCATTTTGACAGCGGCACTGCCGTCTTCTCCGCGAACGATTTCAAATGGTACTGACTTGCTCTCATTCTGAACCACTTCTTCGTCAAAACGGTGACCCATGAGGCGCTTGATGCCGTAGATGGTGTTCTTTGGGTTGGTGACAGCCTGACGGCGTGCAATAAGACCAACCAAACGATCGCCGGTCTTGCTAATAGCAACGACTGAAGGCGTTGTGCGAGCTCCCTCGCTGTTTTCGATGATCTTAGCTTCTCCGCCTTCCATCACTGCCATCGCGGAGTTGGTTGTTCCCAAGTCGATTCCAAGAATTTTTGTCATATGGTTGTTGATGAAGGTTTTTAAAATGATTTCGTTTCGATATTCTACTCCTCAAAATGTCCGACGTGAACCCTTGCTGGCCGCACGAGCACGCCGCCAATTTTATATCCCTTTTGAATCACCGCGACAACTTTACCGTCGTCAGCTCGGTCGGTAACCGGAACGGCGACAATCGACTCATGTTCGTGAGGATTGAATGCTTGTCCTTCGGGTGAGAACACTTCGAGACCGCGTTCGCGAAGAACACCCAAAAGTTGCTGGTGGATATAGGAAACGCCGTCGCGCCAGTTCTTTGGAGCCGCTTCCCACGCTTCTTTATTACCAAAAGCGAGGTCAAAGCTGTCCAAGACAGGCAAAAGCTCCTCGATGAATGTCGAGATGATGCGGTTCGTGCTTCCCTTTCGATCTTCTTCGACACCGCGCTTGAAGTTTATGAGGTCAGCCTGAGCACGCTGCCATCCTTCGAGATACTTCTGCTTTTCAACATTGGCACTATGAAGCTCGGCACGGAGCTTTGTGTCGCTCTTACCGATAGGACGTGTCTCTGACTCTTCAGACACGATCTCGACGTCATCGTTGTTGTCGGGTTTGTGTTTGTGAGGCATAGATTATGAACTTACAGCTAACAGCCTACAGCTTACTGCAAATACCGAATCAAATCGCTGTGGGCTGTAAGCCGTCGGCTGTCGGCGTCTACTAACGCTTCGCCCACTGAGGAGACTTGCGGGCCTTCTTGAGACCTGGCTTCTTTCGTTCAACCTTACGTGGGTCACGCATGAGGTAACCAGCAGGCTTGAGTGTCGCGCGGAAGTCCTTGTCAGAGACGAGGAGCGCGCGTGCGATACCGAGACGGATTGCTTCTGCCTGTGCGTGGATACCACCACCCTTTGTCTGAACAGTGACAGTTGCACCTTCAGTCTTGGTTGCTGTGAGTGACTCGCGAGCGACCATCTGGTGTTCTGCTAATGGGAAGTAGACCTCGATAGGCTTGTCGTTGACGATGAATGAAGCCTTGCTGCCACCGAGAGTGACGCGTACGCGCGCGACTGCTGTCTTACGACGTCCGATTGCCTCGATGTATTTTTTGGTTGCTGTTGCCATAAATGTTTAGTCTTCGATAGTGAGCTTCTTGAGCATCTGTGGGCGGAGCTTGTTGCCTGGAAGCATTCCACGGACTGCTGTTCGCAATGCATCCTTATAACCTTTGCGTGCGACGAGTGAGTCCATACGCTCTTTCTTGAGACCACCTGGATAACCGGTGTAGTGGATGTATTCCTTGCTTGTAAGCTTGCGCTCATCGACATCCATCTTGGCAGCGTTGGTAACCTTGATCTCACGATCTGGGATCTTGTTGCGCTGGTAGTCGGTCATGTCTTTGCCCATGAGCAAGACAGCGATCTCGCTTGCGAGACGTCCGAGCTTTTTGTTTTGTGCGTCGAGGGTAATCATATAGTTTAGACAAATTCGATGACCGCCTGAGGAGCCGCGTCGCTCAAACGAATGTTCGTTTTCGTGATGCGGAGGTAACCGCCGGCCCTATCTTGGTATTTCGGAGCGATCGTGTCAATAAGCTTGGTTGCGACACGAGCGTCTTCGGTTCCCAAGCGAGCGCTGATGATGCGGCGGTTTGCGAGGGTTGGGTTCTTGGCGCGAGTGACGAGCTTCTCCACGTATGGACGAATCTCCTTCGCGCGAGGAACGGTTGTCTTGATCTTACCGCGGAGGATAAGCGCCTGTGCAAGCGAATTGATGAACGCTTTGCGCTGGTTTGCTGGTCGGCCGAATTTTCTGTTGACGTTGCTGTGTCGCATAAATATTTGATACTAGCTCTTGAGCGTGATGCCGTAGTTAGCGAGCGCGCGGCGAATCTCCTGAACCCCCTTCTCACCGAGGCCTTCGACACTGAAGAGATCCTCTTCCTTCTTGCGGACGAGTCCACCGACGGTTCGGATGTTTGCTTCAGTAAGGGCGTTCTCAGTTCGAGTTGAGAGACCGAGTGTCTCGATACGTGTCTTCAAGAATTCTTTTGATGATTCGTCAGCTTCTGCAGGAACGTCGCCGTCTGATGACGCGTCGTGAGCTGCCGGTGTTTCTACCTCAACTTCAGGATCCTCGAAGCCAACGATGGCCTTGAGTTGTGTGATCATGATGCGGATAGCCTCTTCGAGTGCTGCGCGAGGAGTGAGCGTACCGTCAGTCTCGATGAACATCTTGAGACGGTTGAAGTCAGTGCGGTCGCCAACACGCATGTTCTCTACTTCGTAGGTGACACGGCGGATTGGTGTGAAGACGGCGTCGACGGCAATAGTGCCGACTTCGACCTTCTCCTTGTGGTGCATTTCCTTTGGAACATAGCCAAGACCCTTTTCGATAGTGATTTCGAGGTCGAGTGATGCCTTGCCGGTGAGCTCAGCAATGTATGCCTCAGGAGTAAGGATGCGAACCTGACCAGGAACGGTGAGATCTGCAGCCGTAATGACCTTAGGACCCTTTGCTGAAAGGGTAACGGTCTGTGCTTCATCACCAACGAGCTCAAAGCGGATTTGCTTGAGGTTCAAAAGGATGAGAACAGTGTCTTCTTTGACACCTTCCATGGTCGAGAACTCGTGCTGAACACCGTCGATCTTCACCGAAGTGATAGATGCGCCAGGAATCGACGAGAGAACGATACGACGAAGGGAGTTACCCAACGTGTGCCCGTATCCAGGATAAAGGTTATCAATCTGATACATGCCCGCGTTACCCTTTTCGGTAACAATCTTAGGCTGAGACGGTAGATGAATTGCGTGTTCCATAACTCAATCGTTGTTTTACGCTGTCTAACGTGAATAAAATTCGACAACTGCTGAAAAATTGAATGCTGAAGGGATCTCTTCGCTTGCTGGCGTACCTGAGACCTTCCATCCCTTCCCCTTATCTTGCTCAACAACCCATGCTGCCTTGCGTGATGAATCCTTTTTCTCTTCGGTAAAGAGCTTTGACGTAGCGCTGCCTTCGCGGATACCAATCACATTGTCCTTTGAGACGATGTGCGAAGGAACATTGATGCGCTTTCCGTTCACGGTGATGTGACCGTGAGAGACCATCTGGCGTGCTGCACGGTGGGTGCTTGCCAAACCGATGCGGTAGACGACGTTGTCGAGGCGTGATTCGAGCGTGGTGTAGAGGTTAGTAACGGCATTGCCGGTTTTTGCCTCTGACTCTTTGACGTAACGCTTGAACTGGCGCTCAGGAAGACCGTAGTAGATGCGAACGCGCTGCTTCTCACGAAGAGCAACGTTGTATGCAGAAATGTTCTTGCGGCGCTTGTCCTTAGCACCGTCTTTCTTGCGTGCTTCAGCTGAGGCAAAACGCTCTGTCTGAGTCTGTTCGAAGACTGCAGGACCGAGGCGACGTGCGATTTTGAATCGTTTTGGGCGTAGCATGATTATGAAATATTAGACGCGGCGCGCTTTCTTTGGCTTAGGGCCGTTGAACGGAACCGGTGTGCGGTCTTCGATGAACGAGATACCCGCACCGCTCTTTGCAACAAAAGCACGGATTGCTGACTCACGACCAGAACCGACGCCTTTGACGACGATACCGACTTCGCGGACACCGAGTGTCTTGCCGATTTCACCGAGGTGTTCACCAACCTTTGCTGCTGCGAATGGCGTGCCTTTCTTTGCACCCTTGAAGCCGAGCGTACCCGATGATGACCAGCTCACGATGTTACCTGTCATGTCGGTAAGACAGATTTTTGTGTTGTTGTAGGTTGCTTCGATGCAGACGAGGCCACGATCGAGCTTTTTGCGCGAAAGACGCGCACCTCCCTGTGCTGTTCCCTCACCCTCTTTACCTGCTTTTGATGCTACGCGGATCTTTCCCATATATGAAGATTACTTGAGTTCAACCTTACGCTTACCAGAACCCATGGTCTTGCGGACGTTACCACGAACGGTTCGTGAGTTCGTCTTGGTGCGCTGACCGCGGACAGGGAGACGGCGGCTGTGACGCATGCCACGGTAGGCCATGATGTCCTTGAGACGCTTGATGTTGCTTGAAACTTCGCGCTTGAGGTCTCCTTCGAGAACGTAACCTTCGAGTGCCTTACGGATGGCCTGTTCTTGAGGTTCGGTGAGTGTACCAGCCTTTGTTTCAGGATCGACTTTCGCTTCTTCGAGAACTTTGAGTGCGCGTTCGCGACCGATTCCGTAAACGGCGGTGAGTGCAAACTTAATGCGCTTGCTGTCCAAAAGTGTGATACCTGCAATTCTCATACGTTTTAAATAGTGATAGCAACAACGCCTCGATTAGCCTTGGCGCTGCTTATGTCGGGGAGTGCTGCAGATAATGCGCAAGCGGCCGTTTCGACGGACCATCTTGCACTGTTTGCAACGCTTTTCAACTGATGATTTGACCTTCATAGATAACGCTTTTTGAGGAGCACTCATCGTAACATGGGCGCGCTCAAGGCGCAAGAGCCCGTGCCGGCTTTTGGCTTCCTACTGTTTTTAAAGCCTTCGAACGATACGAGGTTTTCCTCCGTATGGGTCCATAAGGAGCTCAACCGAGTCTCCCACGATGACGCGAATGCGGTGGAGGCGCATCTTGCCTGCCAAATAGGCCATGACGACCTTGGTGTCCTCCTCCCCCTCCTTTTTATCGGTGTTAGGAATCTCGACGCGAAAATGTGCGTTGGCCAAAGCCTCTACAACATCTCCTTTGACGATCTCTCCTTTGCTTTCGCGTTCTTCAGGCATGCAGGATAATGGCACTATTGTGCCGTGTTTTCAATAGCTATCTCAATTTCCTCAACTTCTGCTGGGAGTGTTCGCTTCCAGAATGGGCGGATGACGACGTCGGCGCGTTCGATACCAGGGTACTCACCAAAGATGGTTGGGGCCATCGAACGGCTCTTGTCGGCAAGCTTTGCTTTGAGTTCATCGATATCGAATGTCCAAATGAGTGTTGCGGGACCTACGACACGAATGTCAGTTGATGTTGCTGCAACGAGGTCAAACGTAGGATCGATGAGCGCAAAGCTCAATGTTGATGTGTCCGAGAAAGCAACTGGTTCGCCGGTGTAGCCTGGGATACGATCAGCTGCTGCTGCCTGAGCAACGTCGAGAGCTGACACCGCAAGGAGCTTTCCTTCACCGCGAACGGTGATGATGACGGAACCATCCTCGCTCTCTTGGTTTGGAAGGGTCTCGTAGGCGAATGAGCCAGTCTCAGGGATGACGACATAGCCTTCTGGAAGAGCGCTTGCGCCTTCCGCAACGAGGATGTCACCCAATTCGGTCTCCATTGCGGCCTCTGCAGCCTCAGTGTCGGCCTTGGACGCTACTTTGACGGTTCCTTCGAAGCCACCGGTCATAGGAGTCTTTGAGCGGGCGTAGATTTGAGTAAGGAGTGGGTCGTTCTTCTCCTTGAAGGTTGCAACGACGAAGTCAGAAAGGTCGATGTTGTATTGCTCGCCCGCAGTGTCAGCAAAAACCTTTGTTTCAATCTGACCTGGGGCGCTCGCTGTCTTTGCGGGGATCGAAATTGACTCAGGAATGCGGAAAATGAGGCCTGCTGGGGTCTGGAAGCGAGTGTTCTTGATGAACTTTTGTGCTGTCTCGGTATTGTTGTAGACAACGATGGTTCCCGATGCGGGACGAGAGATAGTCTCGGAGCCTGTTGCTTTGACGGTGCGTGATGACTCTTTGGTAAGAGTTACAACTTCAAAACCAACAGTGCCAGGGATTGGTTCGAGTGCAGCCGTAAAGGTGGTATCGAGATTAACTGTTGCCTGTCGTGGGGTGATTGTTACCTTTGCACCTCCAAAGATTGATCCTACGATGACGAGAATGATGATGAGTGCAAGCACGCCACCACCAATCCACCACCATTTCTTTGATGCACCTGATGAATAACCTCCGATCTTTCCGAATTGTTGTCGTGGGGGCATAGGCGGTACGGGTTGTTCCGGCGTGTGACCATCACCCTGCTCTTCGATGAGGGCTTTTGGCTTATCGATCGAGATGTTGCGTACCGAGCGGCGCTCGGACTGCGGGATGAGGTCTTGCATACGTCGGAATGATAGATGAGTCGACTTAGATTAAAAGTTCAGACAGGTTCAATGGTAGCACAATAAAAACGCGATGAAACAAGGCACCGTGGAATACCCCTTCTGTG
>JAUPUE010000012.1 GCA_030917725.1 Patescibacteria group bacterium
GCTAGTGTACCAAAAAAGTGAAGACCCCGCCCTGCGCAAGCGCAAAGCGGGGTCGGATTGAAACGGAGAGGCGCGAATCAGATGGGCGGTTCGGGGTCCCCGAGAAACTCTCGGTCTTTCCCCGAAGCCGGCTCTGCACGGAAAGCTCTGACCACCTCGTCGGCAAAAGGATGCGGTGGCGACGTGAGCGGCGACTTGGGCGAGGCGGTCGGCGGAGTCGAAGGGTTCAGGCTCAGATACAGCTTGTAACTGTCCTGCTTGCCTTCGCCTTTCTTCACCCGATAACCCCTCTTCTCCAGGAGACCTCTGAGGGTGAAGAAGTGCTGATGCACCCCCTTGAATCCAGTAGTGACGTTTTCGAGTCTCTGCGAGATCCTCTCCTCGTCTTGAAGAGCAGCGTCCATGCACTGCTGCTGCAGCGCCTGTTGCTCCTGGGCGAGTTCATGACAGAGCTTGGCGTAGTTGGTCAAACGCTCCTCCCCCAAAGAGCTGGTGAGGAACTCATCACGAAGACGAAGCTCGTCGTAGAACTCACTGACCCGGTCACTGTTCCCCACCTTGGAGGCCAGAACACTCAACCAAGAAGCGAGCCACAGCACCGTCACCGCCCAACAGATGCTGACAACAGGACGGAATGGGAGAGAAAACGCGGTGGCGACAACGACGACGAGAAAGATCACCGCGAGGATCAATCCTCGCAAAATCCGGCGTTCGTCCTCCTGCTTGAAGCCAGCAATTCTCTTTCCAACTTCAGGGCTAAAACCGATCACATCCACCTCCTCCCGCGTGTGCGGGATTTTGTTCCCGCCACGATGGGCCAGTGAGATATGCTCACCAGCAGAGACGATATGCGCCTCTCAAGGAACAATTCGAGAGGATAATACGTTTATTTTATTGAGTCGTCAAGACTACAAAAGTTTCTTGAATTCTTCTTCAGAAATCACTTTCACCCCCAACTTTAACGCCTCATCATATTTACTTCCAGGAGCATCTCCCGCAACAACATAATCGGTATTTTTTGAAACAGAACCAACAGACTTCCCTCCCCGAGCACGGATGAGATCCTTGGCTTCGTCGCGCGACATGGTTGAGAGGGTGCCGGTGAGAACGAATGTCAAAGCTGCCAGCTTCCGGCTACCAGTTACCTGCTTTGAAACATTTTGAATTTTGACGTGCTGTAAAAGTTTTTCGATAAGTTCTTTGTTGACGGCATCATCAAACCAACCACGAACAGACTTGGCGATGATAGGGCCGATGCCTTCGATTGCCGACAGCTTGTCTTCACTCGACTTTTGGATGTTGGCCAACGTTCCAAATGCTTCAGCGAGCATGATTGCAATCTCTTCACCGACATGTGGGATAGAGAGCGATACCAAAAATCGCGAAAGCGGGACTTTCTTGGAAGTTTCAATTGCCTTGATGAGATTATCAGCAGAAAGCTCAGCAAAACGCGGTAACGACATCAAATCACCTTTTTCGATGGTAAAGATATCCGCAAAGTCTGAAATCAATCCTTCTTCCAAAAAGAGTTTTACTTGTTCTTTACCAAGCCCATCGATATCAAATGCGTGCTTGCCGACAAAGTGCTCGAAGACGCGACGCTGTTGATCGAAAGAGCCTTTGTGTTTACAGCGCCACGCCGCTTCACCAGGTACGCGTTCGATTGAGCCGTCTCCTCCACACAAACCAACCTTGGTTGGGAACTTCCACGGTTTCTCCTTTCCGGTGCGGAGGTTTGTGAGAACAGAGACAATCTCAGGGATTACATCCCCCGCGCGCTGGAGGATGACCGTGTCACCGATACGCAGGTCGAGCTCTTTGATGAAATCCTCATTGTGAAGCGTCGCGCGAGAGACCGATGCACCACCAACGAATACCGGCTTGAGGTGCGCCACAGGCGTGAGTACGCCAGTTCGTCCCACCTGAAGCACGATGTCTTCGAGAATCGTTGTAACTTGTTCCGCCGGGAATTTGTAGGCAATCCCCCATCGCGGAGCTTTGGCTGTGTGGCCGAGCGCGCGCTGGTGCTCGCGGCTGTTTACTTTGAGCACAACACCGTCGATGTGGTAGCTGTTTGAGTGGCGTCGTTCGAGCGCTTGGTGATAATACGTCTCAATATCTTCTGCGGTCGTACAGATCGCATACGCAGGATTCACGGCAAATCCGAGCTTCTTGAGGAATTGCAACTCGCCTTCCTGAGTTTCGATTGTATCCTCGTATCCTTGTATCCTTGTATCCTCAACGTCGTATGCAAAAAAGCTCAAGCGGCGTGACGCGGTGATGCTCGCATCGAGCTGACGAAGCGCTCCGGCTGCGGCATTGCGCGTGTTTACGAACAATGGCTCATCATTCTTGGCGCGCTCAGCGTTGATGCGTTCCAATTCTTCTGCACCCAACCAAACCTCACCCACCGCAATAAGTGAGATTGGTTGTGAAAGCTCGTGCGGAATGTCTTTGATTGTTCGTGCAGTGTGCGTGATGTCTTCACCAATGACACCGTTGCCGCGCGTTGCTGCGCGCACGAGCTTTCCGCTTTCGTACGTGAGCACGACCTTGAGCCCATCAATCTTCTCTTCAGCACAATATGCGAGATCCGAAGTTGAGATGTCCGCTTCAGCGAGACCTTTTTCGACGCGCTTGGTCCACGCTTGAAGTTCTTCGGTATTAAAAACATTGTCGAATGAATACTGCCGTACGTCATGGCGGACTTTTGAAAATGCTTCAGCAGGACGACCGCCGACAGCTTCTGTCACACTACCTTTGCTTTTGAGCTCAGGATGCTTTGCTTCGAGCTCCGCCACATCGCGCACCAATGCATCATAGGCTTCATCCGAGATCTCGGGCGCGTCGTGGGTATGATAAAGCTCCGCATGGCGCTGTACCTCTGCGGAGAGCTTTTTGTGTCGTTCCTGGGCACTTTTTGGGACGGGCATGGGACTATTATACAGCTTCCAGCTACCAGGTGCCTGGTTCCAGGTAGACACAAATACAAAGAAAGCGAATGGGGTTCTTCCTGGAAACTGGCAGCTGGAAGCAGGTAGCTTTTAGTAGATAGCCCTAATCGCACGCTCGACCCGGCGAGGATTCGCAATATCGCATGTGTTGTAGCCGCGCGAGACGATGGTTGTCGTTGCAGTGTTTTTGAAGACATCAACCGAGGCGCATCGGCCACTCGGGAATGCTATATCAAAAGAAGTGGTGGCTGCCGTGGTGGAGGTAGCGGTCTCCCATCCATTGGCGACAGCAGTGATATCACTCCCAACACAATTAGCTCCACTATCAGGAGCAACAGGGTCTGTGAAGATGATATTTGATCGTCCAATGCCCATCCTACTGATCTCGGTTTCTGAAAGCACACGGTTGTAGATACGCACATCGTCGAGATCGCCCTTCATATGAGTCCCCTCATCATCACGTGAACCAATACGAAGCGTCCCGTCATCATCAACAGCGGAGATGCTCAGTGATCCACTCCCAACTTGTTCACCATTTATATACAAACGTCCCGTTGAACCAGATTGTACTGCAACGACGTGCTGCCAAACACCGGCAGTTAGACCATCCGAGCTCTCAATCTCTTGAGACGAACCACCATCGCCAACAGAAAAGCGTAATGTTCCTGTGCCTGGGGTAGTCGAAAGATCATACGGGCTCGCTGTCCCTTTGGATGTCTTTCCAACAATGCCGTTTGATCCCACAAAATCTGTCGGGCGAATCCAGGCAGTAATAGTCATATCACCTGCAAGCGAAAGACCATCGCTATCTTCGACTTCAACATAATCATCAACACCATCAAAAAAGAGGCCACCACCCACCTGGCCAGAACTCCACGAACCTTCGTCCATGTTGTTGAGAATACCGGTACCCCCATGACCACTCGAATCAAACGCCTCATCTCCTTGACCTTCTTCGAATCTCCAGTAGCCCGCAAGACCGCTTGCAAGACTGTCACCATAAAACCCAAATGCGGGCGATGAAAGACCGATGTGTTTACGATCCCAAAACAAGGCGCATTCGAGGCCAGCGTCTGCAGCGTAGAACGCAACAGCCGATTCGCGCGCACCGGCGGAAAGAATGAGCTCTTTGTACGTGATGTTAAAAATCGCCAACCCAAGCGCGAGAAGGAGCGATGACATGAGAACGGCATAAAAAAGCGTGAAGCCACGGGTAGCTTCTAGCTTTTGGCTTCTAGCTTTTGGGATGTGGTTCATTGTGGTTTTTGTATTCATATCGTTGCCTTGTTGCCTTATCTTCCTACTGCCAATCCAATATCGATTCTTCGACAGAAAGACTGCGGTCAGCGAGTCCGTCTTTCCACACCACCGTTGCAGTGAGGAGCGCTTCGTTGGGATTCGAGTCGCTCAATGTAATAGACAAAACTCTCGTGAACTTCGTTTCAATCCATTTACTTCCACCCCCTGGCAATCCATAAAATCCTGTTGTCTCACTAAAAGCCAAAGGCTCACATTCATCTCTACCACCAACAGTACAAGCCTCAATTACTCCCGCGGGAACATCGAGCATGCACGTCGCACCGACACAGTCTTCAAGACCTTGGAGCCAATCTTGTGCTGCAAGTGTGTTGCCATCGCGGATGTTGCGAGCGTATTCAATCGCCTCTTGTGCAAGATAGGTACCAATCACCTGATCACGTGCGACGCGTGATGCGGCGAGACCTTGAGAACCAAGTGTGAGTGGCGCGGCAATTGCCATGAGTAAGATAGAGATGGCAACAAGTGTCTCAACAAACGTAAATCCGCGAGAAGTCCCTGATGCTTTGCTATTCATGTTGGTTCGGTAATTCTTCATAGGTTATCTATCAAGGCTGCGCTGACTCACGAGCGTCTGAATATTGAAAATCGTCTCAGATTTGCCGACGCCCGCATGGCCCCCAACCACAATGAGCACGCGGGGTTGTCCTTCGGAATCGACACCATCCACATAGAACATGAGTCGGTCAATTGGGACTTCAGGAGCCGTGAACGCCTGAAACTCAGAGCCCTCGATGGATCGCTCAATTTGATTAGTGCTTGTGTTGAGACGATACTGAACCACACGCCCATCAACATCGGTGAATGTCAGCGAGTCAGAACCCTCAGACGCACACGATGAGACGCCACAATCGTAATCGTTACCGACACGGAGCGCGCGAGTCATACTATCGAGAGAGAACGCGACGTTGTTCATCACGGACTTCACCGATTGTGCTTTGCGGTTCGCCCCAATGATTGAGACCAACGCACCAGTCGAGATAACCATCACCACAGAGAACACGAAAATTGCGACAATCATCTCAACGAGAGTGAATCCTTTTTGTCCTGTAGCAATGATGCGCATAATAGATATGATCTCTTAGAGAGCATCAAGCCCGCTTCCAGGGAGTTGGTCCCCTCCTGTGGTATCTCCCCCATTTTCCTTCTCAGTCGCTCCCTGCTTAATCGAAATTTGTCCTGTTGATTCGATACTTATGATACGGGAACCATCCCCACGTGCAGAAACAAGCTCAACAGTCGCCTGTGACATCTCACCATTATTGATAACCGCGTCGGGGTCAGGGCGCCTGAAAACAACATCAAGATCTTCGTGGTCACAACCTGTTTTGGATGTCGGGTCGCAAATCTCCCCAATTGTCGCTCCGCGACCCAACGTGAACGTTTCAAGAAGTTCGTCAGATTGGTACCTTCCGTCTTCATTTATATCGGTGAACATAAAATAGGTCGGGCTCTGCGCATCAAAATGAATGCCGTACGAACCACTGAATACTCCTTCTGCAGCACGAACGTTCACACCAAATTGCTGTGCTTGGCGCACCGAAAGAGCAATATCAAAAGCGAGGTTTTGAAGCAATGTCTCGTTGTCGAATTGTGCATTGCGGACAATAACGACCGTGGAGATAAGTGCAAAAATGCCGACCGTCACGACCATCTCCATGAGCGTGAAGCCACGGGAAACGTTAGTTGTTAGTTGTTGGTTGTTGTGGAACATCACAATATCAAATCCAAAATAGTACTACCGGTCAAAAGGACAAAAAGTGCTCCTGCAGCAAGAAAGGGGCCAAACGGTATCTCGCTCTTCATTGTAAGACCGGCTCGATGAGAAACCAAACGAGTTATACCAACAATCAGCAAGCTTATGAGTGCACCCGCCCACACCCCAAAGACAAGAGCCGAAAAGCCTCCAAGCAATCCAAGCATCCACCCAATCACAACGGCGAGTTTGATATCACCGAGACCCATCCATCGGCCTTGTGATACAAACCACAAAGCAAAGAATGGAAGTGCGACGAGTGGACCAGCAATGAGTGCCACAAGAAGTGCGTGCCACGAAGCCCACAACATGCCAACCTGCCATGCGACAACAGCTGCTCCAAGAGCGATGAGCATGCCGTCGGGGATGATCATGTGACGGACATCATAAATAGAAAGAGCAATGAAAAGAAAAGAGACAATCCAGAGGTACACGAGCTGGATGAATGCAGGAAGGGTGATTATTGCACTAGGCCCAAATAGGGACCATGCACAAAGCGTGAACACCGCACCAAAAACAAGTTCAACGATAAGATACTGCGGTGAGATCCGACTCTCACACGATCGGCATCTCCCCCACTGTATGAGCCAGCTCACGACCGGTATGAGTTCATACCATGAAAGTTTCTTGCCACACGAACCGCATGATGAGCGTCCGTTGAGCGAACGTCCTATCCCATAGCGAAGCACAAAAACATTCGCAAAGCTGCCGATGATGGTGCCGAAAATGAAGGATGCGAGGAGATATAGCGAAGCGTCGATAATCATGACTTAACTATAACCGCCGTTCGACACAAACAAAAACTCCCCGACCGAAGTCGGAGAGTTTTTGAAATCTCGTTGAATGAGATTAAGGAGCGACTGCGTAGTTAACGTCATCAGGAGTCAATACTCCAGCAAGAGACGCGATACAGCTCTCATCTGACTGAGTCGATGATGCCGTTGCAGTATTTTCGAGATATGCACCGAGACAGTAATCCGTTGACGAGCTCGCAAGCTCGTATGCGTACTCATCGCCGAGTGGATCGAGAGGAACGCTTCCGATGTAGTCAGGCGAGAGACTGCCGCTTGCAGCATAGATATCCGCAGGGTATTCGCTGCTGTTTGCATCGAAGAAGAGCTCCGCTGCAAGCTTAATCTGCTGAAGATCGGCGAGACGACGTGCATCTCGCGACTTTGCACGGGCGGTGTTGAGCGATGCCAACACGACCGATGAGAGAATGCCGATGATCGCAATGACGACCAAGAGCTCGATGAGTGTGAAACCTTTCTTCGTATTCTTCATAAAAATCACTGATTATTAGTACCTGCTAAATGCATGGGTAACGGGATTCATTATAAATGCCTTATTTCCTAGCCAAAACAGCCCTGTGGACAACTAAAATCGTCCTAGATCGATGAGGAGATGTTGTAGATCGGGATGAGAACCGATGCAAGGAGCGTTCCGACGCCCAAACCAAGGAGCACAATCATGGCCGGTTCGATGAGGTCAACGAGTGTATCGACAGCATTGGTGACCTCACGCTGATAGAAATGAGCCAACGTCTTGAGGATACTGCCCAATTCACCTGTTTCTTCACCAATCCTAATCATCTGGGTCATGACGTTCGGAATCTCCTTCCCTGTCCCCGCCATCGCATCAGCAACCGGCGAACCACCGCGAACCATTTCGACGGCTTTTGTAAGGAGTCCTTCGTAGATGCGGTTACCCACGACCGAAGCACTGATTTCGAGTGCACGGACCATTGGAATACCCGATGAGAGCATTGTGTTCATGTTGTCGGCAATGCGCGCGAGGTACAGCTTGCGATAGAGCGAGCCAACGTATGGAACCGAGAGCTTGAGACGTGCGATTGATGCAGATCCTTCGGGTGTCTGTATGTATCTCCAGACAAAAAATCCTGCGACGACGAGCGCAATAAGAATGAAGATACCGTAGTGGATGAGAAGATTGGAAAGTCCAATGACAACCGCGGTGTATGGTGGAACCGCCTGTCCACTCTCTTCGAGAATAACCGACAGCTTCGGGATGACGACGGTCAACATGAGAATCATGACGACACAGAACACGCCGATGACGAACGCAGGATAGATGAGTGCGTTCTTTGCTTTTGATGTGACTTCGTATGAGCGGTCGAGATAATCAGCGAGAAATGTGAATGTCTGGTCAAGCTTTCCTGATTCTTCTCCGG
>JAUPUE010000025.1 GCA_030917725.1 Patescibacteria group bacterium
AAGATTTCTCAGCTCAAGTCGTTGAAGTCGAAGAAAGACGCCGGCGACATGCAATGGTGGGTCATTAGCTGGAATCAGTCTCGGGACAAGACTGCCAGTCTCCGTGACTGGATCATTGGGGGGATGTTGTCTCTCCTCGTCCTCGCTGTCTTCGTGTATGTTCTTGGATTGCGGAACGGGGAGGCCAACGCCGAAAGTGTTGCCTCCGAACGCATTACCGCGTTGAAGACGGTGAATGAGGGGAAAAATCTCCACATCAGGGAGCTCAGAAAAGAGAATACTGAACTCAAGGTAAAGCTTGAGCGAAGGCGTGTGCGTATCCACGTGCTCAAGCGCCAGCGCGCTGGGCCGCTTCCGGAAACGGTGGACGACGATCCACCGCTGGGTGAAGATGAACCGCCGGATTCGGTGTTCGGTCCTCTCGAACGCGAAGAAAGGGAGGAATAGGTAGTAAACAAAGCGACCGGCCGCTTTATAGCCGTGACCCTCTGCGAAGGGAGACTCCTTCGGGAGGTGCCGTGATTGGAGACGAAAAGGCCGAGCGTTTACACGCCCGGCCTTCGTTGCGTCTGGAGAGACTTTTAATACGTAGGAACGGTTCCGGGACACGGTGCGAATTCACAGTCAGGCGCAGTGCGACCAACATATGAACCATCAGGGCATTCCATTGCGTCCATCGTACATGCGACACCCTCTTCTTCGATGGGTGGTGTGTTTGCCTCATCAATCATCTTTTGTGAGCGATAGTACATTGCTCCGGCGAGTGCGAGGACGATGAGTACCACCACGGTGAGAATTGTCTTTGCTTGTGATTCCATGAGAATGAAGATTAAGACTTTTTAATTTCTTGAAAGAGGCCCACAGTGTTTCCTTCGGTATCTTTCACATATGCATAGTAGCCCATGCCGGGAATTTCTTGTTTGCCGAGAACAGTACTGCCTCCGTTTGACTCAGCCTTTTGGAGCGAGGCGTCGATATCTTGAACAACCATCGTGACGACTGGAGAAGTAGGGGAAAAATTCCCACCGCGCTTGAACATGCCTCCGTTGATGAAGCCCTTTTCTTCGAGCATATTTTTATCATCGGTCGGACCAGTGTGAAGTCCAACGTACGTAGATCCATCGGCCATTGGAAAGTCCGATGTCTTCCATCCGAATGTCGTTTCATAAAAAGCGCGTGCTCGTGCCAAGTCGTCTGTTGGAATCTCGAAGTGTTGAACTTTATCCATAGTGAAGTAGTTAGGTTGTAATAGGTTAAAAGTATATCAAAACCCCCGTGAGAATCTCACGAGGGTTTTGTACTCCACTACGAATGTATCTAGTCTTGTTGGAAGATTGCTCGATATTTGTCCCAATACACGTATCCGAGATATGCAACAAGAAAACAGAGGACAAGGGCGACGAACAAAAATGAAGGCATGAGCATTGCGTTGACAACAACAATACCAACCACTACTGGTGCCAAGATGACTGCTGCGAGTGCTGGTAAGAATCCAACGAGAAGCATGAACCCTGCAACGGCCTCAGTAATTTTGGTCATCTGGAAGAACCCGGCTGTCCAAAGCGACGTAGTAATCGTTGCCATTGGCTCGGGGATGTTCGAGACATCACTACCCACAAGGAGACCGCTTACACCGCTGAAAAGGAATACAAAACCGAGAATCATTCTAGCAGTGACAACCAAACCGCGTTTGCGGTAGTCCATATTGATTTGTTATTTTTTACTATCAAGCATCATTCTCTCACGAGAAATCAACAAAGTGAACGGCTTCTAACGGACTATTTCAGTATCAAACCACTGTTCTTGAAAGTGAATGGCCGACATGATTTGCTCGTCTGTCATTTCTACTCCATCAGGGACAACAATTAATTTGTCATCATCGTTGTTTTTGCGGTGTGCAATGGCGATACAAATACCACTTGCTCGCTCTAAAGGTTTATCGACGCCCAAATAATAAGCATCTAAATCTTCACCATCAGGCGCTTGTACTCCTTCGATAAATCCATAATTGGCTTTGTACTCAAAGCCGTGTTTTGGATGTAGAGAACCCAGCGGGCGGTCCATGATGACGCTCACCTTCTTTCCTAGATATTTTTTAGCGATCTCCAACGACTCAGAGTTTTCCATTTGAGATATGCTGAGAGCTTCTATGAAAGCTTATCTGCTCCTCGGGTAGGGATCGAACCTACGACCATCGCCTTAACAGGGCGCCGCTCTACCGCTGAGCTACCGAGGAATACGGCGTCAGTATACCGATTCATCTTCAATAAATAAAGAGGCTTTGCGGACAGTCGTAGACGTGCGTGCTTTCGCGTTGTATCATCGGGACTTCCGTTCAATATATATGCGTACCAAAATCGTTGCGACCATCGGTCCGAAATCAGAGAGTTACGAAATGATCAAAGCCTTCGCTGAGGCGGGTGTTTCGATATTCCGTATGAACTTCTCACATTGCACACCCGAGGAATATGTCACTCGTCGTGGATATGTTTTGAAAGCTGCTAAGGAGCTCGGTCTATCGCTCGCAGTGATGCAGGACCTCCAAGGACCTCGTATCCGTGTGGGAAAGATGCCTGAAGCGGGACGAGAGCTTCGCGAAGGGGAGATGATTACCTTCTCGACTGCCGAAGAAAATGATGAGGACATCATTCATGTTGACGAGCCGTACCTTCATGCAGATATCAACATTGGCGACCCGATGCTTTTGGCGGGTGGTGAGATGGAACTCGTGGTACGCACCATCGAAGGCAATCGCATCATGTGCGAAGTGATCCGTGGCGGTGTGCTTTTCTCGCGCAAAGGTGTAAATGTTCCACGCACAAAACTCACGATGTCGGGTCTCACCGACAAAGACCGCGCTGATGTTCAGGTGGCGCTCGCACATGGTGTCGAATATATCGCGGTGTCGTTCGTTCAGACCGCTGATGACATGCAAAAGCTTCGCGATCTCGTGGGCGACAAAGCAAAGATCATAGCCAAGATCGAAACACCGCTTGCGCTCGATAATATGGACTCGATTATGCGCGTGTCAGACGCCGTGATGATCGCTCGCGGCGACTTGGGCATCGAGATGCCGCTCGAAAAGCTCCCGCTCGCACAAAAGCATCTTATTCGTCACGCCTCATGGCTTGGCAAAGGAAGCATCACTGCCACGCAGATGCTCTTTTCGATGGTGAATCACAAACACCCAACGCGCGCAGAGGTTTCGGACATCGCACAGGCGGTCTGGGATGGTACTGACGCCGTTATGCTTTCTGACGAGACCGCATCCGGCGACTATCCACTCGAATCAGTCAAAACAATGGCCCGCATCGTTTGTGAGGCAGAACAGTCTTTCTACGACACACCGAACAATCTCTAGCACAATAAAACGGTAAGAAAGATACCTTGACCTCGTCAATAGTAGTGCCTACCATACAAGGGTAGATAAGGTCGGTGTTTTTTATCAGCGAGAGATTACACACCTAATAAAAACCACTATGGCCGATCAAGATGAAAAACAAGACGCATTGAGCGATTTGGAAACTGCGCGCGAAGATGGAGCTGTGGCAAAAGAAGAAGAAGCTGATGCACAGGAACGACTTGCTGATGTAGCACGAGAAGAAGCAGCAGAAGCAGAGCGACAGGCTGATGCAGCTCGTGATGCGGCAACAGACGAGGCGCAGTAGATTTATCGGACTCACTCATTTCCTTATGTTGAACATCTCTTTCAAAGCGACACAATTCGAAATCACTCCTGCGATACGAGCCTATGCCGAAGAGAAGGTGCGGATGATCGAGCGATTGCTTGATGACCGTGACGCGGATGCGCACGCCGAAGTCGAGCTCGAACAGACGACGCGCCACCACCAATCCGGTGACATCTTCAGGGCTGAGATCAATTTGCACACGGCTCAGTTGAATCTTCGAACAGAGGCCGAAGAAGGAGATCTCTACGCGGCGATTGATGTCGCAAAGGACGAGCTTGTTGAGGAGATTCGTCGCTCGAAAGACAAGAAGTCGAGCATGATGCGTCGCGGTGGAAGGATGTTTAAGGGAATGATGCAAAAGATGGGATGGGGAAGTGAATAGGAAAGAAGCGATTGGCGACTAGCTATTAGGAGAAAACAAAGCGCCCCATCTTGGGGTGTTTTGTTTTTCTAAAAGCAAAAAGCTAATCGCTATTCGCCCCTCTGAAATTCCTCATACGCCATTTCTCTTTTTCCTTCAGGTATGACTTTTTTGAGGATGAGTCGTCCTTCTTCTATCGCCGCATCGGTGATGATGACGCGCATTTGTTTGCCATGCCGTTCGACAAAACAGTAGGCGCGCGGCCAGATATCATAGGCAAATATCTTTCGATAATTCATCGCTGGATCTGCGGTGAGATCGATGAGCGCGTCTTCTTTTGTGAGCTTCGCACACAACGTCGCTTTGTCATGATCTTGCTCGTGAGCTTTTGAGAGAGAATCGTCGAGATTGGAAACTACTTGAACGAGGAGCTCACCACCATATCGTGCAAGAAGAGGGCGCAGTTCGCTCGCTTTCATTGGCCAACGTCCTTCGAGCTCAGAGAGGTGATCCCACTGTATAACAACAGGTCCATGATCGATGTCTGCATCAAGGAGCATGATTGATACACCAACATTTTCTCCATGTTCTTCATTCAAAATCTGCGATTCGATAGGAGCGGGACCACGGTGACGAGGCAACATCGATGGGTGCATGTTGAGCGTTCCATGCTTTGGCACATCAAGTACGTTCTGCGGAATGATCTTGCCGTAGGCGACGACGATGAAAAGATCGGCGTTGTGTGCGCGAAGCTGTTCAACAACAGCATTATCTTTGAGTGTTTTTGGTTGGAGCGTTGGGATGTTGTGTGCATCTGCCCAGACTTTTACATCAGATGGTGTGAGCTCCATATGCCGACCTTGCGGTTTGTCGGGCGCGGTAACGATGAGCGTCGGCGCAAAACCCGCTGCTGTGAGATGATTAAGCGATGCGACGGCGATGTCAGGCGTGCCGAAGAAGACGAAGCGAGGGGATTTCATTGCTTGTCTGGAGCGCCGTGGAGATATTTCTCGTGTTCTTCGACGGTGAGCTCGTGAAGGTCCCGGGCGGTATCAATGAAAAGCGTGCCGTTGAGGTGGTCGGTTTCGTGTTGAAAAATCTGTGCCAAGAGTCCTGAGCCGCCGACCATGAATGCTTTTCCGTTCTCATCGTATGCGCGAACTTTTGCTTTGGTTGATCGTGGTACTTCTCCATAGAGATAACGAACCGAGAGACAGCCCTCTTCGAGCCATTTCTTTTGTTTTGAAAGCGTGACAATCTCCGGGTTGATAAAAACACGATCAGCGGGGGCGACAGGGTCGGTTTCTTTTTTGAAGATGAACCCCGCAACGACGAAGATGCGCAGTGGGACGCCAATCTGAGGAGCTGCGATAGCCACGCCGTCTCGCTGGGACGCCAAGGCCTCTTTCATAGTATTGAGGATCTTTTTGAGCTCCTTGCTCCCAAAATCGCTGGCAGAAACAGGGGAGGCGATGCCACGGAGGGTCGGATGCTCTTGCTGAAGTATCTTTACCATATATTGAGCACAGTATATAGAAGCTTTTAGCGGTTGGCGATTGGCTTTAGCTTCTTAAAATGCAAAGCGATCTGTCCCTCCAAGGAGCCTACGGAGCGCGACTGGCGCGAGTCGAGCGGCGAGCTAGCAAGCGAGACCGCGTGCTCCTTGGAGGGAGCAGGGAGCGGAGCAGAAATGTCATAGAGGAGCGAAAGTTATACCACTGATAGCTTATGAATCTTAGCTTTGCTATCGTCCCTGTTATGGATGGTCAAACTAAGAAAAAAGCATTTGTCGGTATGAGTGGTGGAGTCGACAGCTCTGTTTCTGCCGCGCTGTTACAGCGCGAAGGCTACGACGTAACGGGAGTCTTCATTAAGGCGTGGCATCCGGAGTTTCTCGAGTGTACATGGCGCGACGATCGTCGTGATGCCATGGCGGTGTGTGCTCAGCTCGGCATTCCATTCGAAACATGCGACCTGGAAGAAGAATATAAACGCGACGTTGTGGACTATCTCATTCGTGAATACGCATCGGGACGTACCCCGAATCCCGATGTTATGTGCAATCAATACATCAAGTTTGGTGCGTTCTTTCGGTTTGCGCGCGAGCGCGGTGCGGATGTCGTCGCCACAGGTCACTACGCTCGCTCTGTTATCGACTTTGACGGCACAACGCGCCTGTTCAAAGGGGTCGATACTCAAAAAGACCAAAGCTACTTTTTATGGACATTACCGCAAGAGACTATTTCTCACGTGCTCTTTCCGGTTGGAGGATTTGTAAAGTCTCGAGTGCGAGAGCTTGCTGCTGAGTTTGGTTTGCCTGTTGCCAAAAAGAAAGACAGTCAGGGTATCTGTTTCTTGGGGGATGTGAGTATAGAAGATTTTTTGAAGCGCTTTGTTCCAGTTGCGCCCGGTGATGTTCTCGATGTTGATGGGGACATCATCGGTTCCCACGAAGGGGCGCTCATTTATACGTTTGGACAGCGCCACGGGTTTGATGTTCGAAAAAAGAAGCCCGATGACGGTCCGTGGTATGTCGTTGCAAAAGATATGGAGGCAAACACCATCACTGTCTCGCAAGAAGGAAAGACTGACCCACGTTTCGCAACTGCTAGCGTAAAACTTTCTGATACCAATTGGATTGGTGGATCATTTACTGACTCCGAAGAAAAACTCATGTGTCGTTTTCGCTATCGTCAGACGCTCGTTCCGTGTTCGGTCACTACTGATCGTCATCACGGTGCCATTGTTCAATTTGATACACCGCAACCTGCGGTGACACCGGGGCAATCGCTCGTCATCTACAAAGGAGAAGAATGTCTCGGAGGAGGAGTTATTGTGTAAAAAGAGGGACAACTTATTTTGTACGTCACGTATCGTGTCGTATACTTTTTGCATAATGCTCGTCATAAAACTCGACGGAACACAGGAACCGTTTGATCCCGAGAAGTTGTTGCACTCACTTCAAAATGCAGGGGCGGAGCCGTCCGTTGCTGAAGGTATTCTCAAACAGATTCAAGGAGAGATGAAAGACGGGGTGACGACATCCCACATCTACCGACGCGCGCGCGAGCTTCTTCGAAAACACACCGATCATCCGGTCGCTGCACGCTATTCGCTTCGTCGCGCTGTTCTCGATATGGGTCCTTCTGGATACCCTTTTGAAAAGCTCTTGGGTGAGGTATTCCGCAAGCGTGGCTATCAGGTTGAGGTTGGAAAGATGCTCAAAGGTAAGTGTGTTGATCATGAAGTTGACGTTATTGCGCGCAACGACACCGAGCTTATCTTGGGAGAAGCTAAGTTCCACAACAACCAAAGCTTCAAGACCGATGTAAAAGTTGCACTCTATATACATGCTCGCATGCTCGATCTCGAGGCAAACGATTTTGACGGTCTATGCCCCGTTGGAGGAAAGACACATTCATATCTCATCACCAATACCAAGTTCACCGATGCGGCGATTGCCTACGGCACCTGTGTTGGTCTCACGATGATTGGTTGGGGATATCCACACAAGGGAAATGTCGAGGATCTCATCGAGGAGGCGGGTCTCCATCCGCTTTCGTGTCTCACAACGGTATCGCGGAAAGAAAAAGAAATTTTTTATCAGCAAGGCATCGTGCTTTGTCGAGCGGTTGCCGACAATCCAAACCTGCTTGAATCTGCGGGCATCACTGGCAAAAAGGTGGATGAGGTTATTGCTGAAGCAAATCGGCTTTGTGGTGTTGCCTAAAGAACTAACAAACAAATAAACCAATAAATTCTATGGAACTTGAACTCATTCAAACAATGCTCCCCGTCGTCGTTGCTCTCTTGCTCGGCATGCTCATCGGCGTCGAGCGTTCGCTTGCGCACAAAACCGCTGGACTCCGCACGTACGGGCTCGTTGCCATGGGTTCAGCACTTTTTATTGTTGTTGCACGTATGGGTGGCGATCCCAACGCGGTTCAATATGCCGATAGCATCATGCGCATCACTGCGGCAGTGGTTACTGGTATCGGATTCCTCTGTGCGGGTGCCATTATTCTTCGCGACAAGATGGTTGTTGGTCTCACAACGGCAGCTGGTTTGTGGATTGCCGCCGGCATTGGTGTTGCTGCGGGATTTGAACTCTACGCGCTTGCTGTCCTCACAACATTCCTCACACTGCTCACATTCACGATTTTCTGGTATCTCGAACGCGGTGTTCAGGAGATAAGCGAATAATTTATATAACGAAGACGACCACGCTCGGGATTGAGTGTGGTCGGTTAGGCTGCGACGACCTGATAAGGTCGGCCGAGCGCGGTGAGTTGTGGGAGGAGTAGGGAAAGCTCCTGTTGAAGAACAAGCGATTCGAATGTCGGCGGGATTTGCAGCGTCCCAACTCGGATGCGTGCTACAGAACCGAGCGGAGCCGATGCGACGATCCATCCGAGCCCTGCCGACAGATCTTTTCGTACATCCGTCGGCATCTTTAGGCAGTTGAGAAGTGTCGCATAGACGCGATGTACTTCATCAGACGGCCCGCGGAGATTGAGCGAGAGCGCGACGAGCGCGTGCGAGGGAGTGTCGAGGATGTCGAGAACAAGGTGGCTCAGTATCATCGACCGGTGTTCCTTGGCGATGAGATAGACTTCCGTGCTCCCTGAAGCCCTGATTGCTCGCTCAACCGTGCTGAACGTAATCTGTTTGAACGCCTCTCCGAATCGTTCGTGTGTTTTTCGAATCGCCTGACAGTAGAGCTCAGGGCTCACATCAGGCAGACTGCGTACACCGTTTCGGTCGAGCCTCCCCTCAAAGGAGAGGGAAAGCTGGGAACTTGTCTCGGGGACAAGTATCTTTGCCATCGTTTTCTCCTCGCGGGGTAGGGGGTTGGATTCGATTCGCTATGACCTGAGGCCGAGAATAGCCCTGTTTAGAGGCCTTTGTCAATTTTCCACACTGTTATACTTGACTTGTATCCATACTTATGATATATAATGAGTCCAGAAAGGAGGCCGACCACATGGCCAAGCACGAAATGACGAAGGTTGAAGCCGAACAGATTTTTCGTGGCGGAATCCCCGAAAATCCTGAGACTCTTCCTCGGATTTTCGATGGGTTGAGAATCCCCATGAAGCACCGGAGCGGCCTGACCATTCTCATGAGCAAGCTTGTTGCTCGTGGGATGGTGGGGGTTGTTCCGACCGATGACTCGGAGAAGACTCTGCCCAAGTACTATCGACCGTCGGCAGTATCTCACCAGGTCCGCCGCGCAGGCTGAACCTCCATGTTCCACTACCGATGCAGATTCGTCTGCATCCCCACACCCACACCGGTCCCAAGGACGCCGGTGTGGTTTTGCGCATGGTAGAATTGAACGATGCCGTACAAAATCTCTGACCGAAATATCTTTCGCCCGGACTCGTCGGAGCCTTTTCGTTTGTCACGCTCCAAGATTGATCTCTTTACCGAATGTCCACGCTGTTTTTATCTCGATCGCCGATTTGGTGTCGGACGTCCCTCGATGCCTGGGTTTACACTCAACGTCGCCGTTGACCATTTGCTTAAAAAAGAATTTGATATCCATCGTGCAAAAGGCGAGCCACACCCGCTCATGAAGAAGCACGGACTCGATGCGGTACCGTTTGATCATCCACAACTTGATGTGTGGCGTGAGAACTTCAAAGGCGTTCAATATGTCTATGAACCTGCGAACTTTTTAGTCACCGGAGCAGTCGATGATATCTGGGTGTCACCCAATGGTGATTTGCACGTCGTCGACTACAAAGCCACAAGCAAAGAAGAAGATCCAAACTTGGACGGCATTTGGCAGCAAGGATACAAACGTCAGATGGAAGTCTATCAGTGGCTTCTTCGTGGACTTGGGTTTCAAGTCTCAAACCGTGGGTACTTTGTGTATGTAAACGGAAAGAAAGACCGAGCAGCATTTGATGCAAAGCTCGAGTTTGACGTGTTGCTCATTCCGTACGACGGCAACTGCGATTGGATTGAGCCGACGCTCATGAAAGCAAAAGCATGTCTCGCGTCAGATGAGCTCCCACCAAGCGGACCAGAGCGATGTGAATACTGTCCGTATCGCGATGCCGCGGGAAAGACAATCCGCGATATCGTTACCAAAGCAAAAAAGAAAGCAGATGAAAAAGAAAAACCAGCAAAGCTTTTCTAAGGGAGCGCAGACGCCGTTTGCTCAGAAGGTATATCTCATCGTTTCTAAAATCCCAAAAGGGAAGACAATGACGTATGCCGAGGTGGCGCGTAAGGCAGGGAAGCCTGGCGCGAGCCGTGCGGTGGGTTCCATACTCGCAAAAAACAAAGATCCAAAGCGTGTTCCATGCCATCGCGTCATCCGTTCGGATGGTGGTATGGGTGGGTATGCGTTTGGTGGAATAAAGAAGAAGGCGGAGATCCTTGCAAAGGAAAAGAATTCCGCCAAATAAACACTCCGCTCCGCACGCCCTTCGAGGAACACCCGATTTTTAAGTGATAAATAAGTCTTAAGCGGTTTCTTTCTCAAATAATTTTTTCAACTCCGCTAGCTTGGTATTAACCTCTTCAAAACGCGTGGGGCCAAGAATATCCTTGGCATCTTCGATTTCGAATTTTATTTCTAAGCATAATCTTAAATACAATCCTTTATACCTGTCAGGTTCTTCGGGACGTGCATCTTCGAAATAAGGGTCTGTATCTACGAGATACAGATGGGGCTCTTTTTCTGTACGGCGAGTGCCAAAAACATATTGACGATTTTTAAAGATGTCGGAGAAATAAGAGCCACCTGTCTCGCTTTTTGATTTTACATATTCCAACCATGAGAGATATAGTGAATTTAATTCTACCGAAAGAGCCTCGCGCATTTCTGAAGGAAGGGGAACTTCTGAATAAAGAATATCGGACAATTCCTGGCCCTCTATTTTATCGGTCACCATGTACAAAGACTCCGGTTTGTCAGAAAGTTTGGCAATCACCATTTCTGCTGGTGTGGGGATATATTTCTTAAGTTCGTTGAAAAGTGAAATAGTCTTTAAAGCAGAGGTTTTATTGGATTGTATGACCTTCCCATTTTCATAGACCCTTGGATCGATATTTCTAATTATTTTATCTGGTGCCGATGGAAGATTAAAGAGACGACCATGACCTGCCTCTATCTTTTTTGGGTTTTCTTTGAAGGGGAATCCTTCGGGAGTTTTCATGATTTTTAATCATATCAAACAATTGGAATTTTGACCCCGAGCGGGCTATACTCCCCCATATGGCATATTCATTCAATACATTTAAAGAACAGCTTGCGGGGGTTCCCGAATGGCTCACCAAGGAGCTCGGCAACATCCAGACGGGTCGTGCAACCATCGCGTTCTTCGATGGTATTCGTGCGGAAAGCTACGGCGCGCAGATGCCACTCAACCAGCTTGCTGGTATGACAATTGAAGATGCGCGAACAATCCGCATCGCTCCATGGGCGCAAGACACAACAACGTCAATCGAGAAGGCTATTCGTGAGGCAAACCTTGGTGTGTCGGTTGTGAACGACGGTAAGGGTCTTCGTGCGATTTTCCCTGAGCTTACTGGTGAGACACGCGAAAAATACGCAAAGATCGTTGGCAAAAAGCTCGAAGAAGCGCGCATCTCTGTGCGCGGTTTTCGCGAAGAAGCCTGGACTGATATTCAGAAGCTCGAGAAAGAAGGTGAACTTTCCGAAGACGAAAAGTTCAAAGGAAAAGAAACAATGGAGTCGATGGTCAAAGAGACCAACGAAAAGCTCGAAGCGATTGCTAAGCGTAAAGAAGAAGAGATCCTAAGCCTCTAATCAATGTCAGTCGTCCTCTTCATCGTCATCCTCGCAGTCCTCATTCTCTTTCACGAGCTCGGTCACTTTTTAGCGGCTCGTTCTGTTGGTGCACGTGTTGATGAATTCGGCATCGGTTTTCCTCCACGCGCGTGGGCATTTCGTCCAAAGGGAAGTGAGACAGAATATTCGATTAACTGGATCCCATTCGGCGGTTTTGTTCGCATCTTAGGCGAGAATGGCCTTGATGAAATTGCCGAAGCGGACAAATCACGTTCGCTCACGTCAAAGAATCGTCTAGCGCAGGTGTGGGTCTTGTGTGCCGGCGTTCTCTTTAACGTTCTCATGGGATGGGTATTTCTGTCGATTGCATTCATGTCGGGCGTTCAATCATCGGTCACCGCTGATACACAGGGACTCGTTGGAGCTCCGGAGATAACGATTCTTCAGGCGCTCGAGGAGACGCCCGCATCCGAGGCTGGTTTTGAATCCGGCGACGTTATCCGAGCGATGACGCGTGATGGCGATACAGAGGAGACTATTCCTCAGAGTGTTGAACATGTGCAGGAATTTATCGGAGCATCGGCAGGCATTCCACTTACGTTCACATTCGAACGTGGAGATGATGTTAAGTCGCTCACCGTTACGCCGGAAATCAACGATCAGCGCAAAGGTATCATCGGCGTATCACTCGATCTCATTGGTACGGTAAAACTTTCTCCGTTCGGTGCGGTCGTCGAGGGTGCGCGCATGACAGGCAAGTTCTTGGTTTCGATTGCACAGGGCCTCGGTGGTTTCGTTCGTGATGCCTTCTCGGGTACCGCTGATTACACGCAAGTCTCAGGTCCTGTCGGCATCGTTGGTATGGTGGGCTCGGTTTCGTCCCAGGGCTTCATTGCACTTCTCTCATTTGCGGCAATCATCTCGCTCAACCTAGCAATCATCAACCTCGTGCCATTCCCAGCGCTCGATGGTGGTCGCGTGCTTTTCATACTGATTGAAGCAATCACCCGCAAGCCGCTCCCCGTGAGGGTCACACAATGGGCCAACATCATCGGATTCGGAATCCTCATTCTTCTGATGATCCTTATCACTGTGAACGACGTCATCAATCTTTTCTAAATTCCCACTATGACCGTAACAAAACAATCACACCTATTCACTAAAACCCGCCGCGAAGCACCTGCAGACGAAACTGCCAAAAATGCACAGCTTCTTATTCGTGGAGGATTTGTCCACAAAGAGATGGCCGGCGTCTATGACCTTCTCCCGCTCGGTGTCCGTGTGCTCAATAAGATAAATGGAATCATCCGCGAAGAGATGAACGCAGTCGGTGGACAAGAAGTGCATCTCTCCGCTCTTCAAAATCCCGAGACGTGGAAGACAACAAATCGTTGGGACGATGAGGTCGTCGACAACTGGTTTAAAACAGAGTTGAAGGCTGGCGGAATGCTCGGTCTGGGGTTCACCCATGAAGAACCGCTCACAGAGCTCATGAAGAATCACATCTCTTCGTATCGCGATCTACCACGGGCCGTCTATCAGATTCAGACGAAGTTTCGTAACGAGCTTCGCGCCAAGAGTGGCATCATGCGCGGACGGGAGTTCCTCATGAAGGATATGTACTCTTTCTCGTCCAACGAAGCAGAACATCTAGCTTTCTATGAAAAGGCAAAAGAGGCTTACTTCAACGTTTTTCGGCGTGTCGGCTTAGGTGAGACGACATATCTTACCTTTGCTTCAGGTGGCAGCTTCTCGAAGTTTTCGCACGAGTTCCAGACAGTAACAGAAGCTGGTGAAGATACCATCTATATCTCCAAGGAGAATAAGATCGCTATTAACAAAGAAGTCTTTACTGATGAAGTGAAGAAAGATCTTGGTTTGGGTGACGATTTCATCGAGGCAAAAGCTGTCGAGGTGGGGAACATCTTTACGCTCGCTACTAAATTCTCTGATGCGCTCGGGCTCACGTACAAAGATGAAACGGGAGAGGTGAAGCCAGTCTTCATGGGTTCATATGGTATCGGTCCTACACGTCTCATTGGAACGATTGTTGAAACGCTCGCGGATGACAAAGGTATTGTCTGGCCAAAATCAGTCGCTCCATACGATGTGCACCTTGTAGTGATTGGAAGCGAAAAACCGGATGTCGCTACTCATGCTGAGAAGATCGCCGCTGACCTCTCTGTTCAAGGATTCGATGTACTTCTTGATGACCGTGATGCCCGCACAGGAGAGAAGCTTGGCGATGCCGATCTCATTGGTATCCCAATGCGCGTGGTAATTTCCGAGAAAACGATGGCAGAAGGCAAATTGGAGGCAAAGGCACGCACTGCCGATGCGGCTTCGTTCATGACGTTTGACGAGGTTGTTGAGGCTCTCAAGAGCTAAGACACGAAGCGCCGTTATCCACAACTTTGTAGGGTGCGCGCTTTCATCTACAATAAGCCGGCACATGTGGGACAAACTTAAACAGAAGCTCCAGAGCTTCGTCTCTGACGATATTGGTATCGATCTCGGTACGGCGAATACGCTCGTCTATGTTCGCGGACGCGGCATCATCATCAATGAGCCAACTGTGGTGGCGGTCAACAACAAGACCGGTCAGGTGGTAGCAGTTGGTGCTGAAGCCAAGCGCATGCTCGGACGCACTCCTGAGCATATCGCAGCAATCCGCCCGCTCGAAGGCGGCGTCATTTCTGACTTCGAAGTTACCGAAGAATTCTTGGCGCACCTCGTTCGTCGCGCGCAAGGTGACAGCAAAAAACTTTTGGGTCCGCGCGTTGTCATTGGCGTGCCGTTTGGAACGACCAACGTCGAGCGTCGCGCAGTTCGTGATGCTGCACGAAACGCTGGAGCGCGTGAGACGTACATCGTCGAACAGCCAATGGCCGCTGCGCTTGGTATTCGTCTTCCGATTGATGATGCGAGCGGAAGCATGATCGTCGACATCGGTGGCGGTACAACCGATATCACCGTCATTTCGCTTTCGGGTGTCGTTAACGGCAAGAACATCAAGATTGCCGGTGATCGTTTCAATGCCGACATCATCAGCTACGTCCGTGACGAGTTCAAGATTCTCATTGGTGAGCGTACTGCCGAGGATCTCAAGATCACCGCAGGAGCGATTCTTGCTGAAGCAAAGCCAATCGAGGTGACCATCCGCGGCCGAGATCTCATTACGGGTCTTCCAAGGGAAGTGGTTGTTACCGATGCTGACGTCCGTGAAGCAATTGCAACATCGATCGACACGCTTGTTGAGTCAATCAAAGAAGTGCTTGAGACGACGCCTCCTGAAGTGGTTTCGGACGTTATGCGTCGCGGTATCTACCTTGTTGGTGGCGGTGCACTCATCCGTGGTCTTGATGCATTCCTTTCCGAATGGCTTAAAGTTCCCGTTTACGTTGCTGAAGACCCGCTCACTGCTGTTGCCCGCGGAACCGGTCTCGTCGTCGAAGAGACCGAGCGTTATCGTGACATCATTGTTGATGAAGAACATGCACTTCCTCCTACCGCGTAGACATCGGACATTTCGTCCTTCATATCTGGCAACAACCGTAGCGATTATCGCTGCGGTTCTCATTGCTATTGTTCAACCCCATTGGCTCGATGCACTCTTCCTCCAAGCTTCGGGCGGAATGTTCGCGGTGCACGCGGAGCTTGTGCAAGGATCAGAAGGGGTTCAGGCACGCCTCATGAGCAAACAAGATCTCGCAACGGAGAATCAGATGTTACGAGAAGAAAACACGCGCCTTGCGGTTCGTGCTGCGTTGTACGATGAGGTGATTGCTGAGCGCGATCGTATCTTTGAGCGATTTGGGCGTGACCCTTTGATGACTGGTGTGCTTGCACGAGTCGTTGCGGCTCCGTCGCGTTCACCGTATGACGTCATCCTCATCGATGTGGGTACTGACGACGGGATTTCGGAAGGGGATGAAGCATGGTTTGATACCACACTTATGCTCGGTACGGTCGAGAGTGTGAGCTCAAACGTTGCACGCGTCCGTCTGTTCTCGTCACCAGGCGTTGAGACGCCTGTGATGGCTGGTACGAGCACGGAAGCGCTCTTTACGGCCATTGGGTCTGGCGGTGGAGCGTTTGAGGTGAGTATTCCAAAAGACATTTCTATCAAAGTGGAAGATGCACTCATGCTTCCCACACAAGGACATGGAACACTTGGATTTGTGCGAGAAGTTACTTCTCATGACACCGATTCATTCCAGACAGTGCGAGCGATTCTTCCAATCAATCTCTTCGAAACCCGCGAAGTCCTCATTCGACCTGCTGGTCGCTAACCACCATGGGCATCCGACTCCTCACACTTTTTACCCTCATCATCGGGGCATTCATCGCCCCTTGGTGGGCTGTGGCAATCGGTATCGCCATTTGCGCTCTCGCATATCGGAACTTTCTTGAGGCGCTCATCCCAGCCCTCATTCTCGATGTTCTCTACGGAGCGCACCCAATCTTTGGCATTCCAGGATTCATCACGCTCTCTACGGCAGCCTTGCTCGTCTTGTCGCTTCTCGCGGAGAGCTCTATTCGTGGCCATGTTCGCATTTAGACCATTTAAAAAAAAGACAGTACGCGAGATCGCCCCTGATGAGATTTTTCTCGACTCGCACAATTCGCCCAAATTCGATCGTCATCAGTTCGAAGGACGTATCGAGCGTCCGATTGGCCGTACGGCTCTGTCGATCTTTTCTATATCGCTCATTGTTATAGCAGCTGGTCTTCTCTATAAAACATTTTCATTGCAGATTGTGAACGGTGATGAATACCGCGAACAAGCAGAGCAGAATCGTCTCGCACACTCAGTTCTCTTTCCTGATCGTGGTGTCATCTATGATCGAACAGGTGAGCTCTTGGCATGGAATGAACTCTTTGATGTGGCAACGACATCCGAAGAAGAAGTGCGGGAGTTCGCATATCGCGGATATTCTACGACAACCGGCATTGCGCACGTGATGGGATTCGTCTCATATCCCAAGAAGGACACCTCGGGATTCTACTTTCAAGAAGAGACGACTGGCGTTTCAGGCATCGAAAAAGTTTATGACGAATTACTTGCCGGTGTGCGAGGAACCAAGATTCTCGAAGAAGATGCACGTGGCAACATTCTTTCTGAGTCCGTTATTGATCAGCCTGAGGCAGGGGAGGCGCTCACGCTTACAATCGACGCCGCGGTTGAACACCAGCTTGGGACGTATATCTCGGAGCTCGCAGCCAATGTTGGTTTTGACGGTGGTGCGAGCGTCATTCTTGATGTTCGCACCGGAGAGATCTTGGCGCTTGTGAGCATTCCTGACTACGATTCGAATGCGGTATCTGCAGGTGATCAGGAAGCGCTCGAACGTTATGGCTCGGATCCCGCTACACCGTTCCTCAACCGCGCGATCAGCGGGCGCTACACTCCTGGATCCATCATCAAACCTTTCATCGCGATTGGTGCATTGTCTGAAGGCGTCATCACGCCCGAGAAGCAGATTTACAGCGATGGTGCCCTCCGTATCCCGAACCCGTACAATCCTGACAAGCCGACGATTATGAAGGACTGGAAGGCGCATGGGTGGACAGATGTTCGACACGCGCTCGCGGTGTCGTCTGACGTTTATTTCTATCAAGTCGGTGGTGGATTTGGTGATCAGAAAGGACTTGGAATCAATCGCATCGATGAATACGTGAGCATGTTCAAGATTGGTGAGCCGACCGGTATCGATCTTCCAGGTGAAGTCGAAGGAACGATCCCAACAATCGCATGGAAGGCAAAGCTCTTTCCCGATGACCCATGGCGCGTGGGTGACACCTATAACACTGCGATCGGTCAGTATGGATTCCAAGTAACGCCGATTCAGATGGCTCGTGCAGTCGCTGCTATCGCCAATGACGGTCTGTTGGTCACACCGCATCTCATAGCCGAGACCGAGACTGAAGTTGAACGCATCGATGTTGATACGGATGTTCTTCAGATCGTCCGTGAAGGTATGCGACTCTCGGTTACCGAAGGAACATCAAAAGCGATGAGTTATCCAGACTTTGCTGTGGCGGGGAAGTCAGGAACCGCCGAGCTCGGTGTAAGTAAGCAGAATGTGAACTCGTGGATCGTGGGCTTTTGGCCGTACGACAATCCGCGTTTCGCCTTTGCTACGGTCATGGAACACGGGCCTGTCACGAACCTTATGGGGTCTGCTTCGGTCATGAGGCGTCTCTTTGATTGGATGCGAATCTATACGCCGCAATACCTGGAATAGGGAGTCTTGAGTTGTCCGTTGACTTCCAGGTCTTTGCCCTATAAAGTGGGGCGTCAAATCCCTTAACGAATACCTATGAACGAAGAAAAAGCATATCTCACAAAAGAAAAACACGCAGAGCTCACGATTGAGCTTGAAACACTTATCACGGTTCGTCGTCCCGAGATTGCAAAGCAGCTCGAGTACGCTCGTTCGCTTGGTGATCTTTCTGAAAATGCCGAGTACCAACAGGCTCGTCAGACACAAGGTGAGATTGAATCGCGCATCAAGCACCTCACACGCATTCTCAAAGATGCCGAGATTGTGAAGCTTCACCACGGCGATACTGTCGCTGTTGGTTCAACAGTCACCGTCAAGCGCAAAGGTGATGACGAGGAAAAGACTTACTCGGTTGTTGGCTCCGAAGAAGCTGACACCACGCTCGGCCGTATCTCCCTCAATTCTCCTCTTGGTGAAGCTATGATGGGCAAGGTCAAAGGCGACACCTTTACCTTTGTTGCTCCAAACGGCAAGAAGCTCGAGTACACCATCCTCAAGATAGGCTAACCCCTCCAGGGTTCTTGGCCTTTTACACCTTTGGCTGTAAGCTAAAGGCTAATCTTTTATGTCGCTCGACGATATCCGCAACGACCGTCTCAAGAAGCTCGCTCTCCTCAAGGAGGCTGGTATCGATCCGTATCCTGCCGACTCACGCATTACCACAACGCTTGGAGAGCTCGTGGCAGCCTTTGACGATGCTGCAGCGGCTGAGACACCTGTGACGATCGGAGGACGCGTCATGTCTATTCGTGAACACGGTGAGACCATCTTTGCCGATGTGTTTGATGGAACAGGAAAGATTCAGGGATACATCAAGTCAGATGTGCTCGGTGCAGAAGCATTCGTGCTCTTTGCACAGACTGTCGACACAGGAGACTTCATCGAACTCTCAGGCGTCCCAACGCGCACCAAGCGAGGTGAGGCGAGCATCCTCGTTGCGTCGTGGCGCATGCTCTCTAAGTCGATCCGCACGCTCCCTGAGAAGTGGGTCGGTCTCACTGACCCTGAGGAACGCTTGCGCAAGCGATATCTCGATATTCTCGGCGATCCTGATCTCCAAGAGCTCTTCAAAAAGAAGGCAAAGTTTTGGGACGTCACTCGTGCGTATCTCAAAGACCGCGGCTTCCTCGAAGTCGAGACACCAACGCTCGAGATCACCACAGGCGGTGCCGAAGCGCGACCATTCAAGACCCACCACAACGATTTTGATCTTGATGTCTTTATGCGCATCTCGATTGGTGAGCTCTGGCAGAAGCGTCTCATGGCCGCAGGACTCCCTCGCACGTTCGAAATCGGCCGTGCTTACCGCAACGAAGGCTCAAGCCCTGAACACGTCCAAGAATTCACCAACATGGAGTTCTACGCAGCGTACATGAACTTTGAAGATGGTAAGAAGTTCATTCAAGGATTGTACCGAACGTTGGCGACAGAAGTCTTTGGTACGACGACGTTCACGACACGTGGTCACACATTCGATCTTGCTGATGAGTGGAAAGAACTCGACTACGTTTCAACTGTTGAAGAGATGACCGGTGTGAACGTTCTCGAATCATCCGAAGAAGATCTCAAAAAGAAGCTCATCGAGCTCGGCGTCACATTCGATGGCACCACACGCGAACGTCTCACCGACAGCCTTTGGAAATATTGCCGCAAGCAGATCTCTGGTCCTGCATTCTTGGTCAATCATCCTAAGCTTGTTGCACCGCTTTCAAAAGAGAATCCTGCTGACCCACGTCTCACACAGATGTTCCAGGTCATCATCGCAGGAAGCGAGATCGGACGTGCACACGTCGAGCTCAACGATCCTATCGATCAAGCAGCTCGCTTTGAGGCTCAGGGTGAACTCATCGAGCGGGGAGATGAAGAGGCGATGATGCCCGACATGGAATTCGTCGAGATGATGGAATACGGCATGCCACCGACATTCGGTTTTGGCTTCGGCGAACGCCTCTTCTCATTCTTTGCAGACAAACCGATTCGTGAGACCCAACTCTTCCCACTGATGAAACCGAGGCAGTAGTAAATTTATATGAAGAGATCTCGCATCATCATCCTAGTCCTGTTGGTACTTTTGGTGGTGGTGTGTAGTGCTCGTGAACATCTGACAAATATATTTCTCGGAGATTCAAAGGCGCTTCTCGAGGAATATATAGATATATCTGTCTCAGATCAAAAAGCGAGAGAGCATCGATTGGCTCGTGAGCGTGATCCACGGTCAAAAATCCCCACGCTTTTTATCGAGGGAAAGGAAGCCCCCGCATCACCCTCAACAGCTCCTGGTGGGCAGTTTGAATACACAGGCAGCTGTAAACCCGTATCGGATTCCTGTTCAGGGATAATCACTAACACAACAACAGGAGATCACTTTTCCTTCTACCCTCGTATGGTTGATGGTTGGGTGGATGGCTCGCATTTTCTTGCATATGGAGAGATTCACGAAGATCCCCTCACACAAGCGACGTTCATGTACCTTTTTCCCGTAGCAGATCCAGACATCTTTTCAGATATGGAAGGAATTAATCACGCGGATGACACAGAAAAGATGATGAATGATAAATATTCAATTTTCCGGTTGCATAAAGATGAATACTTTGTGAATGGTATCCGTGCCGCTCAAGGGCTGATTTCGTTTGAGGTAGGTTCGGTGACTTCGAGTTCTACGATACTCTACGAGTACGATATTGCCTCAAAAACCTTGACCCCAGACCGCCGCTAGCCAACTTCCAAGGCACTTTTTCACCCCGCTTCTCAAGGCGGGCTTTTTGTTTTGTGGTCAGATTTTGAGCCATCAAAGTGGATAACCGTGGTTGTGATTGGGGAGTGGTGGGATAGAATGGTGAGCAAGTGGGATAAGGTGGGATGAAGGAAAACGTAAGGAAAAAACGCACATGCTCATCGGCGAATACCAACACACGCTCGACGATAAGAAACGCCTCTCGCTTCCGGTGAAATTCCGACAGCAGCTCGGCAAGCGCCTCGTGGTGACACGCGGTCTTGAGGGCTGTTTGTTCGTTTATTCACAGAAGGAGTGGAGCTCGATCTCGGCGCGTTTGGCAGAGCTCGGAATGGGTCAGGCGAACACGCGCGGATTCGCGCGTTTCATGCTCGCAGGTGCGGTCGAAGTTGATGTTGATTCAGCAGGTCGTGTCTTGGTCCCTGATTTCCTCAAGGAGTTCGCACGACTCGGCAACCAGGTTGTGCTCGCAGGTGTTCAGACACGCGTCGAGATCTGGAACGAGAAGTCGTGGACGGACTACAAGAAGAAGATCGAGAAAGAAGCTGACGTCCTCGCGGAGAATCTCGGGGAGATCGGAGCGATATGAGTGCGACGCACATCCCTGTTCTTTTACACGAAGTCATACGCGGACTAGACCTCGCTGCCGGTGCTACGGCGGTTGACGCCACAGTTGGTGGCGGGGGCTATACCAAGGCACTTTGCGATGTTGTTGGTCCCAAGGGTCGCATCATCGGCTTTGACGAAGATGAAGCAGCGCTCGAGCGAGGTGTGAAGGCCTGCGGAGGATCAACCTGTTCGTTTGTGCCGGTCTTGAGCAACTTTCGCCACATGCGAGAGAAGCTCACAGAGATCGGCATCGAATCGATTGATGGTGTTGCCTTCGATCTCGGCTTCAGCACCTTTCAGCTCGAGACCGCCGGACGAGGGTTTAGCTTTCTTCGCGAAGAGCCACTCGTCATGACCTTCTCATCAGTCGAAGGCGGACGACCGTTCACAGCGGAAGACATCGTGAACGGCTGGAGCGAGGAGACGCTCTCGAACATCTTGTTCGGCTACGGCGAAGAGCGCTTCTCTCGACAGATCGCAAAAGCAATCGTCGAGGCACGCCGCAAGACCCGCATCACAACAACGAACGCCCTTGTCGATGTCGTAAAGGCTGCAGTGCCGGGAGGATATCGCAATGGTCCTCTACACCCGGCGACCAAAACGTTCCAAGCGCTTCGCATCGCAGTCAACGACGAGCTGATGGCGCTTTCCGAAGGACTTGCAGGAGCATTCGAATCGCTCAAGCCGGGAGGAAAGATGGCGGTGGTCTCATTTCACAGTATCGAAGACCGGGTTGTGAAGAACTTTTTCAAGGAGAAGGTGGCCGAAGGGGCAGTACTCCTTGCCAAGAAGCCGATCGCCCCGACCTTTCAAGAGACGCGTATGAATCCTCGCTCCCGATCCGCCAAGCTTCGTTTGATACAGAAGAATTAATTTAAAAGTAACTTTAGTCACAAGCATCTATGGTACGAGACCTCCTACAACTCAATACACTCTGCAAGCGCCTTTTCATAGGTCTCGTTGCCTTTTTCATAGTTGTCTGCGGTACCTACGGGTTCCTCCTCAAGCAGACTGTCGCTTCGGTCGTCGAACGCAAGTCGCTCGAAGCCGAGAAGAGTGAGCTCGCTTCGCGCGTTAGCTCTCTCGAAGCAGACTACATCCGCGCCGCCGACAAGCTGACCCTTTCACACGCACAAGAGCTTGGATTTGTGACCACCAAGAATGTCCGCTTCGTTTCCCGCGCCTCTGAGACCTTCTCGGTCGCATATCAGAACAATGACTAGCGCTCCAGAGAGCCGCATACGCATTCTTTTTGCCATTCTCTGTCTGTGTGCCTTGACGCTCCTCGTCAAGCTCTATTTTGTGCAAGTGATGAACGGCGATGCCTTCGCCGAGAAAGCCGACCGACAGTACTCTCAGCCGCAGGGAGGCCTTTTCAGCCGCGGCATCATCTATCTTGAAGATAAGAACGAGGAGTTGATCGCCGGTGCGACGCTCGGTTCGGGATTTTTGCTTGCCATCAATCCGTCACAGGTCGAAGACCCTGCAGGGCTCTACACTGAACTTGATCCGTACATCGAGATGGAGCGAAGCGAGTTTGTACATCGAGCAAGCGATGGTACCGACCCATACGAAGAAGTGGGTGAACATCTCACACAAGAACAGGCTGATACGATAAATGCACTCGAGCTCGAAGGAGTGCGGACATACAAAGAGCGATGGCGTTCGTACCCTGGAGACACGCTTGCTGCGCACGCGCTCGGCTTTGCTGGGTACGACGGTGAGAAAGACACACAGGTTGGTCTCTACGGACTCGAAAAATATTACGAGCGTACGCTGACACGTGGAACACAGTCGCTCTACACCAACTTTTTTGCTGAGATCTTTTCGAATGCGGAGGATGTCGTCAAAGCTGCTCATGGAGAAGGGGAGGGAGACGTCATCACATCGATCGAACCGGTAGTGCAGGGCACGCTCGAAGAGTCGCTCGCTACCATCGAGAAGACGTGGAACACCAATTCGGTCGGTGGCATCATCATGGACCCGATGACCGGTGAGATACACGCTCTTGCTGCACGACCCACATTCGACCCTAATCATTTTGGTGATGAAGATTCGCCCGCAGTCTTTACCAACCCTATCGTCGAGAACATCTACGAGATGGGTTCAATTGTGAAGCCACTCACGATGGCAGCAGGACTCGATGCAGGCGTTATTTCACCGGAGACCACATACAACGACGTGGGCTACGTGAAATCCGATGGATACACAATCTATAACTACGACAAGAAGGGTCGCGGAACTGTCGATATGTATCGTGTTCTCGG
>JAUPUE010000027.1 GCA_030917725.1 Patescibacteria group bacterium
CCATGTCGGACTACAAACCTACAATCGGTCTCGAAATCCACGTCGAGCTCAAGACGCAGACGAAGATGTTCTGCGACTCCAAGAACGACCCCGACGAAAAACGCCCTAACCAGAACGTTTGTCCCGTTTGTATGGGCCACCCTGGCACGTTGCCAACCATCAACAAAGAGGCCGTCAAACACGTGCTCCGCGTCGGTATGGCGGTCGGCGGTACGCTTGCTGATTTCACCGAATTCGACCGAAAGAACTATTTCTATCCTGACATTCCAAAGGGATATCAGATTAGCCAATTTGCATATCCGTTGGTGAAGGGTGGCTCGGTCAACGGTATCGAACTCACGCGCATCCACCTCGAAGAAGACACTGCACGCAACCAGCACGAAGGCAGTCACTCACTTGTCGATTTCAACCGTGCCGGCGTTCCACTCATGGAGCTCGTTACTGAGCCGGTGATTCATTCTGCAAAAGAAGCAGGTGACTTCGGTCGCGAATTTCAATTGCTTCTCCGCACGCTCGGCGTCTCGGATGCCGACATGGAAAAGGGACACCTTCGCATGGAGGTGAACTTGTCGGTGAGCAAAGATGACACGCTCGGCACAAAGACCGAAGTGAAGAACATCAACTCATTTAGCTACGCTGAGAAAGCAATCGAATACGAGATCGCACGACAGATCGCTGTGCTTGAAGCGGGGGAGGAAGTCGTCCAAGAGACGCGCGGATGGGATTCGGTGAAGAACCAAACATATTCTCAACGCAAAAAGGAGTCATCACACGACTACCGCTATTTTCCTGAACCGGATCTTCCAAAGCTCAAAATCAGCGAGATTCCTGAATTCTCGAACGAAGCGCTTAAAGCGAGCCTTCCTGAGCTTCCACAAGAGAAGCGCGCTCGCTACATGGCGATGGGACTTAAAGAAGAAGATGCTCGCATGTTTTCATCGGGCGGTATCTTCGGCTCTTTCTTTGAATCAGTTCTTGGTATCGTTGGTGACAATGCCGGCCTTGTGAAGCTTTCGACAAACTACATCGCTGCAGACCTCGCAGGTCTCGTCGAAGCAGATGCGCCTATCACACTCGACCCAACAGACTTTGCCGATCTTATGAAAATGATTGATGAGAACCTCATCTCATCCCGCGGAGCAAAAGATATTCTCAAGATGATGGTAGAGAAGGGTGGTGCACCTGCTGATATCGCCGAGAAAGAAGGATTGCTCCAACAGAGCGATGAGGGTGCGCTCACCACAATCGTCGATCAGATTATCGCTGACAATCCAAAAGTCGTTGCTGACTACAAGGGCGGCAAAGAGAATCTTCTCCAATTTTTCGTAGGGCAGGGAATGAAAGCAAGCAAGGGTTCTGCAAACCCGGCGCTTCTCCAAGAGCTTTTCAAAAAGGCACTCACGTAGGGTGATATACTGATAGCCATAATCTAATCGCAATCGCATGACCAAGATCGCAATCAATGGCTTCGGACGAATCGGACGGGCATTCTTCAAGAAAGCGCTCGCGCACAAAGAGCTCGAGGTCGTTGCTGTGAACGATCTTGGTGATGTCGCCAACTTGGCATACCTCCTTCGACATGACACCGCCTACGGTCCGAGCGGTCTCGAGATTGTCGCAGCTGACGGCATGCTCATCGTCAACGGCAAAAAGATCAAAGTCTTTGCCGAAAAGGATCCCGTGACGCTTCCTTGGAAAGATCTCGATATCGACATCGTCGTCGAATCAACTGGATTCTTTACCAACGCCGCTGATGCCAAGAAGCATCTTGATGCTGGTGCAAAGCGCGTGGTTATCACTGCACCAATGAAAGGCGAGGCAGAAGGCATCGAGAGTGGCACGGTGCTTATGGGCATCAACGAAGACAAGCTTGAGACATGCCAGATCACATCGAACGCATCGTGTACCACGAACGCAGCGAGCCCGGTGATTCAAGTGCTTCACGAGACGATCGGCATCGAGAAGGCAATCCTCAACACCGTTCACGCATACACCCAGTCACAGAGCATCCAAGACGGTCCCAATAAGAAAGACTGGCGTGAAGGCCGCGCTGCGGCTGCGAACATCGTTCCAACATCAACTGGCGCTGCAATCGCTGTTACTAAAGCCATTACCGATCTCGAAGGCAAGTTCGATGGTATCTCGATTCGCGTTCCTGTCACTGTCGGTTCGATTGCTGACATCACATTCATCACCAAGCGCGATACCACCGTCGAAGAAGTGAATGATATTCTCCGCAAAGCTGCAGGAGAGAAGCGCTGGGAGGGAATCCTCAAAGTGACTGACGAAGAGCTCGTGTCATCAGATATCATCGGTGAACCATTCGGCGCCATTGTCGACAGCAAGCTCACGCGCGTGGTCGGCGGTAACCTCGTCAAAGTTCTTTCGTGGTATGACAACGAAGGTGGATATACCCACACGCTCGTTGAACACGTTCGCCGTCTCGCTAAACACGTCTGAGTTTGTAAGTTTAGAAGTTCTTTAGTTGTGAAGTTGCATACTGGGATGTATGGCAACTGGACTCGAAAATCTTAAAATATACTGCCTTGCGGCTGAACTTGAGATTGGTGTCCACACTCTCACAAAGACTTTTCCTTCCGATGAAAAGTACAGAAGCATTGACCAACTGAGGCGTTCCTCGTCCTCGGTTTCAAACAATATTGCTGAGTCTTACTATCGTCGATCTCTCAAGGAAAAGGTTCGAGTTCTTGTGGACCTGGCGAAGGCCGAAGCTGAGGAAACGAGAAGAAATCTAGAGGTTTGCCAACGTAAAGGTTTTCATAGTGATTCTGGTATTATCAATAGGTATGAGGAGTTGATAAAGATGATAAGTGGCTATGTTCGATTTCTTCGTCAGAATTTTAAATAAACCCTGTTTTCGAACTTAGCAACTTATAAACTTCAAACTTATAAACTACTATGAAAATAGCACTCGCCGCAGACCACGCAGGATTTCAGCTCAAAGAAGCACTTAAGGTTTTCCTAGTGTCAGAAGGACACGAGGTGATTGATTGCGGGGCAACTGTTGAAGATCCCAACGACGACTATCCTGATTTTATTCGCCCAGCGGCAATGGCTGTTGCACATGGCGATGTAGAACGCGCAATCGTCATCGGTAGTTCGGGACAGGGAGAAGCAATGACTGCCAACAAGGTTCACGGAGCTCGCGCTGTCGTGTACTACGGAGCGGCAGAGCGTCTTCCAGACAGTCACAAGGTAGGACATGAACAGGGCATCATCGAGGCGTCGCGAAAAGATAACGATTCGAACGTGCTCGCGCTCGGCGCATCGTTCGTCTCGGTTGAAGATGCGAAACGCGTGGTCACCGAATGGCTTTCATTACAATTCTCCGGCGAAGAGCGCCACGTTCGCCGTATAGCAAAGCTTGAGCAATAAATCATGCTAAGAAAGTTGATAGCACTCGGGATCATTCTTGTCGGTTTTTGTATTGCGGTGGTGCTCGTCTATCCGAAGTTAGAATCCATTGCGACATATGGAGACTCTTCATTAAGGTATTACTCAGGCCAAAGTGAAGATGCCCGAGTGGTTCTCCTTTTTAATAATTTTGATGTAGGTGCGGTCCCGATTGATGCTTCTAAGGTTATGGTCGAACGCTATTTTGATGAATATTACGAACAAGATTTTTATTACATATGGACATATGCAAAGTTAGATAGTCCCTCGAAATCAGTCGCTATCTATCGCTTGTGGGCCCCAAGTTTCAAGCCTCTTACTAAAAGGACCAGCACCTCAAGTTCTTTCGGACCCGCAACATGCAGTTTGAAAAAAGCCATCGACGTGAAGTCGGTACAAACTATTGTAAAGGAGGGCTTGGATATTGATGTGGAGGAGAAGGATATTCTTTTTGGGGCGCGAGTGATGGGGGAAAAGGGGGCGCCTTACAGCAAGGCGGACTTCGGAGATTCGGTATGGTCTCTCTCAGAAGATTACTTAACATCAGCTTTTGGAAACCACTTCACTGAAATGTCTTCAGAAGAAAAAATCCAAATGATTGATTGGATAAAAGATATGGTGGTTGAAGAACCAGGTCCTCATAACATTCAAAATCCAAGTTTGGTATATTTTGATGAAGGACTAGCGGGGTTGTTTCTTATTGGGACTAAGGCAGAATGTTTTTGGATTATCAGAGGGGGGTGGAGAAAGATGTTTATTGTTGATAATGATGGAGAGATAGCACCATTACAAAATTTTCCTCAATTTATCATTGATTATGATTAAGATTATCCCCGCAGTGCTACCTGAATCATTCGAAGATTTCGAGGCTCACGCTGCTCGGGTGAAGAGTCATGTGGGACGCATGCAGATTGATGTTGCTGACGGTTCATATGCACCGTCACGAACGTGGCCGTACACATCGTCGGAACATTTTTCAGAACTCGTCGCACAAGACGAAGGCCTTCCATACTGGGAGGATCTTGAATACGAAGTAGATCTTTTGATGCGAAAGCCAGAAGCAGCTCTTGCTGATTGGATTAAGGCGGGCGTATCAGGTGCGGTGGTTCACATCGAGAGCACTGATGATCATGGAGCCATCGTCGATATGTCACAGAATGCGGGCATCGATTTGGGATGGGGAATCAAGCCATCAACACCAAATGAGAAACTTTTTGAAATCATCGACACGCTCGGTATGCCGGGATTCGTTCAGGTGATGGGAAGTGACAGTATCGGCCATGCTGGTGAGGATCTTGACGAGTCAGTCTTCGATAAGATTGTTGAAATCAAAGAACGCTACCCCGACCTTACCATCGCCGTCGATATCGGCGTCAACGACGAAACCGCACAGGATCTTGCCGATGCAGGTGCCACAAAGCTCGTCTCAAGTTCGTTCATCTTCGAAGAAGGTGACATACGTCAGAATATCGAGACATTACAAGGTATTTAGGATAAAGAGACTTCTTTGTATCCTTGTATCCTCGTATCCTTGACTCCTATCCTTTTAAGGCGGATACTGCCGGCAGAGGTAGAGAAGTAGGGTAGGAAAACAACGGGTTTTGACATTTAGTCATGGTTCGATGCTCGTCACATTGAACCGAAAACCCATAGTTTTTATACACTATGCGCATAAGAAGTTCGATCGGGCTCGGGATTTTCTTCCTCGTCCTGTCGATTGCGATGCCTAGCGTTTTCTCGGCTTTTGAATCCTTGCTCCTGTCGGTTGTGCACACCGCACAAACTACAGTTGAGCATGCCGAGACGCTTACAGCCTCGCCTTCGTTTCGCTCTCTGCCAGTTCCATCAGTCTCTGGTATCAGCTCCCGCTGATGCCATGAGCACGCGACCCTCACCGGTCGCGTTGTTCGTTGGTATGATACTGTTTTCATTATGAAGCTTTACCTGGTCAGACATGCCGAATCTGTGAGTAACAAGGCAAATCTAGCCGACTCTCAGACAGACGTGGATTTATCTCCTGAAGGCAAGGAAGATTCGGTGCGTCTTGCCAAAGAACTTAGGGAGATCATGCCGGATGTCTATTTTGTGAGCCCTCTCAAAAGGACGCGTCAGACTCTCCAACCGTTTCTTGATACGGGAAAAGACACAGTCGTCATTGAGAGTGAATTATTGCTCGAGCGAGATCTAGGCGAGTTCACTGGGACACCGATGGGCTCCTTTCAAGAATATTGTCGCTCAAATAATATCGACCTGGTAAGTACGCGTCCTTCGGGTGGGGAATCGCTCGTCGATGTGTATGACAAGACCAAGAGATTTTTGGAGGATATCAAGAAGTCGTACGTCGATAAAAAGATATTGGTATGCGGAAGTAAGAACAACTTGATGTGTTTGCAGATAGCGATCGAAGGCAAAGATATCGCTGACTACTATTCATTTCCAGCTTTCAAGACCGGAGAGATGCGGATTTTTGACATTGCATGAGGCGCAGCAGTAAGTCGTGCTACAATTTTTCCATATGGCACTCACCGACGACGTGATCAAAGAGCTTGAACTCAAAGCGAACGACATCCGCATCTCACTCATCGATATGCTCGAAGATGCGGGGAGCGGACACACTGCCGGACCGCTTGGCATGGCCGACATTTTCACGCTCTTCTATTTCCATATCCTCAATCACGATCCCAAAGACCCCGCATGGGCCGAGCGCGATCGCCTCATCCTCTCAAACGGACACATCACGCCGATTCGCTACGCCACAATGGCGCATGCGGGGTACTTTCCTCTCGAAGAATTAAAGACGCTGCGAAAGTTCGGTTCGCGCCTCCAAGGTCACCCCGAACGCGAGCGTTTGCCTGGGCTCGAGAACACCTCCGGTCCGCTCGGCTCGGGTCTTTCGCAGGCGGCCGGCATGGCGTATGGCGCTCGCATGGATGGTAAGAAGTTCCGCACCTACTGCTTTATGTCTGATGGGGAACAGCAGGCGGGAAACGTGTGGGAGGGAGCGATGTTTGCAGGTAACAACAAACTTTCAAATCTCACTGCTGTCATCGATCGCAACAACATCCAGATCGACGGCATGACTGAGAACGTGATGCCTGTCGAACCACTCGCCGACAAGTGGCGTGCATTCAACTGGCATGTCATCGAAGTCGACGGACACAACATGCGCGCAGTCGATGATGCAGTGAATGAGGCAAAAGCGATTTTCGAAAAGCCGACGCTCATCATCGCGCACACAATTCCTGGTAAAGGCATCAAAGAGATTGAGTTTGATTACACATGGCACGGTAAGCCGCCAACAAAAGAAGAAGAGACAAAGTTCTTAAAAGAATTGAGGACGCTGAAGGGGAAGATAGAAGCAAGCCACAATGATTAAATCAGACCAAAAACTCTCTCCAGATATCTTCGGTGATATCAAAAAAGCGCCTACACGTGACGGCTTTGGTCATGGTCTTGTTGAAGCCGCGAAAGCAGATGAGCGCATCGTTGCAGTGTGCGCCGACTTGGTAGAGTCGACGCGTGTCGAATGGTTCAAAAAAGAATTTCCGACGCGTTTTATCGAGATGGGTGTGGCTGAACAAAATCTCGCGACGGTTGGTTCTGGCCTTGCGAACTACGGCAAGATTCCATTCATCACGAGCTATGCGACATTCTCGCCGGGGCGTAACAACGAACAAATCCGCACGACGATCGCGCTCAACAATGTGCCTGTAAAAATCATTGGTAGTCACGCGGGCCTCTCGGTCGGTCCCGACGGTGCGACGCACCAAGCGCTCGAAGACATCGGCCTCATGCGCATGCTTCCGCACATGACGGTTATTGTTCCTGCTGATGCCGAAGAAGCTCGCAAGGCAACGCTCGCTATCGCAAAAACTGACGGCCCCTCGTATCTCCGTCTCGGCCGTTCTGGAACACCCTCGTTTACCACGCCGGAAACACCTTTTGAAATAGGGAAGGCAAACGTCATCTGGGAATCCGAAAATCCTCAGGTTGCACTCATCGCTTGTGGTTATATGGTCTACAATGCGCTTCTGGCAGCAAAAGAACTCCAAGAAGCAGGTATTGGTTCGATCGTCGTCGACAACCACACCATCAAGCCAATGGATGAAAAAACTATTACTTCTGTCGCACAGAAATGCGGTGCGGTCGTGACGTGCGAAGAACACCAAGTCGCTGGTGGCATGGGAAGCGCCGTTGCAGAAGTTCTCGCACGAACGAATCCTGTTCCGATGGAATTCATCGGCGTTCACGATCAGTTTGGACAATCAGGCGAACCCGAGGAGCTCTTTGCTCACTACAAGATGGATGTGAAATCGATTGTTGAAGCGGGGAAGAGGGTCATTGGAAGAAAATAAAAAGAACCGGCCCGCGTTGCCGAGGGCCGGTCAATCTTCTCCTGGAGTTTCCGCGCGTAGCGGAAAACAATCTGCACGTAGCGGTGGTCGGCCTTTCTGTCGCGGAGGGCTTTCAGCGGGTTGTAGTTGAACACTGCTGTGATGCGCGAAGCGTCGGTTTTTCCCCACCCAGCTCGAGAGAGGTAGTTTGCGACGCTCGCAAGAGCATCGTCTACGTTCCACATGAGGTCGATTTTCCCATCACCATCTCCGTCGACCGCGAGGCGAATCGATTCTGGGATGAAATGCGGGTAGCCGAAGGCCGCTGCACGGCTTCCGAGCACCCCACAGACATCCCACGAGTTTGTCGCGGCCATCGAAAGGAAGGGAACGATCTCCTTCGTGAGGATCTCACCGCGCCGCTTGTTTCCGGAAGGCCCATCAGCGACTTTTCGATACTTCTCAAAAAGTAGCGCGATGACAGGGTCTCCTGCGCGATTCTCACCGAGGTTTGATTCGATGCGAAGAATCGCGAGTAGGATGAAGGGAAGAAACGCGTCGTCTTTGTGGACCGACGCCGCTTTTCGAAAGCGACTCTCATTCGAACGGAAGAACATCTCTCCACGGAGGAGAGACACGTCCGACATGATGGAGTTTTCGAGAGCGTTCCAACTCTTCAGTCCCGGGTTCTCGACCGCTCGACCCTCACAAAGGTTCTGGTGGTTGAAGATGTTAGTGATCCAGGCGGGGTCGAACTTCTTCGAAAGCTCGACCCTGAGGTCACGCTTCCGTTCCTCGATGGTGTGAGCTACTGCTGTTCCAAGAGAGTTGAAAAAGATCAGCGCCACAAGGGCACCCACGAATCTGATTCGCATGAGCGTGTCTCCTATGGTTTGGGTTGGCTATCTACCAAAAGTATACCTTATCCAATTTTCTTGGCTCCGTAATTGCCAGGGGCGTCGTCGAGATAACTCAAAATCTTCTCTTGAGAGAGGAGGCCTTTTTGAGCGCCGATCTCTTGAACCACCGACATCGAGTTGATAGGTCCCCAAATGAGAGCCTCAGATAAGGGTTTCCCGAGGGCGAGTGCTGCGACAACGGTCGATGCAAAAGCATCACCTGCACCGGTGCGGTCGACTGGGTCTTTGATGTCGGGATACATCGGAACACTCCACATCTCTTTTGTCTCCGAATCATATGCATGTGCGCCCTTCGGTCCGTCGGTAATGACAACGACTTTTGGTCCGAGCTGGGAGAGTTTTATCAATGCGTCAGAAGTTTCAATAGAATCCACTTCCAAAATGCGCGCGGATTCTTCTTGATTACAAAACAATATGTTCGTTCGGGCATATACATCTGAGAGTTCAGACTTTCCGGCTTTCAGTTGGAATGTGCCTGGTTGGAAGGCGAGTTGTACTTCAGGGTGTTTGGTAATCCACTCTACCAACTCGTGTTGGAAGCCCAAGGCACTCTTTCCGATTGATGTGAGGTATATCCACGAAGGTGTGTTTGCGTCGAGTTCAGAGGTGGGGACTGTGTATGGATATGCCTCTTGTTTTACAAGGATGGTTCTTTCGGGACCGTACTGAAGAACGTAAGCAACGTTTGTGGGTAGGGTGGCGTCTTGGCTAATAAGATCCCGTGAGATGCCCTCATCATTAAAATAATCAAATATCTTTTCACCGTCGCTGTCCTTGCCAATGAATGTCAGAAGGCCTGTGTTCAATCCGAGACGAGCCGCGCTCACTGCCGCATTGCCTGCGTTACCGACTCCCAGTACAGCAGTCGCTTTTTTGTAGGGGATCTTGTCCGCGAACTTCATTGAAATGGTGCAGTTTGCGTGGTTGATGTCACACGTTACATTGGCATCCTCGAGTTCAATGAAGATGTCGTTGAATACGTCGCCGATTGAGAGAAAATCGATCTTTTTTGATTGGGACATGGGATTATTTTAGCATAGCGCTCCGAAGAGGTATCATAGGGTTATGACAAAACCAGTGAATCTTTCTACAAAGATATTTCTCGATAGTGGCGATCCCCAAGAGACAAAGCGAGCATTGGATACACTCGGTTTTCTTGACGGGCAAACGACAAATCCTACGCTTGTCTCAAAGAATCCTCATATCACTGAGCTCAAAGAAAACGGTGCGCTCACGGAAGAGACCATTTGGAATGAATATCGAAATGTTGCTTCTGAGATTCACGCTGTCATCCCCGAGGGCTCTATCTCGGTCGAGGTATATGCCGATGATCAGACGGATTATGAGAGCATGCTTGAAAAAGGCAGAGAGCTGTCTCGGTGGTTCGATGGTATTTTTGTAAAACTTCCCGTTACGTCTGTGGGCCTTCGTGTTGCAGAAACGCTTGTGAAGGAAGGGGTTAACATCAACATGACGCTGTGTTTCTCTCAGGAACAGGCTGCCGCTGTTCACGCTGCTACACGTGGTGCACGACGCGGACAGGTCTATGTCTCACCATTCATCGGCAGACTCGATGATACGGGCGTTCGTGGGCTTGATCTGGTAGAGAATATCGTTCGTATGTATGGAGAGTGGGGAAGTCATGTCCTCGTCCTAGGAGCAAGTATCAGAAATCTTGAGCATCTCTTTGGATGTTTCGAACGTAAGGTGGATATCGTCACGGTCCCTATTGCGATGATCGAAGCATGGAAAGCACATGGTATCGAAAACCCACTCGGCGAACAGGATCCTTCCGTTCTCGCATCGATTCCATTCGTAGACCTGAAAGAAAAAGACTTCACCGCTTACGACATCAACCATCCGCTTACCGATGCGGGCATCGGCAAATTCTCTTCGGACTGGAAGAACTTGTTCAGTAAGTAGACTACTTGGAGTTGAAGACCTGATAGAAGTGGGCGTAACGCTCCGCGATCTCCTCGACCGCCTCTTCTCGTGTCATATCTCCCTTTCGATAAGAAAGAAGCGCATTAAGGAATACGGTTCTTCCCACAGCGAACCCGATGATCCCCGGTACCTGTGCTCCGGTTGTGAGCCACAGCTCAACGACATCATCTGTCTCATTTCTACCGAGAGATACGGTACCCACGTTATTGCGGCCATCTCGTGTGGCAGCTAGAACAATATTTTGGTATGCCTCAGTTGTATACATTCCTTCGATTTTCCATACATCGGGCTCGATACCGGCGTCCTGCATTTCTTTCATTGCACGCACGGTCAGAGCGGGACGTAGTTCATGATCGTATTTTTGTTTGTCTTGTCCAACTGAATTTGTTTGAGACGCTGTTGGTGGCACAAGAAGCTCTATCAAGAACTTGTATCCCTGCTGGTGTGAGTAGTCAGAAAGTTCTTTTAAATTAAGAAGGCTTTTTTGATTGAGAGCAGTATCTCCTTCAACGTTGTAACGTAACAACACCTTAGTGAATGTTGGCTTAACCTTTTCGATCCATGTTTTCCAGTCGGCTCCATGTTCGAATTCAAAATGATCGATACCGCTTATCTCAGTGCTTTGAAGAATGGTGTATCCTTTTTGTTTTGCCTCAAGAAGAAGATCAAGACCGAATACGTCATCGATGAGCACGGCAGCATCGTCTCGCGATACGCCTTGAGAGAGCGATTGCTCGAACCCTTCAAAAACGATCTTTTTGTAATCAGAAAGCTGAGACTTTTGCTCTGCTGTTAGTGGCTCCGCAAAACCAAGCAGTTGCTCAAAATAGGAACGATGATCAAAAGGGAGAATACAAAGCTTTTTTGTATATCCAAGATTTTGGGTTTCAGTACGCATGTGTTTGATTATACCTCTAAGCGTGCGGACGAGCCCAATAGTAAAACGGCGCGAGGAGGCCTTGTGGCTTGCGTTTTGAGCACAATCGTGCGATTATGACTCCGCCTTTTGGCGTCCCTATACCTATTTATGACATCTCTCGACATCACACTTCGCGACGGTTCAGTATCAGCCGAGGCACTCCGCGCCTCAGGTAAGGTTCCTGCCGTCTTCTACGGTCCCAAGGATGAAGCAACGTCTATCTTTTTTGATAAGCTCGTATTCGATAAGGTCTTCAAGCAGGCCGGCGAATCGACGGTTATCACCCTCAAAGGTGTTGGCGAAGATCGCGACACGCTCATTCACGATATCGATTTCCACCCGGTAACCGGCATGCCGGTCCACGTTGATTTTTATGTAATGGAAAAGGGTAAGAAGGTTCGCACAAACGTTTCACTCGAATTCGTTGGTGAGGCAGAAGCACTCGCTATCAAGTCTCTTGGTGGAACGCTCGTCAAATCAATCCACGAGATCGAAGTCGAAGCGATGCCAAAGGATCTTCCACACGGTATCGAAATCGATGTTTCTATTCTCGACACGTTCGAGAAGCACATCTCTATCAAAGACATCAAGCTTCCTGCAGGAGTTGAGATTGTTGATATGAATCCTGATGATACTGTTGCTTCGGTTTCAGCTCCTCGCGAAGAAGTTATCGATGAGCCTGTTGTTGCAATCGACATGGATGCGATTGGAGTTTCCGAAGAGCGCGGCAAGAAGGAAGAAGAGGGTGCCGAAGGAGCAGAAGGAGACGCGGACGCAAAATAAACTCATATTTTTACACCAAAACACCTCGTCGCAAGACGGGGTTTTTTGTTTATGACTCGGCAGGTAAACATTTGACGGCATAGATTTATTGTGCTATTGTCATAAACGGAAGAGAATCACCCAACCAACGAAAGTGAGGTAGAGGTATGACCGAAGATCGCTCGTACGGAGTAATTCCGTTCCGAGTCGTCGATGGAACCCCCTTCTTCCTCATGGTGTGGGAGAGATGGGGTAAAGGGCACTGGGGTTTCCCCAAGGGCCACCCTCACGAGGGTGAGTCCAAGAAGGACACTGCGTTGCGGGAGCTGTCCGAGGAGACGGGTCTCGCGCCTCAAGTCGTTCTTGATGAAGAGCTCGCGCTCTCCTACACCTTCAGGTATAGGGGATGGCGAATTAGCAAAGTTGTTGAGTTTTTCCTTGCTCTTATGGGCGAGGAGGAACCACGTCTGCAGGAAGATGAAGTTACAGACTACCGGTGGATGACGCTCGAGGAAATCTTGGTGGCAACGCCATATCCCGAGCTCAAAGACCTCGCGACGAGGGCGCACCGTGCGGTGCTACAGTACTAACAGGGGTAACGCGCAAGCGGCCCCTTTTGTTTTTGTTAGACTTTGGTGTGGTATGACTCTCACTGCGTGGTCCGTGTTTTGTCCTCGCAAGCTCGGAAAAACCCGGATCCACTTCGCTCTGCGCCATATATTTCGGGTATTTCCCTAAAAGCCAATCGCTAAAAGCTATTCTGCTATACTATCCGCATGTTTCGATTGAAGATCTTTCCAGCGTTCTTGCTTGTCGCGCTCCTCGCGGTTTCTATCGTGCCGTCTTCTGCACTCTATGCCGCTCGTCGCGATAATGACGATGATGAAGAAGAGCAGAAACAGGCGGAGGATGATGCGATTGCGGCGCGTGAACGCCAATTGCAAAAAGACCTTGCGGCAAAGATGAAAGAGATTGCCGAGATTTCGGTCTATGCCGACCAAAAGAGCCAGGAGCGCGCGTCGCTCGAGCGCGACGTCGCGTTGCTCGAAGCTGATATCAAAAAGACCCAGCTCCAGATTCAAGCGCGCAATATCAATATCAAACAAATTGGTGGAGAAATCACCGAACGCAGCACGACGATCGTCGCGCTCTCCGAGAAGTACGCGCGCCAAAAAGAATCGCTCGCAAAGCTCATTCGTACAACCAACCAACTCGACGATAACTCGGTGATCGAGCTCGCACTCTCACATGAGAATATCTCGGACTTTTTCGAAGACCTCGATGCGTTCGATTCCATCAACGTCGCTCTCCAAGACTCGTTCCGTGATATCGAAGTGACCAAAGCGGACACCGAGACCGAAAAAGAGTCGCTCGAAGTCGCACATACCAAAGAGGTCGACCTCAAATATCAGCAGGAAATTGAACGACAAAAGATTGAGGCGCGTGAGGCCGAGAAGGAATATGTTTTGACTGTCACCAAGGGACAGGAAAACGTCTACAAACAGATTCTTGAACAAAAGCGAGCAGAGGCTGCACGTATCAGCGCTCAAATCTTCTCCCTTCGTGATACCGAAGGCATCCAATTTGGTGACGCCCTTGAATATGCGCGTGAAGCATCAAAGCTCACCGGTGTCCGCACCGCGTTTTTGCTCGGTATCCTCAAACAGGAGACCAACATCGGTAACAACCTTGGTTCGTGTGTCATTAGTGATCTTGATTCGGGAGAGACACGGAGCGTAACCAGTGGAACCACGTTCGCAAACGGTATTCACCCAACACGCGACTTGCCGGTGTTTCAAGCGCTCATGAAGGAGCTTGGACGAGAGCCGCTTTCGACAAAGGTTTCGTGTCCATTGGCGAGCGGTGGTTATGGTGGTGCCATGGGTCCTTCACAGTTCATCCCTTCAACGTGGAACGGTTACATCAATAGGCTTGAGGGGATTCTTGGAATCTATCCAGACCCATGGAATCCTCGCCACGCTTTCATCGCATCTGCGGTGTTCCTCGCTGACCTCGGCGCCGCTGCTGGAGGCTACAGTGCCGAACACGAGGCCGCCGCGCGCTACTACGCCGGAGGTAACTGGGCGAGCTTGGGCCAAGGATACGCAAACAGTGTCTTGAATCACGCACAAACCATCCAGACGACCATGATTGATCCTATTGAGGATGCGGAAGATGGGGATTAGGCAAAGGCCTTAAGGACGGGGGTTAAATGAACACTTGACACTATGCACTATAGGGTGTATAATATGTTGGTAATGTTCTTTCACAAGGAATTGTGAAATTGACTGCGGTTTTGAGATCTTTTCATCGAGATTTCACAACCGCGGTCAATTGAGACTTGCGGAATGCTCCGGGCAACGAAGCCCAAGGAGAGCACCATGACTTGGATTACGCAAAACTGGACGAGCGGTCAGTTGAACGCGTTGGTGAAGAAGATCGGCGGTGAGGAAGTCGCTCGCGGCATCCTCGACGGTAGCCTTGTCTTCAAGATCGAGAAGCCGGCGGTTTCGCCCCTCCTCGAGCGTCTGGGTACGAGCCTCGTACTGGCGACCACCGGACCATTCGTCGCATCCGAGAAATTCAAGCTGAAGAAGGATGGGGGAATTTGTTCCCACCTTGGCGACGACTTCCAGTCCTGGTTCCTCGGGAAGACCGAGGAGGCCAAGGGCGAGACCACGCTCCGCTTTGCACGACTCACGAGGAATTCGCTCGACAAGCCGATCCTCGACGAGCTCGGCGACAAGGCGGAGACCAGCCTCGCGGAGATGTTCGCGATGATGGAGGCTCAAGCCCGCCGCCAGGAGAGTCCTCTCCTCGTCAACATCTTCGCAAACACTTTCTACATCCGTGATGCCAACAACGTGCTCCGTGTGGTTCGCGCGTTCTTTGTCCAGGGCGGCTGGAACGTCATCGCGTTTTCCACCTATAGCCCGGGCGGTTGTAGCGAGGGCGATCGAATCTTCTCCCGCAATTCCTGAGGAACTTCGGTTTCTCGAACTTTCTGGCCTCTCGTTCGCTTCGGCGGATGAGGGGCCAGTTTTCATTTACAAATACGAACGTTTTGATTATTGCCAATGCCTGTCTCGCGTGCTATCATCCGTGGGCCTAAATAAATCATATGAAGACAGACATCCACCCAACATACAACTCAAAGGCGACCGTCAAATGCGCATGTGGCGCGACCTTTACTGTTGGTTCTACCAAGGAATCACTCGACATCGAAGTCTGTTCAACCTGCCACCCGTTCTACGTCGGTGACG
>JAUPUE010000026.1 GCA_030917725.1 Patescibacteria group bacterium
CTATTCTAGAGCCCACGTAACCAGCGATTCGAGCCAACATCCCCCAAGGATAGCGGCACGGACTCAATACAAGATAAAATTTTATGGCACATAGAAAAGCGGGTGGTACAGCCCGAAACCTCAGAGACTCAAACCCGAAATTCCTCGGAGTTAAACTTTCTGATGGTCAGACAGCAAAGGCAGGAGCAATCATCGTCCGCCAGCGTGGAACAGAAGTCATCCCGGGCACCAACGTTGGTATGGGCAAGGACCACACACTCTTCGCTCTCGTTCCTGGAACTGTATCTTTCGGCAACAAGCGAAAAGTTCGTTACGACGGTGCAAAGGTCACTCGAAAGATCGTACACGTAAAATAGCAACGAGCAATTGGCAATTAGAAAAACCTCCGATTTTTGTCGGAGGTTTTTCGTTTTCTTAATTGCTTATTGCAAATTGCTTCCTTAGTCTTCGCGCTCAACAAGGAGTGTAATCTTTCCCTTCTTGCCCCTGCACTCGAGATTCATCTCGTACGTACCAAGTGCTTTGATGTGATCAATATTGAAAAGCTCTTCGGGAAGCGACACGCCGAGCTGGTCGTAGACTGCTGCAGTGATTGCATCTGTGTGAATACCAGCAAAAAGCTTACCCTCATCGCTGGCTTTGCGACGAATCGTAACACTCTTGTCGTTCACAACGGCGATACCTTCGACAATCTTGGACTGTTCGGCTTTCATGCCGTGTTCCATCTTTGCTTTCTTCATCTCGAGTTCTTTCTTTGCATTTGCAGTCGCAGCCTTTGCCAATCCTCGAGGAATGAGAAAGTTGACGGCATAGCCCTCAGAAACAGTAACAGCTTCATAGCGCTGGCCGACCTTGGGGACGTCTTTCAAAAGGATTACTTCCATGGCCGAAAGAATACTATGGTAGGGGTATAAAGACAATCGGTCTAACGAGCGAGGATATCTGCCACCGCGGCATCAAGCTGGGGGTCCTTATCTGCCTCAAAATCTTCGGTGGTGCGTTCGACAACAATATCGGGAGTTAGGCCCTCTTTTGAGATGGACGTGCCTCCTGGGGTAAGCCACTGAGCAATGGTGAGCTTGAGCGATGTCTCGCCGGTAATCGGAATCAGTTCTTGAACAGAGCCTTTGCCAAACGTTTGGGAACCAACGAGCTTGGCAATTTTGTTCTCTTGAAGAGCGCCGGCAAGAATCTCCGACGCCGAAGCTGAACCCCCATCAACAAGTACCACCATCTTGAGTGGCTTGGTGGTACGCGCATACCCCTTGCTTCGGTACACAGTTTCCTCGGTACCATCAACCGACTCTCGCACAATCACTTCTCCCTCGGGGAGGAAGTAGCTCGCTATAGAAACAGCGGCATCAAGATATCCTCCTGGGTTACCACGAACGTCGATGATGAGCTTATCACTCTTTGTTGCAGAGAATTCTTTGATTGCTTTTCTAAAATCGGCAGTCGCATGTGCATCAAAGTTGTAGAGAGAAATAACAAAGATACCGTCAGCACGGAGTTCGGTATCAAGCGTTGGAACGATAATCTTTTCGCGAACGATTGTCAGTTCGCGTGGTTCGGTCTCCCCTTCTCGTAAAAAAGTAATGTCGACGGATGTTCCCGGTTCACCGCGAATTAAATCAACCGCTTCATCAACACTCAATCCATTGGTGGTGGTCGTGCCAATCTCAATAATCATATCTCCCGCACGAACACCTGCTCGTTCGGCCGGGGTTCCCTTGAGGGGAGCCATGACAACCAGAACGTCGTCCTCCTTCCCTATTTCCATTCCTACCCCACCAAAACTGCCACCGATTAATTCACCGAAAGCTTCGTTATCTTCTGGAGGAAGAAAGACCGTGTATGGGTCTCCCAATGAATCTGCAAGGCCTTGGATAGCCCCCCACACCTTTGTTTGAGCATCGACAGGGTCTGTACCCTCGTAGCGCTCGTTGATAGTATTCCACGCATCCCAAAAAGGCTGAAAATCAACATTCTCGGTGGTGCTGGCATTCTCGGTGTTATACACACCGCTCACGAGTTGGCTCGGCAAGACCGATTGACGGCCCACAAAGAAGCCGAGACCGAGGAGAACGAGTGAACCAATGATGATACGTGGCTTCATGGCGTCCCAGTATCGCATGAAGTAGAATATGGACACAATGCTTTCGTTCCACAACACATTGGGCAAAAAGAAGGAGGAGTTCGTTCCGCTTATTCCTGGAAAAGTCGGCATGTACAACTGTGGCCCTACGGTCTATGACTACGTTCACATTGGCAATCTTCGAGCACTCATATTTGCCGATATCCTCCGCCGCACCCTCGAGCGCAATGGATACGACGTAAATCAGGTAATGAACATCACCGATGTCGGACACCTCACGTCGGACGCTGATGCTGGAGAAGACAAGATGATGAAAGGTCTCAAACGCGAAGGTCTCCCCTTTACACTCGAAGGTATGCGCGAGCTCGCCGATCGGTACATCGATGCATTTATGAAAGACCTCGAAGCGGTCAATGTAATTGTTCCAACAACAATGCCGCGAGCGAGCGATCATATCAACGAGCAGATTGAGCTCATCAAACGACTTGAAGCAAAGGGACTCACCTACTCCACAAGCGACGGTCTCTATTTTTCTACAAAGGATTATCCCGAATATGGAAAGCTTGGTGGCATCTCAGAATCTGAAGCTGGGGACGAACACACTCGTATCGTTGAGAACACCGAAAAGCGCGATCCGCGTGACTTTGCTCTATGGAAATTCAATAACGAACTCGGTTGGGAGAGCCCGTGGGGCAAAGGATTCCCCGGCTGGCACATCGAGTGTTCAGCGATGAGCATAAAGTACCTTGGAGAAAGCTTCGACATCCACACCGGCGGCATCGAACACGTGGCAGTCCATCACAATGATGAGATCGCTCAAGCTGAAGCTGCAACCGAAAAGCCTTTCTCCCGTTTTTGGATGCACAACGACCATGTGCAAGTAAGTGGTCGCAAGATGGCCAAATCAGAAGGCACCGGCTTCACTCGAAAAGATCTCGAGGAACGCGGCATCACTCCCCTCTCCTATCGATACTTCGTACTTACTGC
>JAUPUE010000043.1 GCA_030917725.1 Patescibacteria group bacterium
GTGTACACCGCGGGTGGTTACATCAAGCGCACCAATCCGACCGAATACAAAGCTCAGCGCCGTGGTGGTGTTGGTGTTATCGATCTCGATACCAAAGAAGAAGATTTCGTTACAACATTCCTCACCGCATCAACGCACAGCGATCTTTTGTTCTTCACCGATCGCGGTAAAGCCTATCAGCTCAAGATGTACGAGCTTCCTGAGGGCAAGCGTGCCACAAAGGGTAAGTCTGTCATGAACTTCTTGTCGCTTTCTGAGGGTGAGCGCGTGACGTCAATTCTCCCGGTCTCGAAGGCGATGAAAGCAGAGAAGGGAAGCATTCTCATGGTCACCAAGATGGGTGTCGCCAAGAAGGTCGCCGCCGAAGGATTCCACGACGTTCGCCGAAGCGGCATTATCGCTATCAAGCTCGATGCCGGAGACGAGCTCATGGCGACGCTCTTTGTTGCCCCAACAGACGACGTCTCGCTCATTACACGTGGAGGACAATCAATCCGTTTCAAAGAATCAGATATCCGTCAGATGGGACGTACCGCGGGTGGTGTCCGCGCTATTAAGCTCGATAAGAGTGACGTTGTTGTCGCGGCAGGCGTCATCCGCAAGGAGGAGAAGGAGGCCTCGGTCCTCATCCTTTCAAAAAATGGCTACGGCAAGCGTACACCAGTATCCGAGTACAAAACGCAGAAGCGTGGTGGTGGTGGTATCAAGACCGCAAACGTCACTGATAAGACCGGTATCGTTATCTCAGGTCATGTGGTGACGCCTGCGCTCGAAGAGCTCGTCGTGATGTCACAAAAGGGCCAGGTCATCCGCATTGCGATGAACGAGATTCCTGAGCTCGGCCGCGTTACCCAGGGTGTTCGCATCATGAAGATGCGCGACGGTGATTCGATTGCGTCTTTCGTTTGTTTGTAGAAATTTTATCTTTGCTCCACTCGCCGACTTCTTCGGCTCCGTAATGAATATCTTGTTGCCTTGTATCCTTGTGCCTTGTATCCTTAAGCTATGTTCGTGAACCCTCTTTCTGTACTCGATGCGCTTGGTATCAGCGCCGGCATGACAGTCGGTGATTTTGGTAGCGGTGAAGGTGCATATGCTCGAGAGCTTGTAAAACGCGTTGGCAAAAGCGGTGTTGTGTACGCATTCGATGTGCAAAAGGATCTTGTTACTCGACTTGCGGCGGAAGCAAAGACAAACAAGATGGATAACCTCCACGCCATCTGGGCGGATCTTGATGAACGTGGCGGAACAACGCTTGCAGACAATTCGCTCGATACTGCAATTATCGCGAATGTCTTGTTCCAATCAGAACAGAGGGCGAGTTTTATTGCCGAGGTTGTTCGAGTGCTGCGTCCCAATGGGCGCTTGCTCATCGTTGATTGGTCAGATGCTTCGGGACCACTTGGTCCACGTGCCGATCATGTGATGACCAAAGATGCGGCACGAGCCCTTGCCGAAGGGGCAGGACTCGTTTTTGATCGCGAAATCGATACTGGCGAGCATCATTATGGGCTCTTATTCAGAAAGGCATCTCAGAGATAACTACTAACCATGCGTCCATTCACTGTCGTCTTACTCGTTTTCTTCGGTCTGTGTATTGTTGGTGGTGTCATTGCGATAGCTATGGTCGGGAAATCTGGTGGTGGAGATACGCAGACTCCTGCGGTTGCTACGGTGTGGGGAGTCCTCCCAAGCAATATGGTGGATGGGGTCATCAGTGCGTTTAACGAAGACAATGATAACGTCCTGCAGGTGACATACCGCCAGGTCAGCACGGAAGATTTCGACACTGAGCTTGCAGAGAGCCTTGCTGTTGGTAAAGGGCCTGATGTTGTTATCCTTTCACAATCTCAACTGCTTCGTCATGAAAAGAAGCTCTATAAGATTGGATTCGAATCGTACCCCGAACGCCTCTTCCGGGACACATTTGCGGAAGGCACGGAGGGTTTTATGACGAATACCAGTGTGCTTGGCTTCCCGATTCTCATTGATCCGATGGTGATGTATTGGAATCGCTCGCTTTTCACGAATGCACGTATCACCCGTCCGCCGGTCTATTGGGATGAACTTCTCGACCTCGGAGATAAACTCACCAAGAAAGATCCATCGTTCAACGTATCTCAAAGCGTTATCGCGCTCGGCGAATATGCCAACGTCACGCATGCCCGAGAAATCATCGCGACGCTCATTATGCAGGCGGGTGATCCCATCACGGTCCGCAGTGGGGGAGACCAAGTGAGCTTTGTCTTGGGTGATCGCTTCGGCCTTCCTGAAGCGCCGGCTCATTCTGCACTCCGTTTCTATACCGAATTCGCCAACCCTGTGAAGCCGGCCTACTCATGGAATCGTTCACTTCCCTCGTCACGCGAAGCATTCCTCGCCGGCACACTCGCGCTCTACCCAGGCTTTGGGAGCGAATTGCTTGAGCTTCAACAGCGGAATCCGAATCTCAACTTTGACATGGCACCGTTGCCTCAGCATCGAGACAGCACGTTCCTAACTACGTATGGGAACATCTATGCGGTCGCTCTCATCAAACAGTCTGAGAATATCGGAGGTGCTTATCGAGTAGCGACGCTTCTTTCGGGATCCGAGGCGGATGCACTCTGGTCAGAGTATGCAAGTCTTCCCCCAGCACGCCGTGATTTGCTTGCCACGCCTCCAAATGACCCCTATAACGGCATTCTCTACGATGAGGCACTCATTGCACGCGGTTTCCTTGATCCAGATCCTTCTCAGAGTGGGGGTGTCTTTTCAAGCCTCATTGGTGACATCGCTTCGGGTCGTTCAACGATTGAGCGTGCGGTATCCGAAGCGTCTGCAAAACTCGAGAATCTTGTTCGGTAGAGTCCGGTAACTAGGCGGGTTGTCCACCGATTTTGTTGGTATGGGCTGATTTTGGGCTACAATTGGTGCAATGAAATCGATTGGTACGATAGTTGTCTTGGCGGGTCTGTCCCTCGTGTTCTTTTTTGGCCTCATGACACCAAGTATGACCCTCGCGACGACGACTACTCCAACTCCAGGTGCTGGCGGTCTTATCCCATGTGCGGGACCTGATTGTCACTTTAGCGATATAATCCTTTTTGCAAACACCATCATTGGATGGTTGCTTCGCATTGCTATCCCTGTGTCCGCTGCTCTTTTCTCATACGCTGGCTTCCTGTACCTCACATCAGAAGGAAATCCTGGCAAAAAGTCTGCTGCAAACAAAGTGTTCCAGAGCGTCTTCTGGGGCTTTATTATGGCGTTGAGCGCATGGATTCTCGTCAATTTTCTCACGAATTTTTTCTTGAACAAAGATGCCGATGAGGTGCTCTCTCTCATTAGTCCGAGCACTGTGATAATTTCATCATATGAACTCTTATAAAAAGTTTTTCTTGGCTTTTTTGATGCTCCCTGTTCTGGTTCTCCCGGCTTTCTTTGTGCGTGCGGATGGTGGTGGTCCTGGAGTCACTCCCCAAATCGAAAATCCTCTTGGTGCGACACGAGATCTCAGTGCACTCATTCTTAAGGTTGTTGATGGTATTGCACAGATTGGTTATTACGTTGTCGTCCTCTTTGTGATCTATTCTGGATTCAAATTCGTGAAGGCGCGGGGTAACGACAAGGAGCTCGCGGATGCAAAGCAGACGTTCCTCTACACCGTGATTGGTGCAGCAATCCTTCTTGGCGCGACGCTTCTTGCAAACGTCATTAGCGGAACGGTCGAAGAACTCAAAACACCACCTCCATCGACGCGGGTCGTAGATTTCAACGTATAATACTTTTATGAAAAAACCTTTTTTTGCATCGCTTGCTGTCGCATCGCTTTCCCTTGTGCCTCTCATGACTCGTGCTGAAACTGCTGCCTGTCCTACAAATCCCGATAATCTTAAAGACCTCATTTGTTCGGCGATGGAACTTGTGAACCCTGTCATTGCTCTTCTTACCGGTCTCGCGGTTGTTTTCTTCGTCTGGAATGTGCTCCGCTTCATCATGAGTGCGGGCGACGCAAAAGGTCGGGAGACGGCGAAAAACGGTATCATCTACGGTGTCGTTGGTCTCTTTGTGTTGTTTTCATTCTGGGGGCTTGTTGAACTTTTGCGGAAGTCGGTATTTGGCTCGTAATTAATCATTAGTAGTAATTATGAAAAAACATTTGTCGATTTATCTTGGAGGGGCACTCGGTATCGCTGCACTTGCTCCGTCGTTTGCCCATGCGGCAATAAATTGTGGAAGCGTGACGCAAATCACCGATATTGAGAGTTTCCTTTGCAGCTTCAAAGATCTCATTAATTTCTCGACCGGAGTGGTTGCATCGCTTGCCCTCCTCGTATTCTTCTGGGGCTTGGTCAAATACATCGCCAAGGCTGATGATCCAAAAGAAAAGGAAGCCGGGAAGAACACCATGATTTGGGGTGTTATTGCGCTCTTTGTGATGTTCTCGG
>JAUPUE010000029.1 GCA_030917725.1 Patescibacteria group bacterium
ACATACAACTCAAAGGCGACCGTCAAATGCGCATGTGGCGCGACCTTTACTGTTGGTTCTACCAAGGAATCACTCGACATCGAAGTCTGTTCAACCTGCCACCCGTTCTACGTCGGTGACGATAGCAAGAAGATTCTCGCTGGCCGTCTCGAGAAGTTCAAGAACCGTCAGGCAACTGTTTCTGCAGCTCGCGATGCTGCCAAGGCAACCGCTACAAAGCGCGCAGCCAAGAAAGTCACCAAAGTCGAAGAAGACAAGGTAACGAGCGTTGCACCCGAAGTTCAGTCGGGGAATTAGATACTCGCAAGGGCCCTCCGGAATTTCCGTGGGGGCCTTTTGTGTTGGGTGTACTATTAAGAAGCACGAAACCCTAAATCCGAAATCCGAAACAAACTCAAAGCACTAAACCCAAAATCCTAAACGTGCGAATCCATTTTGAGCATTTGAATTTCGGATTTAGGATTTGTTTCGAATTTCGTGCTTCGAATTTAGGATTTTAAAAAACAATGGATATCGAAGAACTAAAAAAGAATCCTCGCACCGCCTATCACGCCGCTGAGCTCGAGCGTCTCAACGCCAAGAAGGCAGAGCTCATGACAATGGCGGAAGATCCCTCTTTGGCCGATATGGCACAGGAGGATATTGTTGCTGCCGACAAAGAGATTGCTGTCGTGACCGCACAGATCGAAGAGATTCTCAAAGGAGAAGAAGAGGAAGAAGAATCGCCCAACGAGATTATTCTCGAAGTGCGCGCCGGAGCGGGTGGGGAAGAGGCTGCGCTCTTTGCCGAGCAGCTCGCGATCATGTATTCCAAGTACGCTGAAATCAAAGGCTGGCAAGTCGAAACCGTCGACGAAGCACGCGCTGCGATGGGCGGTTACAAAGATGCGTCATTTGAGATCAAAGGAAAAGGCGTCTACAAAGCGTTCCGCTTCGAGACCGGCGTGCATCGCGTGCAACGCATCCCCGCAACCGAAAAGATGGGGCGCATCCACACGTCCACAGCTTCGGTGGTTGTCTTGCCAATCCGCAAAAAGTCTACAGTTGAGATCAACATGGCCGATGTCGACATGCAGTTCACGCGTTCGGGAGGTGCCGGAGGACAGAACGTCAACAAGGTCGAGACCGCCGTGCGTCTTCTCCACAAGCCAACAGGTATCATGATCCGCTCGCAGTCAGAGCGCACACAGCAGCGTAACCGCGATAAGGCGATGCTCATCCTTCAGGCAAAGCTCGAAGAGATTGAGATTGCAAAGACTGCGGCCAAGCTCTCAGTCGACCGCAAGGCACAGATTGGCACCGGTGACCGTTCGGAGAAGATTCGTACCTACAACTTTCCACAGGACCGCGTTACCGACCACCGCATCAAAGAGAGCTGGTCCAATATCCCCGGGCTTCTCAACGGCAATATCGAGAAGATCCTTGCAGCTCTCGAGGCGGCTGACGCAGCGCTGTAAAAATCTCGAGATTTCTAATATGACCAGTTCTCCCAAGAAAATTTTGTTCATCTGTAAGGGTAACTGGTTTAGGAGCCAAATGGCTGCCGCGATTTACAACAAGCTTACGTGCTCAAACGATGCAGATTCAGTCGGGACGTATGTGGGTGCTTCTGACGAGCCAGAAGGGCAGATTCTTGCTGATCTTTTTGAAACGCCGGACTTCTTTGAGGTAATGGAGAAGAACGGCATGAATATCAGAAAAAATTCAACAAAGCGTCTGCAACCAGAGATGCTAGAAGAATATGAAATTGTCGTTTCGATGGCCCAAGAGCCGTATGTACCTGATTTTTTGAGAAATGCCCAAAAGGTGATTTGGTGGAAGGTCGAAGATGCGGTCTCTGTTGACCGGAAGACTGTAGAAGATACATACAAGAAAATCGAGGGCTTGGTCAGGGATTTAATCCCTAAAGCCAACGATAGTGCCGGGGTCACCGGGGTTGCGACTTCCTCGCTCGTCTGGTAGAATCCCCATACGCCCAAACGGGCTTTTTCAATGCCAAACACTACCACTACAGAATCAAAGGGACTTATCGACGAGCTCTTCGCAGCAGGAGCCCACTACGCCTATGCCAAGTCGCGTCGTCACCCTTCGACCCGTGCATCCATTTTCGGCGCACAGGGCCGCACCGACATCTTTGACCTCGAACACACCGCAGCAGCTATCGCCAAAGCGGCTCTTCTTCTTGAGAAGCTCGGCAAGGACGGCAAGCAGATCGTAATCGCAAGCAGCAAGCACGAAGCTCGTGTTGCAGTTCGCGAAGCAGCAGAGAAGATTGGCGTCCAGTACGTCTCAGGACGATGGGTCGGCGGTACGTTCTCAAACTTTTCTCTCATCAAGAAGCGCATCGAACACCTCGAAAAGCTCATCAAAGACCGTGACGAAGGCGCACTCGGTAAGTACACCAAGAAGGAACGCCTCATGATCGACCGCGAAATCAAGCGTCTCGAAGAAACATTTGGTGGTCTCCGTGGCCTCCGCTCACTTCCAGCAGCACTCATCATCGTTGACCCTAAACACGAAAAGAACGCGATTGCCGAAGCAGCTATGCTCCGCATCCCAGTTATTGCCATCGCAAACTCAGACTGTGACGTTTCGAAAATTTTGTGTCCAATCCCAGCAAACGACTCGAACCACACAAGCATCTCAGCTGTCCTCGGAAAGCTCACTGACGCTTATGCAAAAGGCAAGAAGGAAGCTCCAGCTCCAGTTGGTACACCTGCAGAAGTACGATAACATTGAGCCATGACTGTAAGCGCTCAGGACATCAAACAGCTTCGTGATAAGACCGGCGTTTCTATGATGCAGTGCCGTGAGGCGCTCATGGAGGCAAACGGTGATATGGAAAAGGCGCTCGAGGTGCTCCGCGCAAGCGGTGCAGCGGTCGCTTCCAAGAAAGCAGGCCGCGATCTTGGTTCGGGTACGGTCCAGGCGTATATCCACGGTCAGGGTTCAGTTGGTTCGATGGTCGAGCTCTTGTGTGAGACAGACTTCGTCGCTCGCAACGAAGAGTTCCAGACCATCGCCAAGGATATCGCGATGCAGATTGCAGCAACCGATGACGAGCTTCTCGCGGGAGGTGCCGAGGCACTCCTCAAAGAAGCGTTCTTCAAAGATCCCGCACAAACCATCGGTGGTCTCATCGAGGGCGCAGTTCAAAAGTTTGGCGAGCGCACAGAATTGGGACGGTTCGTTAAGTACACGATCTAGCTCACAACCAACAACCAACAGCAAAGAAGCTGTGAGTTGTCAGTAGTAAGTTGATTCCATGCCCCTTCACACCATTGTATTTGCCTCGAGCTTGCTTCTCATCGCACTCTTTTTCGCGCTCAAAGAGCGCGAAGTGTATGCCGGAGAAGCAACGCGATTTACACGCTTCTTGGTAAAGCATTCTCCTGCAGCCGAGAGTGTGTGGCGTCGATGTGGAGCATGGCTCAGTCGCACGTACCACACGTTTTTTGCTCATGTCGTTGCCTTTGTCACAAACATCGGCGCGCGCATTGCGGTGACATTCCGCTATATCGTCGTACTGCTTGCTGATAAGATGATCAAGGCGGTCCGCGGTGAGAAGTTCCTCGAGATGACCGGCGCTCCGTCGATGTATCTCAAGCACCTCAAAGAAGCACGAGACACAGAGAAAAAATAGGAGAAATTTTTGGATATAAAGAGCCCCCGGTACGCGTCGCGCACCGGGGGCGGTTTTCGTGCTTAGCTGCAGCCAGTGGTGTTGCCACAACTGGGGCAGGAATAGCACGATCCCGCGCGCGTCATGATGCTTCCGCATCGTGCGCACGGGGGTGAGTCAGACTTGTGACCACGATTCAAAGGGGTGGGGGACGTGAGCAACTGCTCGCTCACCTCGTTGGTGTCGTGGTTGTTGTGCACACCAGCATCTGCAGCAGCGGCGGGTGACAGGAACTCTCCTGCCAACCACCGGAAGATGTAGTCCGCGACCGACTTGGCAATCGGGATTTCCGGGTTCTTGGTGAACCCCGACGGTTCGAACCGGCTGTGGACGAACTTTTTCACGAACTTTTCCAACGGGACTCCGTACTGGAGCCCCATGCTCACCGCGGTGGCGAAGCAGTCCATCACACCACCGATCGTCGAGCCTTCTTTGGACATGACGATGAAGACCTCACCCGGGGTTCCATCATCGTAGAGACCGACGATGATGTACCCCTTGTGATCTTCAATCTGGAACGTGTGCGTGATCGCTTTGCGCGTTTTGGGCATTTTGTGTCGAACGGGTTCCAGAACCTCCTCGGTCTTCTTCTTGGTTCCGGTCGTGATGACCTGGTAGGCCTTGGAGCCGTCGCGATAGATTGCGACGGCCTTGAGACCCAACTTCCATGCCATCAAGTAAATCCGTGCGACATCGTCGGGGGTTGCGTCCGACGGCATGTTCACCGTCTTCGAGATTGCTCCCGACAGGAAGGGCTGTACGGCAGCCATCATGAGCACATGCCCCTCGGGCGTGATGGCATGATTTCCGACGGCGCAGCTGAAGACTGACTGATGAATGGGGTTGAACTCCGGAGCTTCATCAATCGGTTTGCCAGACTTGACGTGTTCGACGATGTGGTTGATTGCGTCGTCGCGGTAGCCAAGTGAGCGGAGGGCGAGGCCCACGGCGTTGTTGACCATGACTTCGACGCCGCCACCAACAAGTTGCTTGGTGACGACGAGCCCGAAGGCCGGTTCGATGCCAGTGGTGTCACAGTCCATCATGAAGCTGATGGTGCCCGTGGGGGCGAGGACGGTGGTTTGTGCGTTGCGGAAGCCGTGTTTCTTGCCCAGTCGAAGGGCAGTGTTCCACGACTTCTTGACTGCACTCAAGAACTGCTCGCTTCCTGTCGTCGAGGGGATACCCTTGGCGGCGTTGGCGTGCATTTCCATCACACGCATCATGTGAGTTGCGTTCATGGCGTAGCCGTCAAACGCTCCCATCACTGATGCAATCCGTGCTGATTCGGCATAGGCGACACCGCCCATGAGCGCAGTGATGCTTGCGGCGATGGTGCGACCCTCTTCGGAGTCGTATGCAACGCCGAGACGCATCAAGACTGCACCAAGGTTGGCGTAACCAAGGCCGAGCGGACGATACGCGCGGGAGTTCTTGGCAATCTCGTCGGTTGGATATCCCGAGAGGCCCACCAAGATTTCTTGAGCGAGAATCATGATCCGAACGGTGTGCTCGAAACTCTCGACATCGAACGAACCGTTGGCGCCGATGAACGGCATGAGGTTGATCGACGCGAGATTGCACGCGCTTTCTTCGAGAAACATGTACTCCGAGCAGGGGTTACTGCCGGTGATGCGACCGCTTGCGGGGCACGTATGCCACGCATTGGCCGCATCATCAAACTGCATACCCGGATCACCGCAGTCCCATGCCGCTTCGGCAATCTCCTGAAACAGAGCTCGTGCCGAAACGGTCTCCACGACCTTGCCAGTTGAACCCGACATGAGCCCCCACTGACCGTCTGTTACAACGGCTTCCATGAAGGCGTTGGTGACACGCACCGAGTTGTTGGCGTTCTGAAACGCTACACGCGGTGCGTCGATTGACGGGGCGCGACCTGCAGCGCACAAGATACGTGCGTCCTGCTCGGCCTCCTTTTTGCACGCAATGAACTCGAGTACATCTGGGTGGTCGACGTTGAGGATGACCATCTTGGCGGCGCGTCGTGTGGTGCCACCCGACTTGATCGCTCCTGCAAAGGCATCAAAGCCTCGCATGAACGACACCGGACCGGATGCATGTCCACCTGCCGAGAGTTTGTCTTTCGACGAGCGGAGTTTCGAGAGGTTCGAACCACAGCCCGAGCCCTGCTTGAAAAGCCGAGCTTCGGTGGCCGCGAGTTGCATGATGCCCTCCATCGAGTCCTCGACGGAGAGAATGAAGCACGCGGAGCTTTGCGGATCGGGAACTCGTCCGACGTTGAACCATACCGGCGAGTTGAACGACGCCCTCTGGCTGACGAGAATCTCCGCCAGTTCGGCGGAGAAAATGTTGCCATTGGCTTTGTCGAAGTACCCGCTGGCGATGCCGGCCTGGGTAATCGTGTTGACCACCCGGGTGACGAGGTCCCTGATGGACTCGCCGCCCTTGCAGTATTTGCTGTCGCTGATGGCGACCGCACGATCGGACCAGTGAATCGGTGACATGACACCTTCACGGCGGTAGACGGGTGTGCCGTTACCACCAATGATGAGTGCCGTGCGCAGAACCCAGCGAGCCGGGTCAAACGCACTGTTGAGGAGGCTGAAACGATGCGGGATTTTCAAGGACATGTGTCCTCCTTCCTTTCTGTTGGTGTGGTATCACTTCTATTAGTCTGAGCTGACGAGGTTCATCCTCCGGCATTGTACTCTTTACAGGCACTGCGTAACCATTCCACTGGAGTGTATTTTGGGTTATAATCACGTCCGTCGCCGCTTTAGCTCAGTTGGTAGAGCAACTCTTTTGTAAAGAGAAGGTCCCCAGTTCGAGTCTGGGAAGCGGCTCACGAGAATACTAATGAAAATGTAAAGGTAGCAATCATAATGGTTGCCTTGCTATTGTCGCCTTCGTTTTTCCCGTATAATGCCCATCATGACCGAATCGAAGGGCCACCAGCACCCCATATCGCTTGCTATCTCCGATATCATCGGCATCTTTGGTTCGATGGGGTTTGAGGTCGCCGAAGGACCCGAAGCCGAATCCGAGTACTACAATTTCGATACGCTCAACATCCCCAAGCATCACCCGGCGCGTGATATGTGGGATACCTTCTGGTTGAAATCAAAACCAACCGAAGAAGACCCCTCGACTTCGCTCGGGGCAGGCAAGAACGCAAAGCAGCTTCTCCGCACCCACACCTCACCGGTGCAGGTTCGCTACATGGAATCGCACAAGCCGCCGTTCCGCATCATCGCACCGGGCAAGGTCTATCGCTATGAGGCGACCGACGCGACACACGAAGCACAGTTCTATCAGCTCGAAGGTCTTGTTGTCGGCAAGAACATCAGCCTCGCGCACCTCAAGGGAACACTAGAGACATTTTTCTCAAAGTTTTTTGGTGCAGCGAGCACGGTGCGCATGCGCCCGAGCTATTTCCCATTCGTCGAGCCGGGTGTCGAAGTCGACGTCTCATGTTTCCGTTGCGCTGGCGAAGCGGGGAAGCAGTGTTCGGTATGCAAAGGCACCGGCTGGATTGAGATCATGGGTGCGGGGCTTGTGCACCCCAAGGTGCTTGAAGGCGCCGGTATCGACCCGCACGAATGGAGCGGGTTCGCATTTGGCGCCGGCATCGATCGTTTGCTCGTCCTTCGTCACGGTCTGCCCGACGTTCGTCTTTTGTACTCGGGTGATCTTCGCGTAACCGATCAGTTCTAATATGAAGTTCTCGTACACATGGCTTCAGGAATATTTCGATACGCCGCTCCCTTCGGTCGCTGATGTGTCGCGCACCATCACGATGCACGCATTCGAGATTGATGGAACAGAGGCGCACGGAGATGACACAATCCTCGATATCAAGGTCCTTCCGAATCGCTCACACGACTGTTTTTCATATCACGGCATTGCTCGTGAGATTGGTGCACTGCTTGATATCTCAACAAATATTCCTGACGTTCACCCAAAGACTGATGGGGGAGTATCAACTGTCGACAAACTTTCTCTTACTGTCGAGAACTCAAAGCTCGTTCCTCGGGCACTCAAGCGCTACGTCGAAGGTGTCACTATCGGTGAATCTCCCGATTGGCTCAAAGCAAAGCTCGCCGCACATGGACAGCGCTCTATCAACAATGTCGTCGATGCGACGAACCTCACGATGTGGGAAATAGGGCAGCCGGTGCACGCATTCGACTTCGATAAGCTTGCCGATGACAAGAAGCTCACAGTTCGACCCGCTCGCGACGGTGAGATGATTACGACGCTCGACGGCAAAGAATTCACACTCGATTCCGATGTTCTGGTCATCAGCGACAGTGAAAAAGCACTCGATATCGCAGGAGTAAAAGGGGGTTCAGTTTCTGGGGTTGATGCGAACACAACGCGCCTCGTGCTTTCGGCGTGCAACTTTGATCCAATCAACATCCGCAAGACATCCAAGAAGCTCGGATTGCGCACCGACGCATCAATCCGCTTCGAGCAGGGCATCAGCCCAGAGCTTGCTGGTATCGCTATGGAGCGTCTCTCAGCGCTCGTTGAGGAGCTTGCAGGCGGAAAGGTTGCGCGGGATGTCGTTGAGTCGTATCCGAACAAAAAGAATCTCTACGTTGTCGGTGTCTCACTTTCGGAAATCAACACGGCGCTCGGCACTACGTGTTCTGAGGAAGAGGTTGAATCATATTTCAAACGACTTGGTTTTGAATACAAATATACTCAGCCGCTGGAAAACGTCCTCGCGCTCGCGCCAACCTTCGTTGGTATTCCGTACAAACTCGGTGCGAGCGTTCTTGGTGATGCTCCAAAGCTCTTTGACTGTTCGTCATTCACCGCATACCTCTTCGGCATGTCGGGCGTCATGATCCCTCGAATGTCGGTGGATCAATACGTCTTTGGAACTCCGATTGATGCCTCAGATATCAAAGCGGGGGACTTGGTCTTTGCAAACAGCGGCAAGGAACCGATTCATCGTGAATCAAAAGAATTCATGAAGGGCACTCCCGTTCCCGAAGGTGTTGATCATGTTGGTCTCTATCTTGGGGACGGTATGGTGATTCACTCGAGCGCTTCCAATGAGAAGGGTGTTGAGATTCAGACGCTCGCAGAAAGCCCGGCGTTTCAGAATATCGTCGGCTACCGTCGCATCATCACAAGCGATGATAAACGATTTGTTGTGACTGTCCCTGCACCACGTATCGATGTTCGCATCAAAGAAGATTTGATTGAAGAAATCGGTCGACTCAAAGGTCTCGAGGTCATCCCATCAACCCAGCTTTCTGATGATGGATTCGTCCACGCAGTTAATAAGACCGAATACTACAAGTCAGTCGTACGCCGAGCGCTCGTTGATGCTGGGTTCTCCGAGGTGTCGACATATGCATTTCAAAAGAAGGGAGAGATCGAAGTGGCCAATCCGATTGCTGACGACAAAAAATATCTTCGCGGTTCGCTTACTGACGGCGTCACTGCAGCTATCGAGATGAACAAGAAAAACAAGCCGCTTCTTGGTACCGATATGATCCGCATCTTCGAAATCGGAACTGTCTTCGCAAAAAATAGCGAGGAGCAGGAGATTGCGATTGCTGCAGAAAAGCCGGCCGAACTCGATCGTGGTTGTGCGGCAGTAGCTCAAGCGCTTGGAGTTGATATCACATGGAAAAAGAATGGAGCTCTTGCCACTGCATCGCTTACCGATGCGATTGAAAATCTCTCCACACCAGACTCCTACGGCGATTTGCCTCGTTTGCCGAACATGACATTTGTGCCCATCTCCATCTACCCATTCATCCTCCGCGACATCGCGGTGTGGGTCGGGGGAGAAGGAGACAAGGATACCAGGATACAAGGATACAAAGATCTCGAAGATGTCATTATGAGTCATGCGGGCAAACTTCTTGCACGCTTGGACCTTTTCGATACATTCACCAAAGAGGGAAGGACATCGTATGCATACCACATTGTCTTCCAATCAAACGAAAAAACGCTCTCCGATGTTGAGGTGAGCGAGATCATGAAGAATATTGAGGATGAGATTCGTGGAAAGGGCTGGGAGGCACGCTAAGCGTGCCTCACCCGCGCTGAGCGGGGGAGGTCCGATAATATCCCCAAATAGGCCTAGTTTATGGACTCTAAATAGCTCTTGCCCCCTTTAAACCAGAGGGCTTTTCTAGTATAATAGACCCACCAAACGCATAGGCGCTTTTTCATTTCATGGCATCCAAAAACGATAAAGAAAAGAAGCCATCATCATACGGCGCTGACTCCATTCAAGTCCTCGAAGGACTCGAACCGGTGCGCAAGCGCCCGGGTATGTACATTGGTACAACAGGCCTCGACGGTCTCCATCACCTCATCTGGGAAATCTTCGACAACTCACGTGACGAAGCGATGGGTGGTTTTGCCAACGACATCGAAGTTGTGCTTTTGCCAAACAACCGCATTCGCGTTGCCGACAACGGACGTGGTATTCCTGTCGACAAGCACAAGCAGAGCGGTGTCTCGGCGCTCGAGACCATCATGACCACACTCCACGCCGGTGGTAAGTTCGGTGGCGATGGCAGTGGCTACAAAGTCTCTGGTGGTCTCCACGGTGTCGGTGCATCTGTCGTGAACGCCCTTTCAATCTACATGCGCGTCGATGTGCACCGTGACGGCGGTCACTATATGCAGGAATACAAGCAGGGCAAAACAAAGGCTGCTGTGAAAAAAGTTGAAAGCTCTGATTCGCAAGGTACAGCTGTTACGTTCGAAGCCGATCCAGAAATTTTCAAAGAGATTGCATTCTCATGGGATAAAATCGTGAGTCACTTGCGTCAGCAGGCATACCTCGTGCGCGGCCTTCGCATCAGCGTTGTTGACGCTCGAGAGATGACGGGTGACTTCAAAGATGAAGGTCAGCTTTACGTGCGTGAGCTCCTTACCGACAACCCGTCGATGTCCTTCTATTTTGAAGGAGGTTTGATGTCGCTCGTTCGTCACTACAACGAACACCAAACAGCGCTTCACCGCAGCATTTTCTATGTCGAAAAAGAACAGGACGGCGTGATGGTCGAAGTTGCTCTTCAGTACGTCGACGACATCTCGGAACGCATCGTTGCTTTCGCAAACAACACCTACAACAGCGAGGGTGGTACGCACATCACCGGATTCAAGACTGCGCTCACGCGTACCATCAATACATACGCCAAAAAGGCCAACGTCATTAAAGAGGCTGACGGACCATTCTCCGGCGAAGACGTTCTCGAAGGTCTCACAGCTGTCGTTTCCGTGAAGCTTCCCGAGATTCAATTCGAAGGACAGACCAAAGCAAAGCTTGGTTCAACAGAGGCACGTGGCGCTGTCGAAACAGTCTTTGGTGAAGCGTTCGCTGAGTTTCTCGAAGAACACCCCGACGAAGGTAAGGCGATGGCAAGCAAGGTCTTGCTCGCGCTCCGCGCTCGCAAAGCAGCAAAGGCAGCAAAAGACAGCATCCTCCGCAAAGGCGCACTCGACGGTATGACACTTCCGGGCAAGCTCGCTGACTGTCAGACCAAGAGCGCCGAGGAAGCAGAGGTGTTCATCGTTGAGGGAGAATCGGCTGGTGGTACCGCAAAGGGTGGTCGTGACCGTCGCACGCAGGCAATCCTCCCGCTCCGCGGTAAGATCCTCAACGTCGAACGTGCACGTCTCGACAAGATGCTCGCATCCGAACAAATCAAGAACCTCGTCATTGCGATGGGTACTGCGATCGCTGATACCTTTGATCTCTCCAAGCTCCGCTATCACAAGATCATCATCGCAACCGACGCCGATGTCGACGGTGCGCACATTCGTACGCTTTTGTTGACGCTTTTCTACCGTCACTTCAAGCCGGTCATCGAAGGTGGATACGTTTACATTGCACAGCCGCCGCTCTACAAAATCAAAAAAGGTAAAGAGATTTTCTATTTCTATACCGAAGAAGAAAAAGAAATGTTCCTCAAGGAGGCAGGTGTTGCTCCCGAAGATATTCAAGAAGAGGGAGCTGAAGCAGAAGGTGATACTGCAAATGAGAATGAGGTAGAGGAGGAGGGAGACAAGGCAACAAAGAAACAAGTAGAAAAGAGAGGACCAAAAGTCTCCATCCAGCGATACAAGGGTCTCGGTGAGATGAACTCAGAAGAGCTCTGGGAGACGACTATGGACCCAGAACGTCGCGTCCTCAAGCAGGTTGCTGTTGGTGA
>JAUPUE010000032.1 GCA_030917725.1 Patescibacteria group bacterium
GATGATGCGAGCAAGACGCTTCGCAGTGATCCGTCGACCAAAACAACGGTTCCACTTCGAATCTCTTTGATTGGAACAAACTTTTGCGCGGACTGCGCTTTAGGAGCGGGGGCCATACAGAATAGTGTAATACAGCCTACAGTACACAGCTAACAGTATGTGCGGATAATTCTTTGCGCATCAAGCTCTTGGCTGTAAGCTGTAAGCATCTATGCGATTCGAAGTACCCCAATTTATTGACGTTGAGGACAAAATCTTTGGTCCGCTGACGTTCAAACAGTTCATCTATCTTGCGGGAGGCGCTGGCGCTTCGGTGATTATGTGGACGTTCCTCCCCAAGATTGTGGCGATCCTCCTTATTCTTGTTGTTCTTGGTTTTGCTGCCGCATTGGCGTTTTATAAAATCAACAACAAGCCGTTCGTTGATTTTCTCGAATCAGCATTCAAATACAGCCTCGCAGGAAAGCTCTACATATGGAAAAAAGAAGCCCGTCCAGTTGAACAACACGCCGCCGCCCTTCCCGTTGATGAATCTGTGGGCGTACCGCGCATCTCTGATAGCAAGCTCCGCGATCTCGCATGGAGCCTCGACGTCCACGATTCGATTTATAGCGAAACGGAGCAGAAAAACTAACAGCCTACAGCTAACAGCAAGACATTGAATCTGCCGTAGGCTGTAGGCTGTAAGCAGTGAGCTAGCTCGTCGGTTCTCGGTATGGGTCGACCGTTGCGTACTTGCCGTCTCGAACCGGTGCGGTTGGGAGAGGTTTTGGTATTGCTGGGGTTGCAACAGCCGTTGTGGGCGCTTTTACAGTGACGCTGTCGGGTGGAAGGTGAAATGTTCCGGACATTTTTACCTGTGTCATATCTGCTCCAAGCGTGCGTGGAATAGCTGGTGGGGGTGTTTGAACTGCCGCCGGTGCTTGCAGAGGAGCTGTTGGGGTGTTCACTTCGTGAGCCGCTCCTATCACGTGCATGCGGATTGGTGCGAGCAAGAGCGTGTTGATGTCTGCAACGAGCGCGTCGATTTTTGCAGATTCGAGCATCGGGAGCGCACGGCGAAGCTCGCTCGGAAGTTCTTTTGGAAGTACGAGACCGAAGGTGATTGGTGCCAACGTGTCCGCCATGGCGGCAATCTGCGCCACGGTAAGCTCATGCTTCTTCATGATGGTATGAAACGCCTCGGAACGTTCCTCGGACATAATGATGTCCTGGATGCTTTGTGGAAACTTATGAAGCCCATCAATAAGTTGTTGTTTGGTGAAGCGTGACATAAAGATACTTTAGAATACCAACCCCTGGTCGGACTTGAGCCAGTCGGTAGATGCCTTGAGTGCGTTCAGTTGGAGCTGTTCGTCCGCACTTAGTTGGCGTACCGTAGCCGCCCTAGAAAGGTGTGCGTGTGCCGCGGTGATATTTGCCCGAATTGTGTTCTTATCTTTATCACCCATCTTACCGTCATTAGCAATTTTGGCGAGAACGTTTGCTGAGAGGTGGCCAGAGACAGCAGGATCTACAAGAACGTCCGATGGTAACTGTGCAACTTCGTGAGGTTTGCCAGAAGCAATCTTCTTGGCTTCCTGGTAGACATTCTTGACCTTTCCAGCCGTGACGCGATCGAGGAGTCCAACCTTGCGTGCCCCATTGATATCACCCTTAACTGCATCGCTGATGAGGTCGCTCGACATAATCTTGTCCATGTGTTTCGACGTCAGGTCAGGCGCCATCTTCTTGAGCTTATCAATCTGACCTGTCGCCAACATCTCCTCAATCTGCTTGTCGGTCATCTTGGCGACGGTATCAAGATAGTCCTTAATCTTGTCTGTTGTCGAGTCGTATGTGCCCGCCGTGAGATCTTGTTGTGTCCGTGCGAGACCATCCTTGATCTTCTGAGCGTCATCGGCCTCCTTAACAGCCTGACCAAGCTCCTTTGTGCGCTGTACAACTTGCTTCTCTCGTTCGGCGAGATTTGCTTGGGAACCAAATTTCAAAGAGGCAGCACCCTTGAACGTGTCGCGGATACCCTCATCAATTCCAAGACCACGAGCAACCTTTGAAACACGCTGGTCCCATTTGTTTGTAGACTGAGCGAGGTTGCCCATCCCCACGTCGTATTTGTTCCCAAGGAACTGCATTGGTTTTGCGACGAACTGTCGTCCAGCGGCACCACTGATACCACCCGCAGCAACCCCCGCCCAACGTCCAGCAGTAGAAGGGATGGATTGCGCCTTCTTGATTGCCCAGTCGGCAGCGCCGTTTGACGCGGCACCGGCGCTGCTTTTTGCAATGACAATACCCACAATGAGGAGACCGATGACGATGGCGTATTGCACGAGGCCTCCTACCCCACCGGCGAGACCGGGCACACTTTCGGGCATGCCGGTGCTTGCTGGGGAGAAATTCCTCTGGAACTCTTCATTTGAAACGATGACCGCGGTGACCACAAGGAAGAGCATCATAAGCGGAGCGAATACGGCTTGATCTATGAGTGCCTTCCACCATTTCTTGGAATACCCCGCCACTTGTGGAAGGAGACCACCCATGACGGAAATGGGTGATGTGATGAGGAGGATGATGAGCACAACAAATCTGCCGAGAAGCAGGAAGCCCATTGCAAAAAAGACAAATGCCAAGACAAGAAACATAATCGAGGAGAATATCATCTGTTGCAACAGTGCTTGGACAAAAGAGGCTGAATCCAAACCTGCGATAGTTGCGACTTGGATTCCCGCTCCTTGCATGAAGACTCCTGTGATACCGCCTTGTGAGGCAACGGAGTTGTTTGGATTTGCTTCATTGCTATCACCAATCCGCTTCACTGCATCGTGCATTTGCACGGTGAGAACGTTCGACGCATCGATGATGACGCTTGTGAAGAAGAAGCTAAAGTTGATGAGGAGACCAGCCATGATGACGCCTTTGATGATGCCCTTCTCCTTACCAAGACCAAGAATCATTGATATCGAAGCATACAAAAGAAGGAAGATGAATGTGATATTCATCGTATCGCGCAACACTGTCCACGCTATGCGGATACCTGGCAGTGCTGCCCAGTTGTGAAAATCCAATATTGTTAGCTTGATGATGAGATCAAGGACGGCGGCCGAGACCCATACAAGAAATCCAAATGTTGAGTAGATGGCGTAGTAAAAGAGTCTCCCAACGAAACATTGAAGATTTGGATTCAGCCATGAACCACAACTAATACTCTCTGGTATTGGTGGACTCGCTTGAGCCGATGCTGTTGGTGCGTCTGGCGACCCACTCCCTGGTTCATCAGCCGTACACACACCAGATTCGTCTGGGTGCTGACCAGCGCCACATGAGACAGTGTTCTCGTCACATCCACCCGAGGCATTGGGGTGCTGTCCGTCCGGACACCATGGTGCGTCATCAACACAAACGGAGCCCTCTTGGTGTTGTCCTACGTCACACGAAACAGTGTCGGGCGCACACCCCTCAAAACCGTTCGGGTCTGGGTGGTGACCAGCTGGACAACCCGCATCCGTTGCAAAGGTCCGTTGTGGAGTAAATAGGACGAATCCCGCCAACATCAAGAGACCAATGGTGCTTGCGAGAATTGCTATTCTTTTACCCCAGTTTATTTTCATTGTTTCAGTATCAAACGTTTCCCCACTCCCCTAGTGTAACCCCTAATTCACTCGCCCGTTGTCGAAGTTCACCTCGTAAAGCACTGTTCCTCCGAGCTCAGGCTGAGTAACGGTCGTACATCTCGGTGCGGCTCCACTTGCGGTAACAACTCCGTTGGCAACCGATGCACCGTAGCCACCGTTGGAGCTTGCGTTGCCAGTACATGGACGCATCGTCATCACAGCACCACTGTTTGTGATGCTTGTTGCTGCCTGCGTCGGCTTGTTGTTGTTCGCGTTCTGCATCACAATCGTCTCCACACCCTCTGTTGTTCTGCGCATGCGGACTTTGTAGCTCTCGAAGAGTCCTGGAGAGATAACTGACAATGCCCATGGGAGCGCCGACGTGTCTCCGTTCACGATGCTCACGAGCTTTTGACGATCACTCTCGCTCATCCCCCACTTCTCTGCTGGTGTCGAAGCGCTATAGCTCGCACTTCCGATAGCGGTGCCAATAATGGTGTCCCACCACCAAGTACCCGATGTCTGGAGGTTCTTATTGTTACCCGAACGTGGTACGTCGAGCGCCCACGACAGAATCTCGGCGATTTCGTGATTGCGGTACGATTGTGCGTTGCCGTCGGTTGCCCATCGATCTCCAGCAACGGCGACCGTGAGACCGTTTACGTTTGTGTTGTTGGTTGCTTCTGTCTCAACTCCTGCAGCATTTGCAAAAATTGACGTACGTTTGTGATCAACTGCGACCAAGCTCCATAGCGTCCATGTCTGAAGGAGATTGCGTGCTATTGCATCAGCCGATACGGAATCTCCTGCGGCGCGTGCATCACGGAGTGCAACAATCTTTGCTGCAATTGGCATACCAAAATAGAAGACGGCTGGTCCCACCTCTCGGCTACCGATACCCTCGCTGTTCTCAACATCCGCAAGCTCAGCCAAGAACTGATAGTCCCCCGTTGCTGCATGCGCCATTGGAGCGATGTTTTGACTCCCTCCAAAGCTGTTCCAGCCCTCAAGTCTGTTCGAGCGAAGGTGGTCGAGCACAACGGGGTCGGAGGCGTGCTGACCCGATCGTGCATAGGTGTGGAGTGCGAGAGCGGCCCTTTCTGCGGGAGATGTGGCGCCGGTGCCACCTCCTCCAGTATCTCCATCGCCAGTGTCACCACTTCCACCACCGTCATCGTTATTTCCTCCGCCCCCACCTCCGCCGGTTGTTGTGCCTCCTGGTTCAAAATTCACACGCAGGTTGCTCCATGTGAAACCATCAGCGAGACCTTCATCCGCCGACGTATCTTCGGCATTACCGAGCTTAATAAAGAATCCACCTCGGTCGTTCTGATCGCCACTCTGGAGAACATCAACCGTTGTTGATTGGGAAACAACAGTTGTGCCGTCAACTTTTACTGACATGGTCCTGTTGCCTGGGTTGTAGTCAACAACAACGTGGTACGTAAGGTTGTCTCGGAACGGGCTTCGCTCAGACTTCTCAATCATTGCGCAGCTGTTCACAGCTGTTGCAAGGCGAACTTTGCCGTTTTCTGTGTTTAGAACAACTTCAGCAATGTCGTTCCCTCCCCACTCGGACTCAGCTACGTTCGGTCCTCGGTGGAGCCAGAACAAGTTGAGTTGCGAAGCATTATCAGGTGCGGTTTGTGGTGCTGTGGTCAAATCGAACTCAGCTGTTACGCGTGAATAGTTTTGTCCGGTAGGAACATCAATATTAATCTCTCTGAACGGATCGCTTGCGGTTGAGGTGAATGCTGCTGGTTCGTTGACCAATAGTCCACGTGGTTGTCCGGGCTGTCCATTACCAATGGTCATCAACTCACATTGATCGCCACCTCCTCCACCCCAGTCATCACCGCCAGGTGGTACAACCGGAGGTGCGTGTTCAGTTGTTTCGGGGTCGTATTCTGCAAGACCACCTTCTTGTGTGAGGATGTCCGAGATGAGCCATGCTGCAAGAAGGTTAAAGATTTCATCGAACTCGTCGGCGCTTGCCACCTGATCAAGATTGGTACCGAATGCTTGTTCGAGCGATGTTTTAATCTGGGCTCCGGGAGTGACAATTTTTGGTTCGTCACACCATTGTTCAACAACGTGATCCGGTGGGTTGTCAGGATCAATTGTTTCTTGGAATCCATCTGCATCGACGCCGTAGCAGGTCTGAACTTCTTTCGAAAGAAAACCATTGCCGAATTCGAGCTTCGCTGTTGCTTGACCCGACGCTGAGTCAATTCGTGCTGCGAGTCTGTCGCGCGCTTCGAAGTATGCTCCGTAGGGATTATTTTGTGGGCTCGAGAACATTGCTTGCCACCCCGCCCACCCGCCGGCGTTAAAGTCGCCCGCAAGAAACGCGTCAATGTTCTCGACACTTTCGGTGAGCGTACAGCTGCTGGTGGAACCACGACCACTCGAGTTTTTGTAGAGCAAAGTGAGTTGAAGTTGAATGTCGGCGCGAAACGGAGAACAAAGGAATGGCGCCATATTCTGGATGTACTTCCCTACTTCTTTGTCGGCGACGCTTCGAAGGTATGCTCCCATGGCTTGGACGAATGCGGGGTTACCATTCATACCTGTTTGTACCCATTGTGTGGTTGAGCCCGTTACTTCTTGGATAAGCGCATTTTTGAATCCCCAGAAAAGACAGTCGAGGACGGTGTCTTTAATGGTGTCAGGTAGGTTGGTTGAAGGCACACTCAGACCTGGAATAAGGCTTAGCGCGTAAAGCATGAGCGCTGTTGAGGCACACAGCACAACCCCCTTCTCAAAGTTATCTTGGGTAGAGTCGCTGAAATTTCCGAACCCTGCGTCTGTGATAATGGGGGTTACAATATTGCCGGCAAAAACAAAAATGACGAGGAGTGTAAGAATTTTGTGTGCCAAGGTATTCATTGGTTTATTGTGTTGTCTCGGCATTTACGAATATGTACCCAGGCTCTCCTAGGAGGAACTCTGTATTTGAGTTTTTCAGTGACGCACGGAGCTTTTCGAACAATCCTATCATGAGAGTCGAATCATTTTGGTACGCATCGAGTGCCGCTATTGCCATAAGAGGATTGTCCCCCACTTTTGATAGGTCAACAAGGTCGGTACGCACAGCAATGAGTGCGTTCGTGAGTGCAAGATGCGCGGCTGCTCTGTCGGCAGAGATACCCATGCTCATAAAATTATCAATCGTCGTATCATATTGTTTAACAACAGTTGCCATGTCGGTCCTGAACTTTTCTGAGTCGGAATTTTGGATATAACCGATCATGACGGCGAACTCGCTTGTGGCCGGTGTGCCGCTTGTGTTCGTGAGTGCCGCTCCAATAGCATTACCATATGCTTTTGCTGACATTGTCCCGGCGATTATATTGAGATCAGTCGTTGAGAGGATGGGATATACTCGGTCAAGATCAGCGGTCGAAAGCGCAATCTGTCCTGCCAGCGCAACAGAATCATCCTTGAACGGCACACCTGCTTCTTTGGCAGTGAGAAATTGAGAGAGGAGAATTTTTCCCGCGAGTTCTGTTGGTGTGGGGGGTGTATCGTCGGGGTCGATGCCACTAAGGACGATTGCGGGAGCGTCTGCCACAGTTTTTTGACGGTTCTCAACCTCTTGATAGTCTCCAATTCCATCCGCATCACTGTCGGCGCTTACTGGGCTCAATCCCCACAAGGCTTCCTCCCAGTCCTTGAGTCTGTCTCCGTCGCTGTCCTTTTCCTCTGTTGTGGTACGTGGAGTCGTGTCATTAGAGAGTGTGACCTGCATTGCCGATTCTTTGCCAAAAGAAAACTCACTGCGGAAGATAACTACCGCGACGACCGTTGCCGCAACCACTATCAAAAGTGAAGCAACCCGCTTGCTTGGCGCGAATGCGCGCGCCTCGGAAACAAAACCCATATATGACACATATGATAGTACATCGCGACAAAGTCTACTAAGGAATAAGTGAATATTTTTTCAAATCATGTACGATGAGAGATACGATGCATGGAGAACTCACAACTCACAACCCACAACTCATAACGAAGACCCTCGTGTTTTTGTTGTTGGTCGTAGGTTGTTGGTCAGCGGTGCCTCCCTCCGCACACGCATACACGTTTTCCCGTGATCTGAAGCTCGGTGACTCTGGAGAAGACGTCCGCGCTCTCCAAATTAGCCTCAATGCCGACGCTCAAACCAGAATTGCGGCCTCAGGTGTTGGATCTTCGGGCCAAGAAACAGACTTTTTTGGGGAAAAGACGCAATTGGCCGTGATTCGATACCAAAATCTCCATGCTGATGAGATATTGAAGCCTCTTGGACTCGCTACGGGGACTGGTTTTGTGGGTACGGCGACCAGAAACAGCCTCAGTGGGGCCGTTGTGACCGGTGACACCACTAAAAAAAGCTTCAGTGAGGCCGTTGCCGCGTTTGATGCAGCAATCGAAGCCTCTTTGCCCAAGAAAAACGACTCCGTTGCCTCTGTTGAAGATGGGGATGTGCGAAACGAGCAGAGTAAAGAGCTCTTTTTGGATGCTGTGAGAAGCAGCCTCGTTACGTCGGGCGCTTCTGAAGAAGATATCGAGGTCATCGAGAATTCCATCGAAGACCAATCAAAGAAGCCAATTACCGGCCTTGTGGATGAGTTTATTGAGGGGCGAAGCCAATTTGATACTGCGACTCGAACGGTTGAGCAAATAAAGCGTGATGTTGAAACAATTGCCCCAATTGCACAAATGGGGTCGGAAAAACAACTCACCCGATTGTTTCAATGGTTCAATAATCTAAATCCGGCAACTCCCCCGAAGGCTCATGCCCAACTGCTCCAACCTGTTGGCGGAATGGTTCTTTATACCTACCTCTGCACATGCAGTTATACGTGGCTTATTATGCTCGGTCTGCCAACCATTGGCCTTATTGATTATGAGATAGGTACCCAAGGCTTTGCTTCCTACAACCTTCCCTACGCACGCTACCTTATGGGGCTTTCTACGAGAATCCCAGTTTGCTACATGTATGCCGGCACTTCATGTGTGCCGATTGTTTCAACATATGGATTGCTTACACCGATCGTCGGGTCGTCTTCCTTCTAGCCGATAAGTTTCATCCAATTGTCGAACGAAAGCTCCTCGGGCCGCGCGGTCACGGGGAGTTTTTGTTGCGTGAGGAATTCGACGAGCACTTCTTTTGATACGAGTGGCGGGATGGTACCTGCAAGCTGTTTTCGTTTCTGTGAGAACGCTTGTTTGATAATCGTGAAGAATCTTTCTTCTTTGTCTGATGAAAGACGGTCGTGTGATATGTCGGTGATAGAAAGAATCGCAGAATCGACTTTTGGTGCAGGAGAAAAATCGCGTGCAGGTACGGTCATCACAAGCTTTGGTGTTCCGTATGCTTTTACCGAAAGCGAGAGAATGCTCTCTTTTGCATCTCGTGCAGCGATGCGCGTTGCGACTTCTTTCTGGACAAGCAACACCATGCGCTCGGGTTGTGCGACTTCGGACAAGAATCTGCGGATAATCTCTCCGGTGATGTAGTACGGGATGTTTGCAATCAGTTTGTATCTCCCCCGCTGCAATCCGTGTGCGGTCGGATCGAACATCAAAACATCATCGTGTATCAAAAAGAGACGACCCGATTCGATCTCGCTCGCGAACATTTGTTCCAGCACTTCAATCATGTCGCTGTCTTTTTCGATTGCGATCACTCGTGCACCACTTTCAAGAAGCGCTTTGGTGAGAGCACCTTTCCCTGGTCCAATCTCGAGCACGACATCATCAGTGGTGAGTTGTGCCGCACTGATAATCTTTGCAATGGCGCGTTTTGATTTGAGAAAATGTTGTCCGAGGGACTTCTTTGCTTTCATGGTGTTTAGGTGTAGGTCTTCCGTTCTTTATTGTGCTAAGGCGGCAATTGAAAGGCAACAATTCATTTTCATTTACATTGTCGCCTTCTTTTTACAAATCGTCCCAGTCGATAGTGAGCAGATCTTTCTTACGTGGCGGAACTGGGATACCTGAACTGTCGACCGCAGTTACAAGCGCCTCATCGATATCGGTGAGAAAGCGTGACGGGATGTTCACATTGGTCGAGCCAAAGACTGTGCGCACTGATGCATACGAGAGATGTGCCTGTTCCTTTGCCCGCGTGATGGCAACGTAGAACAATCGTCGCTCCTCTTCCCGTTCCTCGGGTGTCGCGCGCATCTCGCTGCGTTCACTCGGAAAGAGTCCTTCTTCGAGGCCGGCGATGAAAACATGTTTGAATTCAAGCCCCTTGGCTGCGTGCACGGTCATGAGCTTCACCGACGCTT
>JAUPUE010000011.1 GCA_030917725.1 Patescibacteria group bacterium
GGAATGTTGTAACGAAATCTTCTTCTTTGGTATCGAGATCGATAACACCAACACCACCACGGCGCTGAGCTTTGTATTCGGTCGGATTGGTGCGCTTGATGTAACCACCCGCGGTGTACACAAGTACATTCTCTTCGTCAGCAATAAGGTCTTCGACTGAGAACGATTTAACACCGCCCTTGATGAGCTTGGTGCGACGATCATCACCATAGCGCTCTGAGATGTCAGCGAGCTCGGTCTTGATGACACCACGCATCTTTGCTTCGCTCTTGAGAAGCGTCACGAGACGTTCGATGAGCGCCTGGATTTCGTTGAGTTCATCCTCAATCTTTTTACGCTCAAGACCCGCGAGCTTTTGGAGCTTCATGTCGAGAATAGCGACAGCCTGGATCTCGGAGAACGAAAACTTCTTCATGAGGTTCGTGCGAGCCTCAGCGGTATCTTTGGACTTTTTGATGAGGGCAATGACCTCATCGATGTGATCGAGCGCCTTGCTGAGACCGAGGAGGATGTGTTCGCGAGCGCGTGCGACACGAAGATCAAACTCGGTGCGGCGTCGAACAACAATGAGACGGTGCTTCACGAACTCATCGAGGATGCTCTTGAGCGAAAGTGTCTGTGGTACACCATCAACGAGACACACCGTGTTTACGTGGAAGGTATCTTCGAGCGACGTGTGTTTATAGAGATAGTTGAGAACCTTCTCGGGATATGCGCCAGTCTTAATTTCGATGACGACGCGGATGTCTTTTGTTGATTCATCGCGGATATCGCGGATACCTTCAACCTTTTTCTCACGGACGAGATCGGCGATTTTGATGATGAGGTCGGCTTTGTTAACGCGATATGGAAGCGACGTAATAACAATCTGGAATTGGCCCTTTTTGCCTTCAACAACTTCGGCTTCACCACGCACGACAATACCACCACGACCGCTTGCGTAGGTGTGCTTAATGTCCTTCTCGCCGTACATGATGCCGCCTCCTGGAAAATCGGGACCTTTGATGAACTCTACAAGATCATCGTTGGTAGCGTCAGGTTCATCGATAAGGTGCGTTGTTGCAGCAACAACCTCACGCAAGTTGTGCGGTGGAATGCTCGTTGCCATACCGACGGCGATACCAAGCGTACCATTGAGCAAAATGTTGGGAACAGCTGATGGAAAGACCACTGGTTCTTTGCGGGTACCGTCGTAGTTGGGACGCCAATCGACAGTGTCTTTTTCGAGATCACGAAGCACTTCGGATGAAATCTTTGACATGCGCGACTCGGTGTAACGCATAGCAGCTGGTGGGTCACCATCGATTGATCCAAAGTTTCCTTGTCCGATGACGAGCGGATAGCGGTACGAAAAATCCTGTGCCATACCGACCATCGCGTCGTAAACCGACGCATCACCATGCGGGTGGTATTTACCAAGCACTTCACCGACCGTGAGAGCAGACTTGCGGGGTTTTGCAGATGACGTGAGACCCATGTCATGCATTGCGTACAGGATGCGACGCAACACCGGTTTGAGGCCGTCACGAACATCAGGAAGAGCACGGCCCGTGATAACGGACATGGCATAGTCGAGGTACGACTCCTTCATCTCGGTTGTGATGTTCCGAGAAATGATTCCGGCTAATTCAGGTCGTTTTTCGCTTCCTTCTGGGTCACTCATATGCTCTTAGTATATATGAAAAAGGGCTTGTTTTGAAGCCTAAATGTCCTTTTTGTCGAAGGAATCTTTAAGCGAACCGACCCCCGTACGGACCTGCCCCATAAAGGTCTCAAAAGGCCCTGGAGCCTGAGTTTCTTTTGGTGTAACGGTCACATCATCAAACCTCACAGAAAGGGACAGCGCCCAAACAAGCGCGATGAGTGCCGTGAGCCCAACTGTGGACCAAAAAGCAACTTTTCGCCGATATGCCAAGGGGCGCGTACGCAATCGAAGAATGAGGTCGAACATACACAATAATTAGCTCTGTGGCGTAAGAATGATGGTCTCCCCTTTCTTTTCGAGAATCTCCTTTTTGCGGAGCGTGAGTTTGTCGGCCGTGGTTCCAGTTGAGCCTTCTTCTTTGAGAAAAGCTACGAGCGTTTCTTTGGTGTAATGCATTGGAATAACGATGCGAGGCTCGAGTGACGTTACCAACTTGCTTGCTTCTGCGGGAGAGAGCACACCATCACCACCCACCGGCACAAAAAGAATATCGATGTCGGGAAGTGCTTCGAGCGTCTCGGGAGAAAGTGTGGCAGTACCAAGTGCACCAAGAAAACATAGGTTGGAATCTTCGAGCGCAATAGTATAAATGGTATTCAAACGCTCTTTACCGCCATAGGTGGACACCGATGAAAATCCACGGACAAAAACACCCGCAACCTCGTACTCCCCCGGTCCAATGATTGCAAAAGGAGCCGCCGAACCGCGCGAGACGCTCTCGACACCATTCATATCTGGGTGATTAATCGAAACAATAGCGACATCCGCACCAAAGCTTGCCGCCGACAGCTTGGACTGCTTTGAAACGGGATTAAGGGCGATAACAGTATCGCCAAGCTGAATCTTGAAAGATTCGAGGGTGTTATACGTGATGATCATAGGGACAGTATACCAGCTGCCAGCTAGTCTATGTACTTCGCCACATTCTCTAGATGCTCCTCATAGGTACGAGCATAGCGCGTCGTTCCATGGGCGTCAGAGAGAAAGAACCAATAGTCACTTTCGATAGGATTGAGTGCCGCCTCAATTGCAGTAAGTCCGGGGTTCGTGATCGGGCCTGGAGGAAGACCTTCGAAACGATAGGTGTTGTATGGGGAATCCGTAGCAATATCATCGAGCGTCACATCAGCGGAAGCTTTCCCAAAAAGATATGCGAATGACGCATCAACCTGAAGTCGCATACCCGCCTCAATGCGCTTCCACAAAATACCACTCACAATACGACGGTCTTCGAGTGTGCGGACTTCTTCTTCAAGAATAGATGCCATCGTGAGCACCTCTTCCCATGAGTGGGTGCTTGATGCCGCTTCGAGTTGAAGTTCTTTGGTCTTATCGTCAAATGTAGAACGAAGAAGTACAACTATTTCTCCCGAGGTTGCCGTCGGAAGAATCATATACGTATCCGGAAAAAGTGAACCCTCAAGTGGTCGACCTATATCGACAAACTGCACAGCGGTTGCAAGATCGAGCTTTCGTCCAATAATCTTTGCCATCTCGTACGCAGTCGAGCCTTCGGGAAAAACAATACGAACAGGTTCGATGCCGTAATCAGCAGTAATAAGACGACGCGCCACGGTAACCATGTGCTCTTTGTAGTCAAAACGGTATGTTCCCGCCTTGATATCTGTCGTCCCACCGGCAACCATGGCAGCAATGCGAAACACAAACGGTGACGTGATGATCCCATGAGCATGCAGATCATCCGCAATAACGCTGAATGGCTCCCCAGGAGCGACGATGATAATCGGGTTGTTTGGTGGATTAAACGGCGTGTGAAAGAAGAATACGAACGCCGCCAAGACCAAGGCGCCGATCGTGATGTAACGATGGTGATGTAGCAGCTCGCGCATAATCTAGAAAGGAAGATTTTTTGGAGGTTCAGCCTTACGTGATTCGATTCTTCCAAAGGTTGGAGTCTGTGCGACACCTCCTGGAAAGTGGAATATCGTCGCGAGTTCTTCAGCATTGAGAACATATGGCAAACGCTTCGAATCTGTCTGCATGAGTAACTTCGAGAAGAATGAAAGCGGTGGAAGATGCTTTTCTTGATATGGAGGATGGAACCACCCGCGCTCTCGATACGCTTCGAACATCTCACGCTTCATCTCTGAGATTAGTTTGCCGGTTGGGTCTTGGTACCAATAGTCATAGCCGGTCGTCGGGCCTGGTCGAAAACCATTGAGGTGCTGCGTGCCGTATTGGCCCATCACACCGTTAATCGCGCCTTTGTGCGCCGGATTGAAAACATCTTTTTCGGCGAGATAGAGCCCGCGAATCCCCACGTCGAATGGAAGCTTTGAAACACTACGCTCGAGCGCGGTGACGGTGTCTTTTTCGAATGTGGTAAGTGAAATGCGTCCATTTTCTTCTTCCTCATCCGCACTTTTATCTTTGATCTTTCGTTTTTTGACAATTGAATCGACCTCCTTCTGTACGCTTTCCTTCCAGTTATCAGTCTTTTTACTGAGCCGGTCTTTGACAGCAGGAATGAAAGCAAAGAAATCGTCAATTCCCTTGAAGCCTGCAAATATGCCACCCTCATCTCTATGCGCGCGAACGATAATTTGAATCCACGCCTGTTCACCTTTGCCGAGTCCACCAAGATATTCAAGCACAGGCGTAATTGGGTCAATCTTGAACTCTTCTTTAGGATCTCGGTCGAGACCGTAGTCGACGTATGTCTTGATAGGATACGCATCAGGCTTGGCAAGTATGAATTCAACCGCGTAGATATCTGCGCGATCTTTGTCGTAAAGAAATGCGAGCGTGTAATCGGGCACCTCAATGACCTCGATATTCGGATACTGGGCGTAGAGATTGTTCTGAATATTTTTTACATGGTCCTTCCACGTCCAAATAAAGAACTTCACCTGACCTTCGATTGATACAAGCTCGAGTGAAAACCACGCGCGAACGCTTCCTTTTATGTACCTATCCTTCATCGTCTTCTCACCACTGACCGAAAAGAATCCATTGAGCGCAAGCTCCATAGCAAGTGGCGACTTGTTGGTTTCTTTGGGAATGCGTATTTCAAGTAAGACAGGCTGTTTTTTTGTTATGAACAAGGTACGGCGATACGTAAGCCATGCATCCCACCAAAGCCTGAGCAAAAGTATTGGAAGCCAAATTGGCGACAAATAAAGAATGATACGCAGCACAGGAAGAACCATCGAGAAAACCGTGGAGAACGTTTCGGACATATGATTATAGTAACAGTAGCAATTAGCAATTAGCAATTAGTCCGATACGGGAAACAAAAACAGCTCCGATGTGCGGGGCTGTTTTTAATTGCCAATTGCTAATTGCTTTTAGACAAGCTTGTATGCTCCGTCTGATTGTTTCTCAAAGTGTTCTGGGTCTTGGAGATTGACGATGATGGTGTTCGGCTTGACGTAGCGTTCCTTGAGAACCTTGTCGATGATCTCGTCACGCTTGAGTGGACCATGTTCGTTGAGAACCTTCTTGATGACGTCACGGACGACACCTTGCATGTATCCCCAGTCGGTAAGTGCGTAGAGACCGCGACCGACGAGAACAAAACGGCCATCTTTGATGAGTTCGTTGTGTGTCGTGG
>JAUPUE010000045.1 GCA_030917725.1 Patescibacteria group bacterium
CTGATTTTCCTTCCTTGATCTGATTTACGAGACAATGACCAAGATGCTGCTCTAAAAGCTTGTCTTCAACGTTTGATATGCCCTGTTTTACAGCAGAGGCTTGGGTGATGATATCGATACAATAGGAACCTTTCTCGACCATCCCTTGAAGTCCGCGTATCTGACCCTCAATGATCTTGAGGCGACGAATGAGCTTACTCGCGTCGCTCGGTGCGTGTTTATGTTCGTGTTTCATATACACACGAGCATATACCCCCTAGGGGGTATGGTCAAGAGAGTGGGGATAAAGCGGAGACAGTGGGGGGGGCTTATTCCGTTGTCGTCCCGTCAAAATGTTCTTCACCCGCTTCGGCTTCGGCTTTGGTGGCATGAACTGTGCCATCGCGATGATGTGGTGGCATGTAGAGCGTGTAGAGTTTCATCGAACCAGAGGCTCCGTTGATGATGTTGTGCTTCGTTCCGGCAGGCACAACAATTGCGCTTCCGTCAGCGATGTCATGCGGGATATCGTTGAGCACTGCGGTGCCTGAGCCTTTTTCGACGCGCAAGAACTGGTCGACGTCGTGCACCTCTTCCCCGATATCTTCGCCGGGGAGAAGGGACATGAGCACGAGCTGGCTGTTCTTATCCGTATAAATCACTTTCCTAAAATTGTCGTTGTCGAGGGAAAGCTGCTCGATATTGGTGGTGTATCCGTTCATGACTCCAGTCTAGCAGGTTTGATGGGACCTTTGGACGCGATACTATGGTTGTATGAAAACGGTCCTTATAACGGGCGTATCAAAGGGAATAGGAAGAGCCCTCATGCAAAAGTTTCTTGATGAAGGCTTCGACGTCATGGGCACTGCATATAGTGGGGATGTGCCTGAAATACACGAACGACTCTCAATTTTTGATTTGGACCTCGCTTCATCTCAGAGTATTGCCGCGTGTGCTGATAGTGTTATATCGACAGGAAAGAAAATCGATATACTCATCAACAATGCGGGGATTCTTGCCGATGAGGATGAGACAACGGTTGTTGTAGATAAACTGCGCCGCACACTTGATGTGAACCTCATTGGCCCCGTTGATTTTACGGAACGCCTCGTATCCTCAATTGTTTCCGGTGGTCACATCATCAATATCTCTTCGACCGCGGGATCTCTTGAACTTGCCGGCAAAGGGGAGAGTCATTTCCCGCTTCATTATCCTTGTTACAAAATTTCGAAAGCAGGAGTCAATATGTACACGCGCACGTTAGCACTCAGGCTTAAGAAGGACGACATCACGGTGTCGTCGGTTCACCCAGGATGGACCAAAACAGATATGGGTGGAGAGGAGGCCGATATCACCCCCGAAGAAGCAGCAGATGGTATCTATTCTATTGCTGTGTCAAAACCCGAAACGGGTGGTTTCTGGTTTAGGGGCGAGCGGCTACCGTGGTAACGGGGGATTCGGCCAAGCGCTCGCTCGCTGCCGTCGCAGCTCACTCCGCTCGGCCCTGCTCACGCGACCCAGCCTGTTGGCTGGGTTCCCCGCGTTCGCTTTCTCATCCCACCGTCTCTCGTAAAAACAAAGTCGCCCAACGCTTGCACGTTGGGCTCCTTGTTTTACGGAGACGGTGGGATTCGAACCCACGAGGGTGTTACCCCTGCCTCCTTAGCAAGGAGGTACATTCGACCACTCTGACACGTCTCCAATGGGTGCATCATGCCTTATTCTCCACACTTATTCAACGTTCTGCCCAGTAGACAGGGGGTCATGGCGCGCTACAATGCGCTTGTCGGATTAGCTTATCTATTACTTAGAAACCTAGAAATCAGCTTATGGATCAAATGGAAACAACAGCAGCAACGAGCTCTTCATCGAAGCTCATTTTGAGCATCATCGCTATTTTGGTCGTTGTTGGTATCGGCTATGCCGTATTCCGCTCAGACGACGGTATGGACGGTGACACGTCGACAACTACCCCGATGACAACAGACGAGACGACGTTTTCAGGCAACCTTTTTGAACTCGCGGCTCGTGGTGGAAGCTGGAAGTGTACATGGACGAGCGACATGAGTGATGTCGCAATGACCGGCACAGTTTTTGTTGATCGCGGCAAGTTTAAGAGCGATGCTGAAATTACGAGTGGTGGCATGAACATCACTGCACATACAATTAGTGATGGTGCGTACGTTTACTCATGGACAAGTGTCATGCCAACGACTGGATTCAAATTCAAAGTTGAGGAAGGCCCAGATGGTGTCCCCCCACAAGGAACAACTGCGCAGGCTGAACAGTTTGCTTCGATGTACGATTACGATTGTGAACCATGGAACGCAGAGAGTGGAACATTCGCACTTCCATCAGGCGTTACATTCACTGAGACGACAACGCAGTAAGAAGAGATGATGAACGTCGCTCTGGAAGATGGATTCAAGAAGAAACTAACGGACGACGAATATCGCGTCTTGCGCGAGAAGGGCACCGAAGCTCCTTTCACCGGTGAGTATGTCCACTCGAAAGAGTCGGGCACATACCGATGCAAAGCCTGCGGTGCTCTTTTGTTTTCTTCGGATACCAAGTTCGACTCGGGCACAGGGTGGCCAAGCTTCGATCAAGCATTGCCGGGCGCTGTTGCGCTTCATGACGACAACGAGCACGGCATGGTTCGCACCGAAGTCGTTTGTGCAAATTGTGGAAGCCACCTCGGACATGTGTTCGATGATGGGCCACAAGAGACGACCGGCAAACGCTACTGCATCAATTCGGTGTGTTTGGATTTGGAGAAGGGTGACAACTAATAGCTAACAGCTTCATATGATGGAAATTAACTATCTCGCAATTCTCGTATCAGGTATTGTTGCCATGTTCCTTGGATGGTCATGGTACGGTCCGTTCTTCGGTAAACAGTGGATGGCGCTTAGTGGTATCGCCATGCCTCCAGTCATCACGCCTGAAATCAAAAAGGGGATGATGCGTGGTTACATTGGTACGCTTATCGGATCTCTTGTCACTGCATTTGTTCTATCTAACGTTTTGATGGCATTCGATGTCGCAGCGGCGAGCGGTGCACTTCGAGTTGCTTTCATCGTCTGGCTCGGTTTCTTTGTACCAACCGGGCTGGGTATGGTGTTCTGGGAAGGGAAGCCATGGAAACTCTACTTCATTCACGTCAGCTACTCACTCGTTTCACTTGGGCTGATGTCGCTTATTCTCACGCTTTGGAAGTAGTCTCTGGTGACACTCCAAATCTATGGCGCAGAGCGGAGTGGATCCGGGTTTTTCCGAGCTTGCGAGGACAAAACACGGACCACGTAGCGAAAGTCATACCCAAGACATCAATGCGCTA
>JAUPUE010000063.1 GCA_030917725.1 Patescibacteria group bacterium
AAAACGCTTTGCGAGGGCATCCGAGAATACCTTGAGTGATTGATCGTCGTAGATAGAAACCGAAAGAAAATCGGTCTGATTGTCCGCCGCGCGAGCAAGCGCCTCCTTTTTGGCATCGAGCTCCTCGGGAGTAAGGAGGTCTGCCTTGGTGATGAGAATGATCTCAGGCTTTGATGAGAGTTCATGCGAGTAACGATCGAGCTCATCACGGACCGTGCGGTATGCAACGGCGACGTCTTCGTTCTCAGCAGAGACACAGTGGATGATCATCTTTGTGCGCGTGACGTGGCGGAGGAACTTGTGTCCTAAGCCACGGCCTTCGGATGCACCTTCGATGAGTCCTGGAATGTCAGCAAGAATGAAACCATAGAGAACACCGAGGTTGGGGTTGAGCGTCGTGAATTCGTAATTCCCCACCTTGGCATGTGCGCCGGTGATCGCATTGAGGAGGCTCGACTTACCTGCGTTTGGAAGTCCAATGAGACCCGCATCAACGACAAGCTTGAGTTCGATATGAAAATCAGCTTCTTCACCCGACTTACCGTCGGTTGATTGCTCGGGGCTGCGGTTCTCGGAGCCTTTGAAGTGCTCGTTGCCGCGACCGCCCGAACCTCCCTTGAGAATCATGATTTGTTCACCCTCAGTGAGAATTTCGAACTCTTCATCGGTTTCCATGTTGACGAGCACTGAACCGACCGGAACATCAAGCGTGAAGTCTTCACCGTTCTTTCCTTCTTTGCTGCGACCCGAACCACTACCACCGTTCTCGGCGCTGTATTTCTTGTCGTGCATGTAATGCTCGAGGATGGTGATATCACGAACGCCACGCGCGTACACGTTTCCACCACGACCACCATCGCCACCCGCAGGACCCGAGAGGTCTTTGCCTTTGACGTGAAGCCAACGGACTACGCCGTTACCACCTTTGCCCGCTTTGAGATGAAGATTTAGTTCGTCAACGAATGAGGACATATATAAGTGGTTAGTTATCGGCTTGTAAGGCAAGCTCGGCGAGTTTTAAAGCACCTTCTTTCGACGTGGCGACGGCCATAAAACGTCCATTGTGAGCGAAGATCGCATCCGCGACACCGGTGGCCTCGACAAGTGCTTCATCGCGCTTCCCTGCCCAGCTCTCAGGTAGAGCTTTTCTACGCGAGAAATAGTTATCGCGCTCGCTCACGCACACCGCCTGCCAGCTGCTATTCTCGTGCTGACGAACAAACATGAGCGTATCTGGATAATCCGAAAGAACATTGGTGATGAGCGCGCGGGAGATTGGAGAAGGAGCTTCGACAATAATGAGTTCTTTTCGAGGAGCCGCTTCGTAGGCTTTCTGTACGATATCCGCCGCAAGCTGGTTCGCCTTTGTATGACGGATTTTATGAATCAAGAATTGCTTGGCGAAAGCAACAGCTTCCACGAATGCCGGATCATAATCTCTTTCCTCGCCCCACGCAGGCTCGAACAATGCGATTGCGCTACCGATAAGTACAGGACGAGCCTTTGAGGGATGGACAACATCAAAAAGATTGACGCCGTTGTCACCCGCATCAATTGATTGAACCAATTCGGCATCGACGATTTCTGCAAGTTCTGCTGAACCAGCGACATCCGCACCAAACTTCTTCCAAATCAAACCAAAAGCAGCATATGGGATGCCGTTCTCTCGGGCGCCAGAGCCACCACGCTGGTGATGGTCGAATCTATTACGCTCGGGATCATAGACATCTCCCACGTCGAGAACGTAGTCCCCTGATGCGATAATCTCTGGGTCACGCGTACGAAAAACCTCGACATTCTCTTCTCCGAGAAGAAGCATGAGCGTCGCGACGCCGAAAACATCGTCGGCGTGGAAGCCCGCATTATGTGTAACGATGCGGATTTTAGTCATTCGAAGTGATGCTGTGACCGATCCAACCGACAACCGTGAGAATGAGCGCACCGATGAATGCCGGGATAAATCCTTCGACAGAGAAGCCCTTGACCACTGTGCCGACGAACCAGAAGAGGAGTGCGTTAATGACGAACGTGAAGAGCCCGAGCGTGATGATCGTGATCGGGAGTGTAAGCAGGAGGATGAGCGGCTTGATGACGAGGTTCAAAAGACCGAGCACGACCGCAACGATAAGCGCCGTGTAGAAACCGGTGACTGCGACACCAGGGACGAGATATGCGATCAAGAGAATCGCGAGTGCGTTGATGAGAAGACGGATGAGAAGTTTCATAGATTCTATTGGCTATCAGGTAATGCTCCATTATAGCCTTTTGCCTTGTACCTTCGATAGCCGAAGAACCCGATAACAGCTACGACAAATATGATAAGGATGGCCCAGTGAGCTCGTTCGACGAAGCTTGAGTATGAAGAGAGAGCACTACCGAGCTGCCATCCGATAAAACCGGACCATGTGGCACGGATGAGCGTACCGAAGAACGTTGAGATGATGAAAGAAATCGGGTTCCATCGAACGAGGCCACACACCACATTGAGCAGAATGCTCGGTGTGAGCGGGAACGATCGCAGAGCAAAGAAAGCAACCTCATCAACAACAGTACCGCTCAATCGGCCCTGAAGCCGCTCGATATCATCCCACGAAGTGCCAACGAGGTGTCCAAAGCGCTTTATCAACGGTGCACCACCCCAGTAGACTAGACCGTAAATGATAATGGAACCGAGGGTCATTCCGAGGGCAATCGGCAAAGCGACCAACCCAATGAGTCTACCGAACGATTCGAGCGTAATAGCACTCCCTGACAAGAAAAGACCGCCGCTCGCCACGGTGACAAGTGTTGATGGGATTGGCGGAATAATCTCTTGGAGGAAGGCAAGGAAGAAAACACCCTTCGCGC
>JAUPUE010000049.1 GCA_030917725.1 Patescibacteria group bacterium
ATTTTTGATTGCTGCGCACACGCGGTCACGCGATTCCTCGACCGCTTTGTCGGGAAGGCCGACGAGTGTGAATGAATTCAGTCCGCGTGAAATATCGACCTCAACAGCAACCGTATGCGCCTTGAGCATCGATGTCTGTGCGCTGTATGTTTTGGCGAATGACACTCGTTGAGTGTACGTGTGGGAGATAAAGACAAGATAAACAAAAGACCCGCCGTATGGCGGGTCTTCGTATCATCGAGTTAGATATTGTTTCGTGCCGAGGGATTTGCTTCGAGGCGTTCGACAGGGATTGGCTCGCCTGTTTCTTCGTCGTGGCCGTAGGTACCTGCGTCCATGCGTTCGAGCGCGTCGTTTACTTCTTTGAGTTGAGTCTCGAGCGCGTTGCTGATGCCGGTGTTTTCTTCGAGATCTTCCATTGCATCAGCGATGTCGTTTTTGTCGGCGCTGTTAGCTTCGGCCTCATCGACGACAGCATTCCAATCATCAGGATTGCTAGGATTCTGCTTCGAGACTGTTGAAAGCTCTTCTTCGAGGCGTGCTTTTTCTGCTACCAGGCGGTTTTTGAGGTCGGTGACCTGCTCAGGTGAAAGGTGATTCATGGCGATGAGTATAGAGGAATCGGATGGCTTGGACAAGGCATCAACTACATCCCAAACACAGGAGCGTTAAGGGCGTCTACAATAAGGGTAAATGCCTCTTTTGTTTGAGCAATGACCATGAGGCCGTCTTTTGGAAAGGCATAGAGCAAAACAATATCTCCGTCGCGCGTTACAAGTGCTCGAACGTCTTTGTTTTTGACGATGACATCTTTCCATGTGGGAGCAGGTGTTGGTAGTGGAATCAGAACGACGGGAGTCGTTGAGGCTGTCGACGTTGCCGTGGTTGTGCTTGCGACGCTTGTAGAGGCAGTTGATGTTGTTGCGGTGTTATTCGAGATTGTCGTCGATGTGGTGGAGGTAGACATGTCCACGGGTTCAACGGGCACGATTGGTTGTGGTGCTGGCTCTATTTTTTTGACGAGAAACGGTAGGTCGTCGGCCATGAGCGGTTCCCATTCGAGCATACCAGCGAATGTTGTTTCATATGATGAGGTTGTTGTGATGAGGAATGGCGATCCTCCGGCGCGCCCGAGGGTCATGTTAGGCCCGGTTGATCGTACCAGTCTTCCAGGTGCGCGAGATCCTAGTCGTTCGAGAAATCGCTCGAGGTCTATCGGTGTCAGAGACATCACCGACTCCCCTTCCGAAGATGTTGCCGTTACCATCTCTTGCACAATGAGTGCTTCGAGCGCGACAGGAGAAGAATAGTCATCATCGATGAACTTCTCTATCGTTCTGGTGAGCTCAGCGCGTGGCATGCGCGTTGTGTCAACGGAGACGCGACCGGTGACTGGCACGAGCGTCGGTGCTGGTGGTTCCTGATTCACAAACGGCAACGACACGTTCTTCGAAAGCATGACGAAAAGTGCACCCACGATGATGACGAGTCCTGCGAGAACAAGCAGAATGGTGCCAATGGACCACGCGCTCCAGAAGTGAGCTTTTTCTTCGGCAACGAATGGAAGGCTTTCGTTTCGCGCCTGCTGAGCGAGTGCAATCTTTGTGATTGAAATGTTGTTGTCGTGCACCGAGGCCGCGACGTCTGAGTGGAGCGTGCGAATCGTTGGGCGCATTGATTGCGGCTCCTGGGGTTTTGGCTCGACTGGTGCCACTGGCATCACCTCGGGTTCATTTGAAAGAGGATTCTCCATATCACTATGAGTATAGCAAAGTGTACACGCTTGTTTTGATGCTTGTATGAAAAAATGAAACCCGCCCTGTATTCGAAGCGGCAGGCTTCGGTTTGGGGCGGGCGGGATTCGACGCGAGGGATGTTACTGTCCTCGAAGGGTCGCGAGAGCCTGTTGGATGAGCTTCCAGCTTTCCGGCACGCCGTGCCGGAGGATGTCGATGCTCATGTTCACATAGTCTTGCTGGTCGTCGACGGAGCCGATGCCGACGACGAGTGTCCGTGACAGGTCGATCTTTTGTGACCACACACGAACGAGTGAGCGACCATCGACGCCGCCATACATCCGATGACCTGTCAGGAGGACATCACAGTCGGACAAGAGCGGAAGGACGTCTGGCGTCATCTCTGACTCGGGGACTCCTGGGTATCGCTGGACTTCAGCCGTCTTGAGTCCCAAGGGCGAGATTGCGATGCCGTTGAACTGGGGTCCGATCAGGGCGGTGAAGGTGCGGAGCATCGCAACGGCGACGTACACGTCCTTCTTTACCACTACAAATCGCACAGGTTGGGGTTTCTTTTCAGGGCCTTCTTTCATGTCGCACGTCTCCTCGGTCGATGGTTGGGGTGTACAACTGAAAAAACAATACCGCATTTAAGCGGTATTGTCAAAGCCTTTTTGTGTCTGTATTAGTCGACCTTGCGTTCTACTCGGCGCACATTGTTTTGTCGTTGTGCCGAAGGAGCGCGTCCCGCGTTTGGTTGTCTTCCTGACGATGTGTTGCGGTTGTTGGCTCGTTGAGTGTTACCGCTCTCGGCCATGGGTCGGCCACGGAATCCCAAAAGATATTTGCCCGGATCTTCATCGAGGTCAGTAAAATGATCGACGGCCTCGATGAGCTTTGCTGACGATGAGCGACCAAATGAAACGGCCTCAACCTGACAGCCTTCTTTAATTTGGAGGTATTCGACGAGTGGAACATAGTCGCCGTCGCCCGAAACAATGATGACTGCGTCGAGCTTTGGCGCGAGGGCCACCGCGTCCATCACAATACCAACGTCCCAGTCGCCCTTTTTGGCACCGCCTGCAAAAATCTGGAGATCTTTTGTTTTTGCTTCGATACCGACTTTGCTTAATGCTTCAAAAAAGGTTTGTTCAGTCCCCTCTTCGGTTGAGATGACATAGGCTGTGGCGCGGACGAGTGGTCGGCCTGCGACGGCGTCTTCGACGAGTTTGCCGAAATTAACCTTGGATCCGTAGAGATGCTTGGCGCTGTGATAAAGATTCTGTGCGTCGATGAAAACGGCAACGCGTTGTGCCGGGTGTTTGATGATTGTCATTTATTTATTGAAAATTGCTGGCAGGTATTAAAATGGCACGCCCGTCGAGAGCCAATACTAGTATCGAACGAAGGATACCAGGATACAAGGATACAAAACTAGATACAGAGAGCTGATTAAAGAACAAAGGATACAAATTGTATCTTTGTATCCTCGTATCCTTACCCTATTCTTTAATCTTCTTCAAAAGCTCGGCGTGTTTGACCGGGTTCTTCTTCTTGAGGTATTCGAGGTGGGTGCGGCGTTCAGCAACCAATCCGAGGAGACCGCGACGTGAGTGCTTGTCTTTGCGGTTCTTTTTGAGGTGCTTCGACAAATCGTCGATGCGCTTTGAGATAAGGTTAACCTGGACCTCCGGTGAGCCGGTGTCCTTGTCGTGTCGGGCAGACGATTTGATGATTGTTGCCTTCTTTTTCGGTGAGAGTGCCATGCGCGGCATAGTAGCACGAAATTTAGCAATCGCAAATACCCCGCATGCCTTTGGGTATTTGGTCAAAAAAGGGCCCAGAACCCCTCGTGGGATGGGTAACGGCCTAATTTCTAGGACGTACTTACCGTTGAGAGATTCCGGGCCGAGGAGGGGGGGACTGCTTCGGTCGGGCGCGTGGGGATGTTGGTGGGGTTCGCGGTTGCATGAGGCCATTGGCGGGGGTCCCGCAATGGTCCCCCTTGAAGACATGGTACCTACCGTGTGTCTACAAGGTCTCAGGATTCGAGGGGTTGTTAGACGCCGCCACGTCGTGCGACCGGCACGAGCTGTTTCTGGCAAGCACAATGCATGATTTTTTGATTTTATGCAAGGTATAGAAATATTGTGCGACAGGACGATTCACGCGACACTGTAGTTCATGGCTGCACACTCCCTCAAAGACTTTAAACAGCAGTTTCTCGAACATCTCGAGATCGAGAAGGGCCGTTCGGTTAAAACGACCGAGAACTACGACCGATATCTCACACGTTTTTTCAATTTCGCCAAGATAGATGACCCTAAGAAGCTCACTGACAGCGCGGTGCGCGAATTTCGCCTGTGGCTTAACCGCCAAGAAAGCGGCGCAGGACAAGGAGCAACGCTCAAAAAGAAGACTCAGAACTACTATCTCATCGCGCTTCGCGCATTTCTCAAATATCTTCGCAAACGAGGCGTCGAATCGCTTCAACCCGAGGTAATCGAGCTCGCAAAGACCGGCGACCGCGATTTGGATCTCATGAGCCATGCTGAGCTCGACCGTTTGCTTGCCGCACCGCGTGAGGCTCTCAAAAAAGCCAAGAATCCCGAAGATGAGCTCAAGGCGCTCCGTGACACCGCGATACTTGAGCTTCTTTTTTCGACCGGCATGCGTGTTTCGGAGCTTTGCTCACTCAAGCGTGATACCGATCTCGATCGTGGGGAGTTCTCCATTCGTGGAAAGGGCGACAAGGTGCGCGTGGTCTTCGTCTCCCCTGCTGCCCTCCAAACGGTCAATGCCTATCTCAAGGCACGCAAAGATATGGAAGATGCGATGTTCGTTTCACACCCCGGTGGAAATCAGCAACCGCGTCCGCTCATTCCCCGCGCCGTCGAGCGTGCGGTCAAATCACACGCGGTGAGCGCGGGTATCAGCCGCAAAGTGACGCCACATGTCGTCCGTCACTCATTTGCTACCAATCTTCTCGAGAACGGTGCCGATGTTCGCAGTGTGCAGGCGCTTTTAGGTCACGCGAATATCGCTACGACGCAGGTCTACACGCACGTGACCGACAAACATCTCAAAGAGATACACAAAGCGTTTCATGGCCGTCGCAAGGAGTGATACCATTGAGTTCATTAGTATTTCATCAATCTTTATGAGCAATCGTTCCTACTCGTTTATTTTTTCCTGTCTCGCACTTTCGTTTGTGTTGATGTTTTCTCTTCTTGTTTCTTCAAATGCAGAGGCGGCAGGAACATGTCGAAGCGTCGAAGTTTCTTCGAACTTTCCAACGACGTGGACAATCACCGGTCCTGGTGGTGTGAGAGTTGAAGGTCCAGACGGTTCGAGCGCGTCGACTGGTTTTTCCGTCACCAAAACGAGTACAGGAGCATCACTTCCCGAAGGAGACTATGTTGTGAGTGTGCCCAATAATGTCTCGGGCGGACAGAATCCTTACTACACCCGTCCAAACGGTGGTGATGGCCAAACAAACGGTACTGGACAGGCAACGTTTGAGTGTGTGCGTGGCACGCGTCTCGAAGTGATTGTTACCTACGGCGGAGGAACGAATGCGGGAGGTATATTGCAATTCGTGCGCACACCACTCGACTTTAGTGCGGACTATCACACAAGCACCGGAGGTATTGTTGGCCAGAGAATGGGTGGGGCCGCATACATCTCGGGACACTTCGTGTTTCGTGGAAGTTCGTGCAGCATCAACATGAATGATACCGTCGCGAATGGTTCGACCGGTGGAGCGGGTCTCTGGAGCATCAGTGAGGATGGGTCGGCGGTGCAAGAACGACAGATGTGTATCGACGCGGGTGCTGCAAGCAACAACCTCTACTTCCACTCAGCTGTGTCAGGAAAACTTTTTGCAGATGATAGCTCGGGATTCTTGTTCACGAACCATTCTGCAGCTTCGTATCTGAGCGCAACAGAAAGCGGACCAGGTGCGACTAAGGCTGTGCACTACGGTTTCTCCGGCGACCAGGTGGTCATTCGTGGTGTATCCGAAGAAGATTACTTCAATAACCAAAATGTCGATGTATTTTCTGATGGATATTCCATCGGGGATAGAGATATCGTGAGGCTTTCGGATTGGAGTCGCGTTGGCTCTGCTCCTGACGCTCCCCTTAACGGATCACTGGGTGGGTACTTCGTTGGGCGTTCAAATTCAAGCAGTGGTCAAAAGTACAAGCAATACAAATTACAAAACAACAACCTTGTTGAGGTCGGTGAATTGCCGGGCAACGTGCGTTCGTTTGGTTTGCAGTTTGCCTATGACCGCTCAAAGTCACCAATGCAATTGGTTATTCTTGATCCGGGCCTGATTTCATCAAGCAACCACGTTCCCCCACGTCTTTTGTGGTACACCGTCGGAAGCTCTGGATTTGAACTTGCCAAAGAGATGGAATTGCCGAGTGATTTTGAAGAAACTGGAGCCTTCGCGGTTTGGGGAGATTATCTCTTCCGCGCATTCTCTACAAATAGCGGTGGAGTGTTGATTGGAAAGGTAGACGGCTCGACATATACAAAGATACAAACACTCGTATTGCCCGATGGAGGAATACCATCAGCGATTCTTGCCTCACCTGCAGGATATATTGCCGTCTCAACATCGCAAGCACGAAACTCATCATCAACAACACAACAAAACCCTGGAGGTTTTCGAACACAGGTGCATGTGTACAAGATTGGTGGCGGAACTACTCCCCCACCACCAGATACCACCGCAACAACAA
>JAUPUE010000039.1 GCA_030917725.1 Patescibacteria group bacterium
CGCATCGAGATTCTCACCAAATTCCGCCGAGGAGAATTCGATATGATCGTCGGTGTGAACCTGCTCCGTGAAGGATTGGACCTTCCTGAAGTTGAGCTCATCGGTATTCTCGATGCCGACAAAGAAGGATTTCTTCGTTCGGAGACATCACTCATCCAGACAATCGGTCGTGCGGCGCGTAACGTCTTGGGTCGCGTCATCCTTTATGCCGATGTTATGACCGGTTCGATGGAAAAAGCTATCGGTGAGACCAACCGCCGTCGCGCAATTCAAATCGCACACAACACGAAGCATGGCATCACACCGATGACCATCAAAAAGAAAATCTCAGACATCACCGATGTGCTTGCACGCGAACGTCAAGAAACGCTTGAAGAGCTTGTTGCGATGGATACAAAGTCTGGAGGAACTATCAAACAAGTGATCAAACGAAAAGAAGTCGAGATGAGTGAAGCGGTGAAAGTGCTCGATTTCGAAACTGCAGCACTCTTGCGTGATGAGATTGCTGAGCTTGAGAAGCTTGGCGGGGAGGGGAAATCGAAGACCAAAAGACCAAAGAAAGCGTCCTAAGACCGAGGCACGGTTTTATGGTATATTTATCTCACGCATGAGACCCCCCACGAGCAACAAGGGGGCGTTTGGCGTTTCTATATGACAGAGAAAAAGCCTCACCAGCCTTCGCTCGCTTCCGCTCACGCTCCGGCGGAGCTTCGGCGCGGCACAGGTAAACGAGAGAATTTGGCCTCCATCAAGGCTCGCCGCAACGATGACATCATCGTCAAAGGCGCTCGTACCCACAATCTCAAGAACATCACGATTGATATGCCACGAAACACCATGGTGGTGTTCACGGGTCTTTCTGGTTCCGGAAAATCATCGCTTGCCTTCGACACTATCTTCGCCGAAGGTCAGCGACGCTACGTTGAATCCCTTTCTGCATATGCACGTCAGTTCATCAGCCAGATGCCCAAGCCGGACGTTGATGAGATTATCGGATTGTCGCCGGCCATCTCAATCGACCAGAAGAGCCGTTCGAACAACCCACGTTCGACCGTCGCGACGATTACTGAAATCTACGACTATCTTCGTATTCTCTATGCTCGCATCGGAACGCCATATTGTTTGATGTGTGGAGAGCCTATCAAACGCCTCACGCTCGAAGAGATTCAAAATTTCATCATGGACAAGGTTCGCGCTTCGTCCAAGGGATTGAAGCCACGCAAAGACAAAGATCTTGCCGAAGCGGTGAGCGATGCATCATCGGGCGTTCCGTCGCTCGAGCTCTATGCTCCAGCGGTCCGCGGTCGCAAAGGTGAGTACTATCAGTTGCTCTACGACGCGCTTGGTAAGGGATACAGCGAGGTGCTTGTTGACGGTGCTCGCAAGAATCTCCGTGAGCAGATTCTCCTCGAGAAGAATAAGAAGCACGATATCGATATCCTTACCGATCGCATTGCGCTCGCAGATTTTGCTGACAGCCCTGACGGTGCACGAGAGCGACTCCGTGAAGGTCTCGAGCGTGCGATTAACGAATCATCCGGCTTGGTTCGCATTGTTTTGCCAGGTGATGAATTTGCGGGTGAACACGTTAACGAGATTGGTACCGTGATGTCATCGAAGTTCGCCTGTAAGAACGATGGATATTCATATCCCGAAATCGAACCACGTCTTTTCTCCTTCAACAGCCCGTACGGCGCCTGTCCCGAATGTAATGGTTTGGGAACAAAGCATTTCTTTGGTGATGAACCATGTCCGATGTGTTTGGGTGCTCGTTTGCGTCAGGAGGCGCTCAATGTCCGCATTGGCGGCAAGAATGTCGTTGAGGTGGCCGCTCTCTCTGTGTACAAAGCGCATGAGCTTTTTGAGTCGCTCGAACTGACACCAAAAGAACAGGAAATCTCACGTGTTGTGGTCCGCGAAATCAGTGACCGTCTTACGTTCATGAAGAACGTCGGTATCGGCTATCTCACGCTCGATCGCCGTGCACACACGCTTTCGGGTGGTGAAGCACAGCGTATTCGTCTCGCGTCACAGCTTGGTTCGGGTCTTGTGGGAGCACTCTACGTGCTCGATGAGCCGACAATTGGTCTTCACTCGCGTGACAATGCGCGTCTCATCCAGACGCTTCTCAATCTCCGCGATCTCGGCAACACCATCATCGTTGTTGAGCACGATGAAGAGACCATCTTCGCCTCAGACTATCTGGTGGATATCGGTCCGGGTGCGGGTGTTCATGGTGGTAATGTCGTTGTGTCAGGTTTTCTCGACGATCTTTTGGCAGCCAAGACCAACTCTTCTAAATCACTGACGCTTTCATATCTCCGTGGCGAAACAATGATTCCGATTCCTGAGACGCGCCGAACCGCAGATAAGGGTGTTGTTAAGATTCGCGGCGCCAATGCTTTCAATATTAAGAATATGAATGTCGATTTCCCACTGGGTCGATTTCTCGTCATCACAGGAGTCTCGGGTTCAGGAAAGTCCACGCTCATGTATGAGGTGCTCTATAAGAACCTTCAGGCTCGCTTCGAGCGTAAGTACCGCTCGGCGCAGGTCTTCAACTGTGCATCCATCACGGGCCTCGAGTATGCATCTCGAACCATCCTCATCGATCAGTCACCAATCGGGCGCACTTCGCGCTCGAACCCTGCCACATACACCGGCGCGTTCACGCACATCCGCGACATGTTCGCAGCAACGGCAGAAGCCCGTGCTCGCGGGTGGAAGGCAAATCGTTTCTCATTCAACGTAAAAGGCGGACGCTGTGAGGCGTGTGAAGGAAAGGGTGAGATTGCGGTTGAGATGCACTTCTTGCCGACGGTCTATGTGACGTGTGATATCTGTAATGGAAAGCGCTTTATGCGTGAGACGCTCGAAGTTGAGTACAAAGGCAAGAACATCCACGATGTCCTCTCAATGACTGTCGAAGAGTCCATCGCGTTTTTTGAGGATATCCCCGCAATCTACGATCGCCTTCGAACGCTCTTTGATGTGGGTCTTGGCTACCTCCAGCTTGGGCAATCGGCGACGACGCTCTCGGGTGGTGAATCACAGCGCGTGAAGATTTCATCGGAGCTTTATCGTCCTCACGTTCACAAGACCATTTATCTTCTTGATGAACCAACAATTGGTCTCCACTATGAAGACGTTCGTAAGTTGATTGAAATTCTCCAAACGCTTGTTGCGAAGGGAAACACCGTCATGCTTATCGAGCACAACATGGATATCATCAAGAGTGCCGACTATATCGTCGATATCGGACCGGAGGGCGGCATTGAAGGCGGCAAGTTGGTGGCATTCGGTAC
>JAUPUE010000022.1 GCA_030917725.1 Patescibacteria group bacterium
CCCGATTCCCCATCAATCCGAAGTGCTAAATCGTGGTATCATGGCCCGCATGGTTCCCGATATATTTGAGAAGCCGTACAGCCCTACCACCAGCGAACCAAAGGTCCTCGAGCAGTGGGACGAAAGCGGGTACTCCAATCCTGATACGTGCATCAAAAAAGGCATCTGTGCTCCCGATGCAGAATCTTTTTGTATTGTGCTTCCTCCTCCAAACGTAACCGGCACCCTCCACACCGGCCACGCATCGATGCTTGCGATCGAAGACACCATCATCCGCTTCCGTCGTATGCAGGGCAAAAAGACCCTCTGGCTTCCCGGTACAGACCACGCTGGCATTGCCACCCAAAGCAAGGTCGAGAAGCTTCTTGAGAAAGATGGCGTCCGGAAGCAAGATCTTGGGCGCGATGAATTCCTTAAGCGCGTTGAGCAGTTCGCACAGGAGTCCCACGACACAATTGTGTCCCAAGTAAAACGCATGGGTGCATCGGTCGACTGGACACGCGAAGCGTTTACGCTCGACGAAGCTCGCAGTCTCGCCGTTCGTACCACCTTTAAAAAGATGCACGACGATGGACTCATCTATCGTGGCTACAAAGTGATTAACTGGGACCCTAAGGGTCAAACCGTCATCTCAGACGATGAGGTGAACCACGAAGAGCGCTCAGCAACTCTGTACACATTCCGCTATAGCAAAGACTTCCCTATCCCGATTGCAACAACACGACCCGAAACAAAAGTTGGTGATACAGGAGTTGCAGTCAATCCAAACGATCCTCGCTATGCCGAGCACATCGGAAAAACATTCGATGTGACGTTTTGCGGTGTTCCCCTTTCAATAAAAGTAGTGGGTGACGAATCTGCAGATATGGAATTTGGTACCGGAGCTGTTGGTATCACTCCTGCTCACTCTCAGACCGACGCGCAGATGGCCGAGCGCCACGGATTGCCGATGGTCCAAGTCATCGACGAACGCGCAAAGATGATGGTTGGTGGCGAAGAGCTCATGGGAAAAAAGACGACAGAAGCGCGCGAAGCCGTTGTCGCATGGCTCCAAAGTGAAGGTCTCCTCGAAAAAGAAGAACCAATCACACACAACGTTTCAGTCGCTGAGCGCTCAGGGGGCGTTATCGAACCACTTCCGAAAACACAATGGTTTGTTGCAGTTAACAAGACATTTGATCACAACGGCAAACAAACGACACTCAAAGAAATCATGCGCGAGTCAGTGGCTGGTGGAAACATCCAAATCCTTCCAGAACGATTTGATAAGACCTACTTCCACTGGATCGACAACCTCCACGACTGGTGTATCAGTCGTCAGCTTTGGTACGGACACCGTATTCCTGTGTGGTATCGCGGCGAAGAGACCCACGTTGGCATCACTGCTCCCGAAGGTGACGGCTGGGAACAAGACCCCGACACGCTCGACACGTGGTTCTCTTCGGCACTCTGGACGTTCTCGACGCTTGGCTGGCCACAGCAAACAGACGACCTTGCGACATATCACCCAACAAGTGTTCTTGAGACCGGCTACGACATCATCTTCTTCTGGGTCGCCCGCATGATTCTCATGAGCGGTTATTTGCTCGATGAGGTTCCTTTCAAGACTGTGTACCTCCATGGTCTCGTGCGTGACGAAAAAGGCCGCAAGATGTCCAAGTCTCTCGGCAACATCGTCGACCCGCTCGATCTCATCGAAAAGCACGGCACCGACGCATTGCGCATGGCGCTCATCGTTGGTATCGGACCTGGGGCAGACAACAATCTCTCTGAAAACAAGATCAAGGCGTATAGCAAATTTGCCAACAAGCTTTGGAACATCACCCGCTTCACGCTCGGCGCGACGGAAGGTGTTGATTTGACAACAAAGCCCGCGCTTCACGCCGATGACGAAGCACGTGTTGCCGAGATGGACGCGCTCACAACAGAGATCACCAACGACATGGAGCTCTACCGCCTCTATCTCGCCGGTGAGAAGCTCTACCACTATGCATGGCACACGTTCGCTGACATCATTATCGAAGGATGCAAAGAACACCTCACTGAGACGGCTGACCCAGAACGCTCCGCATCAACACGATGGATACTCGCCTATCTCCTTACGAATACCATCAAATTGCTTCACCCGTTCATGCCGTTCGTCACCGAAGCAATCTGGGGACATCTCCCATACAAAAATACTGATATGCTGATGGTGGCTCCTTGGCCCGCACCTAACAAGTAATCGTCGTGAATGAAAACAGGATCATCGTATTCATACTGATAGCTGTCGTCCTTCTTTTCGTTCACCACTTTTACAAACATCATCGAGACACCGACAAAACCACTTTGCAAAAGTGGTTTCAATGGGAAGATGTGAACAACCACGAGACTGTTATCTTGTTTCTCCTCGGCGCAATGGTAGGCATCCTAATCTCCTAGAACAGCATGTCCCCTACAACCATCGGATTCGCGCTTCTCGGTGGCATCCTACCCACATTTGTGTGGCTGTGGTTCTGGCTTCGCGAAGACCAGCGACATCCTGAACCGTGGCATCTCATCATTGCGTCGTTCCTTTTGGGAGCACTTGCCGTGCCGCTCGCTGTGCCATTCGAGCGATTGGTTCACTCACACATCACGGCACTCCCACTCATCTTTCTTTTGTGGGCATTCATCGAAGAAGTGCTCAAATATCTCGCGGCGTTTGTTGGTGGTATGCATACACAAGCCGAAGATGAACCGATTGATGCAATGATTTACCTCATCACCGCGGCGCTTGGATTCGCCGCAGCAGAGAATACGCTTTTTATCTTGGAGCCTTTTATAACCGGTGACATCTTCACCGGACTTGTCACTGCGAATATCCGCTTCGTGGGAACGACGCTCCTCCACGTCCTTACATCAGCAACCGTGGGTGCAGCGGTCGCATTCTCGTTCTACAAATGTAAAACCGTTCGAATAGAGCATCTCATCGGTGGTCTTGTTGCAGCCATCACATTGCACGCGCTCTTCAACTTTCTTATAATTCATGCAGGTCCCCGCGGCATCTTCGTCGTCTTCACACTCATCTGGGTGTCGGTCATCGGGCTCCTCATACTCTTCGAGCGTGTGAAGCGCATCAAGAGATAACATCTTATAAACCTCATCACTATGAAACGATCATTCTTCCAACGTCTCACCGGAGCTATCAATGCAGATGATGAGGTCTTCGACGAGGAGATTCCGGTCAAGCATTACCCAATCAACAAGATGGCTTCGCTCGCCGAAGAGCAAGAGCAAGAAGCAGAGCTCGCTGTTGACGTAAGTCAGACACCAACCGAGATCATCATCAAAACGATGGTCGCTGGTGTAAACCCCGACGAGCTCGATGTCTCCATCAGCCAAGAGATGGTCATCCTCCGTGGATCACGTCGTGAGACCTACCAGGTCGCCGATGGTGATTATTTCCACAAAGAGCTCTATTGGGGTTCGTTCTCACGCACCATCCTTCTTCCAAACGAGGTTAAGGCCGACGAAGCAATCGCCGAACTCAAACATGGTCTCCTCACCATCCGCCTTCCCAAGATCGACAAACAAAAGCAGACAAAGCTCCGCATCAAGACGGTCTAACAAAAATCCCCCATTCGGGGGATTTTTGATTACGGGTGCTTGGGGGCGGATTCGGTCACGAATCACTAAGTCTTTTCTTCGC
>JAUPUE010000041.1 GCA_030917725.1 Patescibacteria group bacterium
GACACAGCCAAGGACTCTCAGAGCTTCATACGGTAGGTATCCCATCAACAGCGGTGCTCGGATGGTCAAAGTTCTATTCGACAACGGGAGTTACTGCACTTATGAACGGAACGCCACGCGCGATGTTCACGATGAACGATGCATCGGGTGATGTGACTGATGCAACAATTCGCAATAACGTGCTCGAAGCAAAAGGAACACCAACATATCGCGTAAACGGCGTGCATGACTTTGGTATGAGTTTTAACGGAACGAGCCAATACGCATGTTCCGACACCAACAATGATGCCACCTGTGACCAGGATACTGACTTCGATGCCGGACTTTTGGGTTTTACGATTGAACTCTGGTTCAAACATGCCACGACGATCTCTGGTATTGATACGCTGGTTGATCACTCGTTTACGACGACTCCAGGTGCTGCTGCTGGGTACCGAGTTTGGATGGATGCGTCGGGTTTGATACAGGCTCGCATTGATGATGACGTCACATTTGGTGATGAAGATCCACTTTCATCGCCGGCAGGAAAGAGCTATGCAGACGGTCAGTGGCACCACCTTGTGTTCGAGCGTGTGAGTACGGCGTATGCGTCACCCAACGCACCGATGGCTGCTGGTATCTATCTTTATATTGACGGTGTCAGAGTTGCCTCTGACAACACGATTGCGGCATCAGGGACATTGACTGCGGCAACCATTTTGGCAATTGGTGCGGATTGTTCAGTTGGGGCGGCATGTTCAACCGGAGCAAACTTTTGGGATGGAGTCATCGATGACGTGTATATCTCGATGAACGGTGTAACCACATCTGATAGCCCGAATGCGGCTGCGGGAGCAATTGCGCGCAAATATGCCGAAGGTAAGGCGGCAATGCTTCGACCATCGACACAGATAGCCGATGCAACGACCTTTTCATCAAATACTATTGGAGACTCTGGAGCTGTCTATTTACCAAATGAATTTGTCGGTCAAATCGTAGAGATTACCAGTGGTACGGGTGTTGGCCAAACGCGAAAGATAGTTTCTAACACAACAACAACATTTACCGTTACACCAAACTGGACAGTTACCCCAGACACGTCATCAGACTACGAAGTTGTTGCCGAACAGTTGTATGGTGCGTCTAACAGCGTTACGTCGATTGGTGTCACGGACACAGACCCTCTCAATACCACTCGAACACTCTATGTTGGTGCGAGCAATGGAAGCGACGGTGGTGGTGTGACGGTTCTTTCAGGATTCAATACACCGAGCGTGAGCGATGTATACCATGCGGATGCAGGGTATACCGATGATGGTGGAACCGCATGGACGGGGACTGACTACGACGATGTGATGTCAATTGACACGCGTTCAGGTATTACTGTGCTGGGTTCAACAGGAAATCTATGGACACGCAAAGAAGATCGCGCACTTGAACAGAGTATGGATTTACTGTTGAACAGTCTCGCGACGGTCCGTCAGGAATTGTTGGCAGATGGTCTTCAGGCGGGTGCGCTTACCGCTGGTGGTGCCGACCTTGCCGAGCTGTATGGCTCGACTGAGGATCTTGTTGCCGGTGAAATCGTCGCACTCGATTCTGAGATACTCGAAAATGTCGTGCGCTCGACATCTGCATATCAGCGCGATGTTATTGGTATCGTCGCTACGCGTCCAGGGCTTGTTCTTGGCCCAACGACGGCTTCAACAACATATCCAATTGCACTTGTCGGTCGTGTGCCGGTTAAGGTCACAACTCAAAATGGTGTTATCCGAGCAGGCGATAGAATTGCCGCATCTCCTGTGGCTGGGTACGGTATGCGTGCTACCCAGGCCGGACGCGTGCTCGGCACGGCGCTCGAGGATATGCCGGTCACCGATCTCGTTGCTTGCCCCGGTGATTCCGAAGGTACGCCAAACCGTTGTGGTGAAGTGCTTGTCTTCGTGAATCTTGTTGATTACTCGGGCATGTCGGTATCTCTTCTTGCTCAAGAGACGGGGGATATCACGACAACCGAAATTATTCCTGCTGCTTGTGTCGACGCCGATGGTGCAACAACAACTCCAAGCTCGGAAGGTATCTGTGGGGAAGACGAAACACTTGCTCCTTCATATGAACTCTCTGTGGTATCCGAGGCTGGACCATATGAACTGTTGGATGGTCTTGAGATATTGTCGTTCCTCAAAGAGAACGGAGATACTGGCCTTGATTCTGAGATGTTCACCGGACGGCTCTCAGCGGGTCTTGATATCATCACGCCACACATATTTACCGACACTCTTTCGGTCAATGCGATTGAATCATCTTCGGATGATGGAGGAATAGCCCTTATGCTCGGAGACAATGGTCGTTTTGAGATACGAAGAAAGGGTGACCCAGAAGATCCTTCCGCAACATCGTCCGTCTTGGTGACGTTTGATGCGGAAGGAAATGCTGTCTTCTCAGGAACAATCAGCGCTCAAGGATTGACGTTCGGTAGTGACGTCGCGACACATACCGCTACGACTAGCTCTCCAGCATTGTTCATCGCATCAATCGAAGAAGGTGTCGCGGATGCTCTTGCGGTAATCCGATCCGCGTTGGTGCGCTCATTTGCGGCAGTGACGCTTTATGCAGAGAATATGTTTGCTTCGACCATCACGATTATTCCTGAAGGACGTATTGCAGTACCATCGGGAAGGGATCAAATCTCAGGTACTGCACGCATCCCGTCAGGATCTTCAAGTGTTGATGTTGAGAATGCGTCTGTCCTTGCAACGAGCAAGATCTTCATTACACCGCTTTCTGTCAGTGAACACCCTCTGGTCGTCACACTGAAGCGCCCCGGTATCGGATTCACGGTTTCGCTCTTCGCTCCAGCCGCTCTCGACATCTACTTTGACTGGTTGCTTGTGGATTCGTATCCGACAGACGATACTACAACGTCGGTACCGGGTGAGACGGTGGTTGAAGACATCCCAATAGAGGAGACCCCTCTCGAAGAGGCCCCACCAGACACGTCTGACGAGTTTGAAGTCGAACCCTCATCTGAAGAATCCGAGGTGGAGACCGCACCGGAGCCTGTAGTTGAAGAGGGAACAGAACCCGAAGTCGAGGAACTTCCACAAGAACCAGAGGCGGCGGTTGAACCTCCAGCTGACTTGCCTGCGCAGGCAGGAGAGCCCGAACCCGAGATTGAGGCCGAGCCAACACCTGAACCTGAGCCAGAACAAGAAGACGTAGAACCTGAGCCTACGGAGGAACCCACCACATAGAACATCATGATGCTTTCTCGTAACAAAATGATTCTCATCGCCGCAGGGACACTCGTACTTGGGTTTTTGTTCGGCTTTTTCTTCCCACGCAGCAACGAGGTCAACGAGGCTACGGGCGAATGGCGTCTTGGCTCCTCATCACTTACAAATCCTTTGCTTGAGTGTGATCTTGGGGAAGAGGCCCTTTCAAGCACAAAAATCGATTTTACGTCGGACCTCAGACATTTCGTTGATGACTTAAAAGAAGAGATGGATATAGAAGATATTTCTGTATACTACCGGGATCTCAACAATGGTCCTGTGTTTGGTATCAATCAGGAAGAGTCATTTGCTCCAGCAAGCCTCCTCAAGATTCCGCTTTTGATCGCGTATCTACGATGGGCGGAGGATGATCCAAGTGTCTTGGAAGAAAGAATCTTTTTTGAGAGCCCAGTTGATGTGGGTTACCAGCAAGAGTTCGCCCCATCGCTCCCTCTTGTACCAGGAACCACTTACACCGCCCGTGAATTGCTTGAGCAGATGATCAAGTACTCTGACAACCAGGCGTTGATGCTGTTGTTTAATAAAATTCCTCAGCAATATCAAGAAGAGTTGTACACACTTTTGGGAGTCGATGTTTCTCTTATCACTGACCCAACTGCGCGTCTTACCGTGAAGCAATACAGCATCTTCTTCAGGATTCTTTTTAACGCGTCGTTTTTGTCTCGAAAAAATTCCGAATATGCTCTCCAACTCTTGTCGGACACCTCTTTTGTTGACGGCCTGCGTGCATCGGTGCCGGAGTCTATTACCATCGCGCATAAATTCGGAGAGCGAAAGACAAGAATGGACCTCCAGCAGTTTCATGATTGCGGTATCGTCTACTATCCGGGGCATCCATATCTGTTGTGCGTCATGACGCGAGGAAAAGATGTCACAAAGCTTATTGACGCCATCCGAGAAACATCTGGTTTTGTGTACAAGGAGATCGATACCCAGTATGCCGATTAATTGTTGATATCTTTCTTTAGACAGAACCTTCGAGGACGTATACTTATTACCAATGAAAGCACCACAACAAAAAATGATGGAAACAAAAATCCCGACCTTTGCAGAACCTCGACGAACCCGCTTCAGTAAAAAGTGGTTTCTTCTTCTCGGTATCCTCATCATTCTCGCGGGGACTGCCTTCTATTTCTTTACAAAGTATCAAGAGCTCAAGAACAACCCAGAGGCTGCAAATGATGCAGAGGTTGCAGCGCTCGTCGAAGAGATTGGGATGGTTATGGTTCTTCCCGAAGGAGAAACACCAACACTTGCGACCGTGTCAGATCCGGAGCTCCTCCAGGGCCAAGCATTCTTTCGAAACGCAAAAGAGGGCGATAAGGTTCTGATTTATACAACTGCAGGGAAAGTCATTCTTTACGATCCGATTGCAAAGAAGATCGTCGAAGTGGCTCCTATCGCGGCTGGGGAAGGGGTGTCTCAAGAATAAGCGTGGTATAACGTCAGGGCAGCTCTTGCTCCCGTATGAGTACATACAAGAGCGGCGTTCGGACAGACTGAAAGCGAGCTTTCAGTCTGCTCCTCTCTTGCTCCCGTCGTTCAATGGATAGGATGTCTCCCTCCGAAGGAGACGATGCAGGTTCGATTCCTGCCGAGAGCATTGAATTTGACCAAATGGGTTGGTGCAGGAATCGAAGGCCGGAAGAAAAGCTCCTGGGGAGCTTTTCTGAGGCGGGGTCGAGAGCACTTACGAGCGAAGCGAGTTAGTGACTCGTGACCGATTCCTGCCGAGAGCATCCCAAAAAGGCACTTGATACGTCCTATATTTTAAGCTATAGTGGGGGGTCTAAAAACCGATATATTCATATGAAAATCGCAGTCATCGAAACAGGCGGAAAGCAGTACCTCGTCAACGAGGGCTCAAAGCTCACAATCGAAAAGATCATTGGTGCAGAAGCAGGCAAGGATGTCTCATTTAAGACCCTCCTTACTGATGATGGTGCCCTCACTCTTGGAGCACCGTACCTCTCAGAAGCCACAGCTTCATACGACGCAGAAGGCCGCAACAAGACGATTAACGTCGTCAAATACAAGGCAAAGAGCCGCTACTACAAGAAGCGCGGACACCGCCAGCCTCACGCAAAGGTGACTCTCAAGAAGATCTAGCAACCAAAGCCCCGCTCAGCGGGGTTTTGTTGAACCTTCTATGGATTGACAAATAGCATCTGGCATGCTATGATTCACGCCAGTAATACTAACGTTCTTTGAGGCCTTAGGGCCAGGAGGTTCAAATGCGCATTTATCAGATGCTCGCTTCATTCGACGCCCGCAACAAGAAGGCTCCCTATTCGTGGATCAAGTACCTCATCATGGCGTTACTCCTGGTCCTGGCACCCCTCGTAGGAGTCTGGATGTCGAAGACTCATCAGAAGAGCGTGGCTGAAGCGCAGCAACGGGATTCCTCGGTCATCACCGTTCACAAGACGGAACAACAGACCATGACGGTGGAGATGGGCAAAGAGCGCTGGGCCTGGGTTGTTGCTGAAGGTAGGCTGATAGGGGAATACAGATATATTCCCATCAACTTCACCGACGATGACTCCGACCGGCTCAGACTCCTCGTGGTTCCGCGCTCTATCAAGCTGGATCTCAATCAGCCCGTGTGGGTCAGGCAAGATTTCCTGAGCGATGGTCTGCTCGGCGGACTGACCGAGAGTCTCACGCTCGTCGGGTATTGATGTTCACGGAACATCCCGCTCCAAAACGCCCCGACACGACTTTCGTGCGGGGCGTTCTTACGTCTATCTTCTATTTTGCATCGCCCGCCTTCGCCAAGGCTTCGGCGCGGCACCTATGTGGGGTTTGCTAGCGCCTATTTTGTAATGCGTTTCGAATCGTCTCTCTATCTGAATACTCAAGCTCCGATCCTGTCGAAAGTCCGCGGCCAAGAAGGGTGATGGGGAATGGATTCTTTTCGGCAATAGGGGAGAGAAGCCCGCGCACATGGTCGGCTGTCGCTTCGCCTTCGGGATGTGCGCCTGTGGCGATGATAACTTCTTTGAGACCTGGCGCCATTGTCTGAACGCGCTTCACGAGCTCATCGAGCCGCAATGGCGCTGCATCAGAGATCTCCATGAGCGGTACGGTGCCACCAAGCACAAAGTAGAGACCGTCATAGGTGCCGCTGCGTTCGATTGCTTCGAGGTCGACATCTTTTTCGACGATCATAAGAAGCGACGTGTCGCGGTTCGGGCTCGTACAGATATCACACGATGCGCCGTATCCATCAGCTTCATAAAAACGGTGACAGGTGATGCACTCTGCGGTTTTGTTGCGGAGCGTCTCAATCAACTTAGCCATATCCTCAAGCGTGCGAGGCTCCTGGCGTAGCAAAAAATAGACGAACCGCTTCGCCTGACGCGGACCGATGCCAGGGAACTTTTGGAAATACGCTGCAAGCTTTTCTATGCCGTGCATAAGATAAAAGAACTAAAACGCCTGTGAGCTTGCTGCTGGAGGAGCCTTGGCGATCTGGTCGAAGGCATCGCCACCATGACGTTCGAGCGAGCGGAAGGTGGTCTTCTTGGTGTCGAAGAAGAGCTCAACAACACCCACGGGTCCGTTACGGTGCTTAGCAATGATGAACTCGACAATGTTGGTGCGGTCAGCCGCGTCTTTGTAGCGGTCTTCGTTGTGGATGAAGGCAACGACGTCGGCGTCTTGCTCGATAGAACCTGAGTCACGGAGGTCAGAGAGCTGCGGGCGTCCACGGCGCGTTTCGATGGCACGGTTGAGCTGTGAGAGCGCCAAGACGGGCACATCGAGCTCACGAGCGAGCTGTTTGAGCGAACGGGAGAGCTCGGTGACTTGCTGGACGGTTGATTCGGACTTGAGACGCGTTGACGGCATCATGAGCTGAAGGTAGTCGACGATAATCATATCGAGACCGTGTTCGCTCTTGAGACGGCGGGCGACCGAACGCATCTTGATGATGCTGTTGGCAGGCTCATCGTCGATGAAGATCTTGGCCTGTGAGAGGCGGTTGAGTGCTTCGCTGATGCGGTCGAAGTCTTCATCGCTCTTGAGTTGACCGGTGCGGAGGTGCCACGAGTTGACCTGAGCCTCGGCAGCGAGCATGCGGTCGACGAGCTGTTGGGCGCTCATTTCGAGTGAGAAGATACCAATCGACATTCCGTGATCGACAGCAGCCTTGCGGGCGATATCGAGCGCGAGCGTTGTCTTACCCATCGAAGGACGTGCGGCGAGGATGATGAGGTCGGACTTTTGGAGACCCGAGAGCTCACGGTCGATATCAACGAATCCAGTTGGAACACCACGAAGACCACCGCCTGATTTGGAAAGTGTCTCGAGACGCTCAAATGCGTCGGTGAGGACGTGCGACATGGAGACGAACTTGTGGTTCATTGGTGCGTTCGTCACCTCGTAGATTTTCTTCTCAGCCTTATCAAGAATTTCACCAAGGTCTGACTCTTCGCTAAAGCCGAGCTCTGCTATGTGATGCGATGCTTCGATGAGCTGACGCATTGTGTGCTTCTTTTGTGTGATCTCGGCATAGTGCTTGGCGTTCATTGATGACGGAACCGTATCAACAAGTGATGCAAGGTTTGTCATACCACCCGCGTTCTCGAGCTCGCGCATCTCTTTGAGCTTTGATGAGAGCGAGACGAGGTCAATCGGATCGTTCTTGCGGAAGAGATCGAACATCGCCGAGAAGATGAGGCGGTGTTTGCGCGCATAAAAAGAATCAGCAGTGATGATGTCCACAACTTCGTGGATGACGTCGGGACGCAGCAAGATAGAACCAAGAAGCGCGCGCTCTGCCTCCACGTCTTGAGGAGGTGTGCGGAGTTCGCGGTGTTGTTGGTTTGTGGCGGTGGTGTCGGCCATATGTCCACTATGATACCACCCGCTCTCAGACCCCATTCATGTACACCATCAATAAAAGTTCAAAAGGCGGGGACGACGTGGGGACAGCATAGTTGTCAATAGTCCTCACTTCGCTCGCCAACGCCCTCTGGGGAGTACGCGATTTCTTTGGTAAGAAATCGCTCAGTACTCGCTCCGTCGAGCTCCGTAGCCTCCCCAGAGGGGTGTGGCTCGCTTCGTTTCTGATATGGAGCGACCATCTTCCGAGAAAATATCCCAGGCGGAGGCCGATGAGGCCGAGCGGGAGCCCCCGAGCGAGCACGCGAGAGGGGCGGGCTGGGATATTTTCGCAGGAATGATGGGAGCGGAATACCCGAATCAGCGTTTTACGATTCGTGGCCCCGAAGCCGTGTCTTCAACATCAAACCCAAGATCCTGAAATTCTTTTCGAAGTGTGTCAGATGTTGCCCAGTCTTTTGCGAGGCGAGCAGCTTCGCGTTTTTCGGCGAGCTCTGATACCTCAGTCGGGATCTCAAACGTCACTACTTCATCGAGCTTAAGACCCAATGCATCATCAAACGAGAGGATGGTGGCCTTTTTGTCTGCATCAGAAAGTGAGGCATCTTTGAGGGCTTCCCACACAATAGCAAGTGCTTGAGGTGTTCCGAGATCGTCGTTCAGTGCTTCATCAAAGCGGTTTTTATATCCTTCGTTGATTGCACCACCTTCCGGTAATTCAGCGATGCGTGCACGCAAACGATCGAGCGCAGCTTGTGCACCTTCGACAGCTTCCCATGTAAAGTTGAGTTGGCTGCGGTAGTGCGCAGTAAGTACGAAGTATCGATAGGAGAGGGGAGTGATGCCGCGTTCCTCGAGATCTTTTCGAGTGAAGCCGGTGCCTTCTGATTTGGCCATCTTGCGACCACTTACTTGCACATGGTCGT
>JAUPUE010000042.1 GCA_030917725.1 Patescibacteria group bacterium
GCACGAAGAACGCAACACGGAACCCGCTCTTGTGGAGCCGGTGTGCCATGCGGTCGGTCGAATCAACAAGACGGCCACCAAAAAACCAGATGACCGCCATCGACAAAACGAAGAGTGCTAGATGACCGAGGATCATAAATCGGCGATGCCGATATCAGTTAGTTGATTGAGACGAGCTCAACGTCAAAGATGAGTGTCGAACCGCCTGGGATTGGACCGTGGTCTTGAGCACCGTATCCGAGTTCAGGTGGGATTGTGAGGACTTTCTTCTCTCCTACTGCCATGCCGAGGATACCCTGATCCCATCCTGCGATAACTTGTCCCGAACCGAGTGTGAACTGAATCGGCTCTCCACGAGGAATGCTCGAGTCGAAAACGGTTCCATCAACGAGCTTGCCTGTGTAATGTACCCCAACAACATCTCCGTTCTGTGCTGTTTGTGCTTCCATACCTGTAGAATTCCTATTGATTAAAAAGTATCCTCCAACGAGGACGGCTGCGATGATAATAAGCGCTGTTGCTGTTTTCATATGCCCTGTAGTCTACCATACCGTCCAGACGCAACACGACCCCGCCGAAGCGGGGTCGTGAGGACGAAGCGCTACGCGCGTCGTACGTTCTCGGCAGCAGGACCACGAGGAGTGTCCTTGATGTCGAAAGCGAGTTCATCGCCTTCCTTGAGCTCTGCGAGGGTCAAAGGAGCCTGGAGCGCGTCTTTGTGGAAGAAGATGTCCTTCTCACCACCTTCACGTCCGATGAATCCGAAATCCTTGCCTTCGAGAGGCTTCTTCATTTTTCCGTTCATATATTTGTGTGTGACTGGTATATATACCCGGAAACTCGACTAAGTTTTGGTACCTCTATACACAGTAGCACCTTTTGACAGATAAGTATGTATACTGGCCGATATGGATCAAAAAGAGCCCACTATATGGGATGTAGCCGTAATCGGTGGCGGACCGGCGGGAATGATGGCAGCCGGGCGTGCAGCGGAGCTCGGTAAGCGCGTCATCCTCATCGAAAAGAACAAAAAGCTCGGTGAGAAGCTCCTCATCACCGGCGGCGGTCGCTGCAACGTCACCAATGCCGAACTCGACACCCGTACGCTCCTCGCCAAGTTCAAAGACGCTGAGCAATTTCTCTTTTCGGCATTTGCACAGTGGAATGTGCAGGAGACACTCGACTTCTTCAACGGTCGCGGCATGGAGACCAAGATTGAAGCTGAGAAGCGTGTCTTCCCTGTTTCAAATAAATCCCAGTCGGTGTGGGATGTGCTTGTTGAGTATATGAAAAAGGGTGATGTAACCATTCTCTCCAACTCCCCTGTCTCTGGATTCGTTACTGAGAAGGATTCGATCAAATCAGTGACACTGACAAATGGAAAAGAAATCCACGCCAAGTCGTTCATCCTCGCAACAGGCGGAACGTCGCGTCCCGAGACCGGTTCAACAGGCGACGGCTTTGGCTGGCTTCGTACCATCGGCCACACGGTCACCGAACCCACCGCCGCGCTCGTGCCGGTGTCGGTAAAAGACGAATGGGTCAAAAAGCTCCAGGGCATCAGCCTCCCCACTGCCAAACTCACTGCGTTTCAAAATGGCGAAAAACAAGAAGTCCGCAAAGGAAAGATGCTCTTCACACACTTTGGCATCAGCGGTCCTGCTGTGCTCAACATGAGCAGCTCCATCAGCGAGCTTCTCAAATATGGTGACGTGACGCTCGAACTCGATTTGCTCCCAACTCACGATCACGCCCAGCTCAACACAGCGCTGCAAGATTTGTTTAAAGAAGAAACCAACAAGAAGCTCAAGAATGCGCTCCCAAAATTGATTCCATCAGCATTCATCCCTGCGGTGTGTGAACTCGCAAAGGTTGACGGCGAAACGTTTTGTAACGAAGTATCTCGTGAAGCGCGCATGCGACTCATTGATACGCTCAAAGGCATGGAAATGCACGTCAAAGGCTTACTCGGCATGGACAAAGCAATCATCGCCTCGGGCGGTGTTGCTCTCAACGAAGTTGATTTCAAAACGATGCGCTCAAAGCGCTATCCGAACCTTCACCTCATCGGCGACGTGCTCGATATCGATCGCCCATCGGGCGGCTACAGTCTTCAACTCTGTTGGACAACAGGGAGAGTCGCAGGAGAGGCGGCTTAGTCCTCTTCCTTCTTAGGACCAGCCTTCTTTCCAAGATCGAGTGTTTCATCGATGCGGATTTGAGCGACGAATTCGGGTACGTGAGAAACGAGAACCATTGCGCCTTCATATTTATCGAGTGCTGCAGCAATAATCGGCAAGTGACGGAAGTTGATGTGGTTGGTCGGCTCGTCGAGGATGAGAAGGCCTGGGCGCTGGAGCACCAAACGTGCAAAAGCAACGAGTCCCTTCTGTCCTTCTGAAAGGCTTCCGATTTTTGAATAGATAGTCTCACCAGTGATGAGGAATCCTGCCGCAACATTGCGGAGCGTTTCTTCAATCTCCTTCTCCATCACCTGCGCAAGCGATTCGTAGACGGTGTCGTCAAAGTTGAGTGTTGAGAAATCCTGACGGTAGTAGCCGACTTTTACGCCAGGAGCGATTGTTGCTCCGTCAGCTTTGCCGGATGCGAGCGCTTCGAGGAGCGTGGTCTTACCGATGCCGTTGGGGCCTTTGAGCAAGAGGTGCTCGCGCTTCTTGAGAGAGACTTTGACCTTTTTGTTTGTTGGCTTGTGATCAAGCAAGATACTCACGCTCGAGATCTCAAGCACCGGACCGATGGTCTCGCTTGAAACAGGAATAGTGAACGGACGGATGGTCTTGTCTTCTTTACGCACATCAACCTTCTCTTCTTCGAGCTCTTCAGCCTCTTCACGCATCTTTTTGGCAACCAAACGCATCTTTCCTCCCTTGTGAGCAAAGAAGTTCGCCTTGTCTTTGTTCTCCTGAATCTTCTTGGCAAGCTGAGCGTTCTTCATGTTCTCCTTTTCCAAACGAAGTTTGATCTGCTCAACCACATCGGTGTAGTCACCGACATACTGCTCCATCTTTTTCGTGAACACGTCGAGATAGAGAACGCCGTGGGTGAACGCGTTGAGGAACTCGGCATCGTGGGAGATGACGATACAGGTCTTTTTGTAATCAATGAGGAACTTGGTGAGGTGTTCGATGCCCGCAGTGTCCAAGTTGTTGGTCGGCTCGTCGAGGAGCAAAAGGTCGGGGTCTTGAATGAGCGCCGATGCGAGCAAGAGACGCGCCTGCTGACCACCTGAGAACGAACGAATGATGCGGTCGTGGAGCTTCTCGTGTCCGATGAGGTTTACCACTTCCAAAACTGCATCAATCTTTGGGTCGATATCGTAAATTTTCTTATCAAAAGACTTTTCAAAATATTCACGGACCGTGAGGTCAAGCTGGTCGCGTGGGATTACCTGACGCGCGGTAGCGATGCTGATGCCCTGACCGAGCATGATGGTACCGTTTTCAGGCTTGAGGTCGCCCATCATGAGCCCAAAAAGAGTCGATTTCCCTGCCCCGTTCTGTCCCATGAGCGCGATCTTTTTGCCACGGCGAATGTTAAAATCCACCTCTTCAAGGATGGGTTTGCGTGGGCCGTGCTCAAATGAGACGCCTTCGAACCGTACAATCGTGTCATCTGCCATAGAAGCTACAAAGTACAGTAAAAACGGGCTCTTGGCTATGTGCTTCGCGAAATATATGGCGCAGAGCGGAGTGGATCCGGGTTTTTCCGAGCTTGCTTGCCTCGCCGAAGCTTTAGCGAAGGCGGGCGAGGACAAAACACGGACCACGCAGCGAAGGTCATACCACGTTGAGTTCTCTTCCTCGGAAGGTGGTCGCTTCGTGTTGGGACAAATACAAAACGCCCTTTCGGGCGTTTTGTGCGAGCACTATTCTAGGAAGACCTAGTTCTCGTCGTCGACGAAGACAACCTTGGTGTCGTGATCGTTGAGACCATTTGAGATAGTTATCTCACCTCCGGCCGTTGTGTTGCTATCGAACCGAATAGCATTGATCTGAAGCCCGTAGAATCCAGCTGTCGCTCCTTCGTTGTCGAGAGAGACATTCAGCGTGAATGTACGTGACTCGTTATCGTCAATCTTGAAGTAGTCATCGGTATCACCGTTATTCGAGCCATCTGCCGAGAATGCAGCTGCTACGTCTCCACCGGTGTACACAGCACCCGAGCTCTCCTCGAGATAGAACTCGATACCGTCTGAGCCGTCACTCTCATCATCATCACGCTCGGTGCTTCGAGGGATATAGAAGTCTCCATTGAATGCATTCAACGTGAACTCAATCTCGTAGTCAGCGCGATCCTTGTTGTTTCCAACAGGAGACACAGCTGATGTGCTCTCGACTGAGGTATCTCCATCGTTATCTTCATCAATCGCATCGACAGCATCATCTGCAAGGTCTGATGCATCGTTAGCGAGGTTCTCTGCCTCCTCAAAGTCGTCAGCGGCAAAAGCACCTTGCGCGTCTTCGAGCTTTGCTTCTGCATCGTCGAGAAGATCGTTGGCGTCATCGACATCGTCACCATCGTCATCTGCATCATCAACTTCCTGACGCGCATCGTCGATGGCCATTTCGGCATCATCAATCGCATTTTCAGCGCTAATGGCATTTGAGTCGTTGTCATCATCGTCGTCATCGTCTCCAGTTTGTGTTGGAGTCGTATTCACTGGCTGACACAAGAGCGCGTAGCGCGCGCGGGAAAGCTGACCGAAGTAGCCCGCTGGTGGCACGAGGCCATTCGAGGACTGCCATGCCGCTACTGCGCTACGAGTAACATCGCCAAAGTAGCCGGTGGTACCAACCGCAAATGGAAAGTGATCGGTTGTTTTAAGGTAATTCTGAAGCGCTGAGACGTCGGGTCCTGTTGAACCAACGGTAAGGTCTCGGCTAAATTCGAAACAGCTTGTTGAGGTATTTCCCTGGATAGCCGCAAGCTGCGCCAAAAGCAATTCGACTTGCGCCTGCAGCTCAGCGATTGTCATCGTTGCCGCCTGAGCCTTCGGAGCAGTTACAAGCATCGCCCCTACGAGGAGAAGTCCTGTTACTGTAAAACCAAGGGCCTTCTTCCATCTATTGAGTAGTGTCGTGTTCATAATGGATAGGATAGGGTTGATAAAGGACGGGAGTGCTTCCCGTCCTTACCTAAAGGATAGCCTGTTGAAAGCAACGAGACGATAGCAGTCGAAGTGGATAGCATCAAAGGCCGTGAGACACGATATAGCCTCACGCGAACGGTTCACCCTCGAGATTTTTACGTGAGGTTATTTTCCCAATACGAAATTAGCTCGCGCGCGTTGTTCGGCTCCGTTTTACAGGAGTAGTAGTCGTGGTCTTCGTTGGTGTCGTAGGCTTTGGCTCAGGAGCGGTGATGGTGTTCTGCTGATTTTGCAAAGCTTGAATCTGAGCCATGGTGGACTGAAGAAACGCCACATCAATCTCAGGGGTTTGAGGTACGTCAGCGGGTGGAACAACCGGCACGTCATTTGATGCGACCCGCTCTTCCCTATCTTCTTTGTCTTCTTTGGTAGACGCAGTTGCTCGTTGACGGACAACATCAAGATCACGTGCAAGAGCCGCATTCGAATCCTGTATTTGAACAATCTGGTCCTCAAGCTCGCTGATGTGCAAGGCTTGTTCTTCAAGGCGTTCGTGCCATGCGAATCCGGTACGGCCAATGCCGAGCGATGAGGCAATCAAGAGAAGTGTTACAGCAATATTTTGTGTATCAGATTTCATAGAGAGAGAGATTAGTCGATTCGTTGCCACAGATGCGTATCTCGTTTGAGCGTATCGCACTCCGGGCATTTGAAATCATCAGGAAGCGTCTCCCATTTTGTTCCAGGAGCGATGCCCTGTTCAGGGAAACCTTTTTCCTCATCATATGTCCATCCACAATCAAGACAAACGTACTGTGCCATAAAGATATCGGTTAACGGTAGTAACAACACAACACTACCTGCCCACGATGAATCTTTGATGAATGACTAGGAGACCAGTGGAAAACGGAGTGTTACCGTCGTCCCGTGTCCAGTTTGGCTTTCAACAGCAACAGATCCGCCGTGGCGTTCGACAATCTCTTTGACGATGGCCAAGCCAAGACCTGCGCCGTTTTCACGCGCACCACGAGATGTATCAGCTTTATAAAAGCGATCAAAAACAAGAGGAATGTCAGCAGAAGCTATACCGATGCCGGTATCAGCTACACGAATTAATGCATGACCAGCTTCCTGTGTAAGAGTAATTGTTACACCGCCGTCCGACGTGTAGTCGACAGCGTTCGTGATGACATTCATGAGCGCTCTCTGTATATCCGAAGCAACACCGTTGACAGTGATTGGTGAAGCAACTCCTTGGTACAACAGTGTGAGATTCTTTTTCTGTGCATACGGTCGAACTACATCGCACATGGTGCCAATAATCGTGCCGAGATCAATTGTCTCAAAAACGGCTTTGTTGGAAACACCACGGGCAAGCATCAAAAGATCATCAGAAAGTTTTGAGAGCCGCCGAGATTCTTCGAGCATGTCAGCGATGAACGTGCGGTAGCTTGCAGGCGACTGCTCGCGAGAAAGAGCGACTTCGGCACCTGCGCGCATAACGGTGAGAGGCGTACGAAGTTCGTGCGCGGCATCTGCGATGAAGCGCTCTTGGCGTTCATAGGATTCTTCGATAGGACGAAGTGTTTTTCGAGAGAGTATAGACGCCAGTATGACAACAAACAGCATGATGAGCCCGCTTGCAAAAGCTTGTGCCACAAGAAGATCATCATCAATACTCTTCTCATCACCAAAATCGGCTATGATCGAACCCTCATCACCATCATCATCAAACCCGTGGTCCTCATCGGATTCGCTCTCAATAACAAGAGCAGCGCCGTCTCCCTCTTCTTCGATATGAATTCTTTGAGTGAATATGAAATAGATGAAGAGATTGAAAAGCGCGAGAAGTATAAAAACACCGACCGCATACCATGCAGTGAGCACGAGACGAGCACGTCGAAACGTCTTAGACGTTTGTTGCATACCCCGCCCCTCTAACCGTCTTGATGTAGTGTCCTTTGCTGTCATGTAATTTTTTGCGTATCTGCTTAATGTAGGCGTCCGTGATGTTGCTTTCGGGGTCGTATGCGAAGTCCCAGCAATGTGCGAGAAGCTCGTCACGCGTAACGACCCTTCCCTTGTTGCGCATGAAATACTCCAAAACCGAGAGCTCCTTCTGTGTCATGTGCACCTGACGCTTCCCTTGGCGAACCTCGCGCGATGCAAGGTCAAAAGACACATCGCCAAGCGTCAGTACTTCGCCCAATCGCTCTTGCGGACGTCGAAGGAGCGCGCGGACACGAGCAAGCAACTCCTTCATGTCGAACGGTTTGACGAGGTAATCATCTGCGCCACTATCAAGGCCCTGAATACGGCGGTTAACGTCACCGAGTGCCGTAACCATGATGATGGGGACGACGATATCATCATCACGCAAGCTCCTACACACCGCTACCCCATCCTTACCAGGCAAGAGAATATCAAGAACAATGAGATCATACGTGCTTGCGCGCGCCATACGCTCTCCCGTTTCCCCATCACGAGCAACATCAACGGCATAACCGTCCTGCTCGAGCATTTCTTTCATATATCCCGAGAGCTTTTCGTTGTCTTCAACAAGTAACACGCGCATACGAGGCGCATGATACTCCTCCCTCATACAAAGACAATCCAAACATTCATCAGGCATTCATGATGGAAGGCTACTCTTTGAACATCACCCTACATGAAAACAGCGCACGAACACATATTCGAAGACAGGCTCATGGGAAGCGACCTTGTCGTTTCAATTGTTATGCCCTCTGCCGAATTAGCACGTCGAGAATACGAGCGTGCCAAATCACTTGGTGATAACTACGAACAACGTTTTTCACGCTTCCTTCCTACAAGCGAGCTCTCCCGTCTCAACGAGAGCAGGAATGCCAACGTCTCACCAGAATTCATGGATGTTATTTCGACAGGATTTGATCTTTACCGAGCAACCAACGGCGTGTTCAACCCATTGGTTCAGATAGCGCGACTAGGGTATGACGTGTCATTTGATTCTTTGAACGGACCGAAAAAGGCCAATAAAGATTCGTATGACGTTCAACTTTCTTCGATACACATCGATGAGACAACGCAGCACATCACGCTTGCCGAGGGACAACGTCTCGATGTTGGTGGTTTTCTCAAAGGCATGGTGGCCGAACGGATGGCAAAGAGCATACAAGGAGCGAGTGGCATCATCGTCAACATCGGTGGTGATATTTACACCATAGGAAAAGATGAGAACGGTGCGCCGTTCGGATTTGATGTCTATGATCCGATAAACGAGCAGGTTGCGGTTGTTGTACCGCTGAATGATGGAGCAATCGCAACATCAGGCGTCTACCGAAGAAACTGGGAAGCAGATGGACGAAAGGTGCACCACATTCTTGATACAACTGGGACCGAGAATCCAAAAAGCAATTTGGTGTCAGCGACAATCATCGCAGAACACGGCCATGAGGCTGACGCATATGCCACCGTCGCTATCGTTCTTGGCTCAGAAAAAGCGGAACACCTATTGAAACAACGCGGGCTCTCCTATGTACTCATCACCCAAGAAGGAAAAACCATCATCAACATATAACTATGAGTAAACAATTCTTCAAAATAATTGCTTTGACACAAAAGAGCCTCCTCGGCATATCCATCGCTCTCCTCGCCTTTGGACCCGTGGCGCTTTTGATATGGGGATACCTACTCCCGATGTCAGTTATAGGAATCTTCTACACAATATCTCTCGTGTCAGTGACATTTGTGATGTCGATACGACCCCTCGCCGACATCGCAAACGATGTGCCTCAGATACGCGCGCTTGTCATTCTTCGAAAAGGATTTGGTGTTCTCTCTGCATCAATCATCGTCACCTTTCTTCTTGCCAAGCTTATCGAGCCGGAGTCTGTGTACCTCGCATCGATTTTTACCTCTGCGTACTGGTCACTCGATACATTCTCCCTCTTTGCGCATCTCGGTGACATCACCGGTGTCATCCTCCTTATCACCTCAAATACATTCTCAAAACGAATCTTGGGGCCGTGGTGGAAGCGTGTACAAAAGCTCGCCTACGTCTATTTCTACGCTGGTGCCCTCTACGAAATGCTCGCCCTCCAGAGCACATTTGCCATGGTCGCCATGGGAATGGTAACGGTGCTCGTGCTTATCGCATGGGTAAAAAAACGATTTGAGAAGGTCATCGCACCCGCCACAACCAACGTCGCAGCATAATCATATGAAAATCAAAAAACTTACAGCAACCATAACGTCGTTCCGCGACCTCTCACCAACTGCACGTGAGATAACAATTGAGCTGCCAGAAGACCTCAATTTCACTGCGGGAGCTTTCGTTAACACATTCTTTGATGTAAACGGCGAGACAATTCGCCGTGCGTACTCCATCTCGTCAGATGACAGCAATCAACGTGCTATCACACTCTCCATACGCAAAGTCCCAGAAGGCAAAGCGGCTGGATTCTTTTGGAAGTCAGACATTATTGGCTCGACTCTATCAATCATGGGGCCATTGGGTATCAACACGGCTGACAAACTCACCAAACGAAGACTATTCCTGTTTGGATTCGGCATTGGTGTCTCTGTCATCATGGCCATGCTCCGTCATGCCCTAAAACAAAACACTATTGATGAAATTGTTGTTATGACAGGAAGTCGCAACGAAATCGAGTCAATTTATCTCGACGAACTTACAGCACTCTCCCAAAGCAAAAAGAACATGACATTCCGCCGAGTTCTTTCACGTCCCGAATACACAGACGCGTCGAGTTTTGAAACTGGATTCATCCAAGACCACATCAGTGATTTTGCATTCGATGATGCTGACGTATACATCTGTGGCCACAAAGCTGCATGTGATTCGCTTACCGAAACGATACAAAAAACACACCCCAACGAGTACGTCTTTCATGTGGAGGCTTTTGGGTAAGCCTATGAGAGCGGTTCGTAGCTGAAGTCTTTTACTTCGTTCATTTCTTTGGCATACGTAACCTTTGCGTGAATCTTCTCACCACTAAAGATAAGTGGGAGCCAACGGATATCTCCCTTCCACATACGGTCGTATGGAAGATCGTTGAACGGATGCAATTCTGGAGCAGCCATCTCTTCTGTCTCAACGAGCTCACCTTCCCATTTACGGACGAAGAACACATGGCATTCGAAGAGTTGTTTGTCTTCTTCAAAGAAATCGACGACCGCCACTTTCTCCAACGATTCAGGAATAGTGACGGCACCTGATTCTTCGGCAAATTCACGCACGGCGGCATCTTCGACCGTCTTGTCGTCTTCTCCCATCTTCCCGCCATATCCCAAAAGAAAACCCGCCCCAAAGGAGCGTTTCTTGAGCGAGAGATAGACCTTGTCACCCTCTACCGGAAAACAAAGTGTTGCGATTTTCATAGCTTTATCATAAACCTACTTTCCGTATCTGCGAATCACCGAGCGAACCACCGCACCAACACGCATGTCGGTCTCAGGATAGATATTGCGGTATTTTTTGTTCCCCGGTTCGAGGTAGTAGCCTTGTGAATTTTGACGGAGGTATTTGAGTGTCCACGAGCCATCAACTTCGGCGACGACGATGTCACCAAGCTTTGCCTTTTCGGTACGCTCGACAAGAACAAAGTCGCCCTCAATGATGCCGGCTTCTTCCATTGAGTCGCCTTTGACGCGAAGGATGAATGAAGCTTCCCTATCGCGGATCAACCATTCGTCGAGTGTGGTGGTATCGAGTGTCTCTTCTTCGTGCGCGGCAGGGATACCGGCTTCGATGAGACCGAGCATCTTCACTTCACCAAAGAGCGATGTGGGAGCAAGACGGCCAAGGTGATCTTTGACCACAGCACCAGCATCGACGAGCTTGTCCACGACCTTTGCGACGGCGTTCTTGGATTTGAATCCAAAGAGTGTCGCCATCTCGGCATAGGTCGGCATGCGCTTGTGAGATCCGTAGAAACGGTCGAGAGCTGCTTTGTGGTCGTTGATCATGAATTAATTAAAAGAGTCCGACGTACGAGAGGACGCGAGAGAAGAGAGGCTGACGGCGCATCTGTCGTGCCTGACGGATGAGCATCTTGTGACGCTTTGCCTCTGATCGATATGATAGCCCGCGAATGATCTTTTCGTCGATGAGCGAGTTAAGAGAGTCGAGTTCGTTTTCGAGACGGTGTTGGTATTGGTGCTGTGACATACGATATGTGTTAACTGGTAACCCCTTGTGTATGTCATCAGTATAGGTGAACGACCGTTCACCATGCAAGAAAGATGTGTGGATAAGTCAGTAAATGTTACTGTTGCAGGACCTATGAGTGCCGTACACCTCAAAGCGACTGTTAATCCCGAAAGCTCAAAAGAATCAGTGACATTCGAAAAAGGCCGCTATCGTATAGCGGTCAAAGCTCCAGCGCGCGATGGTAAGGCCAACGTTGCGGCAAAGCTCCTTCTCGCGAAGCATCTTGGAATCTCCCCAACAAAGCTCTCCCTTATCCGCGGTGCGGACCGCCCTTCAAAGATCTTTTTGCAACGGGAGTAGCGACGATTAATCCAAGCTTCTCCGTCCTGCTCATCTTCTTGATTTCTGCTTCGCGCTTCGAGGCAGTGCTCCGATTCTTCTTTCGTTCGATGCGAACGATCTCCCCTGCTCCTTTGGCACGAGTATATCGAGCACCTTTGCCTGACTTATGCTCAGCAAGCCGCCGATCCACGTTGGTGGTAATGCCGGTATAGAGCGAGCCGTTGTTGCATTTCAATATATAGACGAAGTACATGTGAGCTTAGTGTAGCGAGAATATGCTTTGTATGTAAAAGAAAAGCCGCCCAGGGTAACCCTAAGCGGCTGTCGATCTAGACTTGATGCAAGGAACTGCAGTATTTTAGAGACCTCTTTCACCCAGTCTTCAGTACTGAGCGTTGAGTCGCGCCCAGCTCTCACTACCTTTGGGCTTGATGGCCTTCGACCCCTCCTTGCAGAGGGGGCACATGTCCGGAGTCCAGGTCGGCATCGGTCGATCAATGAGCGCGACGATCTTCTGGTCGCCGAACTTCGTGCGACCAGAACGGTTGACGAGAGTGGCGACAAAAGGCGTGGCCCAAGCGCAACCGACAGCAATGGCCGTGATTGTCGCACTGATGCTACCACCCGTCGTTATGACATCCTCGACCGGCAGGATCATCTCGCCGGCACGGATGCTGGTGCGCTTGAAGACCATCACCTTATCCGGAGCTTCTCCCTCCATCTTCTCGGTGTAGCCACGCAGGCAGGGGCGCCCTCGGCGCCGACCGATCCGACGTGCGAGATCGTGTGCGATCGTGATGGCGCCCATTGCAGGGCCGACCACCCGATGCACATCGTTGATGTCGAACCCTTCTTCCAGAAGGCGCTCCAGAAGCGCTTGACAGGCATCATCGAGAAGACAAGGATCGTCCATCACCAACTCACTGTTGAAGAAGCCCCCTGAATGCAGGCCCGAGGAGAGCAGAGCGTGTTCCCGACGAGGATTCCCGTCGTGAATCCACAAAGCTTCCCTTTCCTTATAGATCCGGATCCAATCTTCGCTATTTCTCATCTCTTTTCAGCTCCTTTCAAATCAAAAGCCGTTACAGGCCGTAAGCCGCCCGTTTCGCTGGCCGAACAATCGGCTATCCGAGGTGAACTTTATGTAAAACTACCCTCAAAAGCAAGGACTCAAAACTACTCGAATTCAAACAGCACATCCCGAAAACCTTCGACCTTATCATTCACATCTATCTTTATCTTTTCTTTCTTATAGCGAGCCAGGCGCTCGGCACGATGTTTTGGATCTATCCAGATGTGGCCATCGGCATACACGATGCGATGAAATGGAATATTTGTCGCGCCTTCATCATATGCCTTACCCAAAATACTCGTGATGCTCTGCGCAGCCATTCCACCACCACCAGCGGCACGCGCGAGACGTCCGTACGTCGTCACGCGCCCCGCAGGAACAGACAAAGCCGCCTTAAGGACCCGCTCAGAAAATGTCGGACCTGTAGGCGGCTTTCGTTTCATAGTGTTTAGAGATCCACCTCTTTATTCGCTTCGGTATCAAGCCTGTGGATGAGCGCACGCGTTCCTTCATCATCAAGCACTTCGAGACCGAGCTCCTTTGCCTCGGATTCGAGCGTTGTGTGCGCTTGTGCGACCTTTGATGCGTCATCAACAGCTATCTCAGCTTCGTAGTAGCGGATGTTGTTTGGTGCGATGACGAGTCCCCACTCAATATCGTGATATTCATAGGCTTCGGTAAGACGGTGCATCCAGATACCGGTCGTACAGCCGAGCGCCTTCACGACTTTTTTCGCTGCCTCGAGGTCGGTGTCCTGCAGTTTGAGCTGCACTTCTTCGCGTGCATTCTCCACCTTGTGTTTGAGCATGATTTCACACTCACCATTCGTCTTACGCAATCTGACATCAACACTTCGACCAACAAAGTCTTTCGAGTAACCGGGATAGTCGCGCAAAAGAATCATCTCACGCTCTTGGCTCTTCACATGCTTCCCTTTCTCATCAAGAAAAGCCTTAAACTTCTCGTACCCAGCGTCATCAAGCCGCCCTCTGATTTCTACTTCGATAGTGTTTGTAGCCATAATCCGCCCATACTACCTCTTTATTTTTCTTAAGACAAAGAGGCTCGCAATGACAAGCGCCGACATAGACAAGAGCGCAACTCGATAGCCCAAAGAGCCGTCTCCCAAGGTGACCAGGATGATGCTCCATACCGCCGGACCGATGAATGTTGCGAATCGCTCTGCAACAACGTAGTAACCATACGAGGATGCCACAAGTGCAGGAGGAGCAACCTGACCAACGGCAGAACGACTGAGGCCCCACACCGGACCAAAAAATAAGCCGGCAATGAGGAATATGCCAATCAATATATCGAGGTCAGATACGAACGTCATGAGCGGGAACAAGACGCACCATACGATGAGGACGCCGGTCAGAGTCTTGAGCGTGCCGATCCGATCAGCCAGCTTACCAAAGATGATCGCTCCGACCGCAGCAAGAGCAAGTATCCCGACAGTAAGAAGTGCTTTGAATGTATCCGAGACCCCGTGCACCTTTTCAAGATAGAGAGGAAAATTATTTGCAAATGTGAGCATTGCATCGCTAAACAAAAAATACGCAACAAGAAGAAGCGCAAGAGATCGGTGTTTAAAAACAGAAGCAAACCCCAAGAAAGGGCTCATATTTTCTTTGGGTGACACAGCGGGAACGATTGATTCCTCACGATATGCAAGAAGCATCGGTAACGAACAGAGACCGAAGAGAACGACTGCGGGCAAAAGTGCTTGAGCACGGCCTGGGTCACCGAAAAGCACAATTGCCCCAGTGACGAATGGCAGTGTCACAAGGAGCCCAACAACTTGTCCTACAGAATTTGCCGCCTGTCCGAATCCAGAGACCGAGGAAGAATTCTCGAAAGTCGACAGGTCGTTAAGCATTGGAGTGTAGTACAAAAAGCAAAGGAGATAGGCATAGGTGGCAAAGGTATACACAAGAGCTGCCACTCCATCCAGATGGTCGGCAAATAATGCGATGAGCGCAGTAACCAAAAACCCTACAAATGTAGCCGCGCTCCAAAAGCGCAGCCCTCCGAGCTTCTTACCGTTCGTGTCTATCTTTTTGCTGATAAACGGAGCAGTGAAGATAAAAAGAATCGAAGAGCCAATGAGCGTCGCGTTGTACCACCAGGAAGGATTGCCTTGATCGATGACAAGCCACTGCGAAAAATAGAACAAAAAAGCCATCAAGACGATGGAATTCCCGAAATCATAGAGCGCCCACCACGCGATGTTCCTTTTGACCGCCATAAACTATTCCTTACCAATAAACCGAATCGTCTGTGCCATCTTGGGGAATGTGAACATGACACCTTGTAATACTTTTTATAAAGCAGGACGTCTTGTCCGTTTCTACTTATCGAAAAACTTGATCAAGTATTTATCGATATCGCGCTGGTCCATGTCGTAGAAGCCGATTTTCTTTTTGCGGAGGTCTTCTGCAAGGTCCTTGCCCACGAAGCGCCAATGCCACGGTTCGAAGACGTAGTAGGCGTTGCCTTCGGGATATGAGAGAACAAAACCGTATTTGTATGCATTCGCAAGAAGCCAGGTGTACGAGGCTGTGGAGTTAAACCCATCGAGCGCGCCCTTTGTAGCGACGGTCGTAAAGTCCACCGTCGTTCCCAACTGGTGCTCCGAGTAGCCCTGATCGGCAGAGAATGCATTTGCGCTTCCCGCGCCGTACGTCACAGAATAGCCAGACTTGAGCGTCGACTGTTCGTCGAATGAGCGGTACGCAGATGCGACGCGAAGATCGACCTTATCTTCTTTTGCTTTTCTCAAAAGACCTTCGAGAAACGGTGCAACACGCTTGTTGATGCTGAGCTCTTTATCTTCGGGATAACGGAGGTCTTTATCAATCTCTATAACGCTCGCCGGTGTGTAGTGTTCGTTCAAGAAATATACCTTCGAATATTTTTGGAGAAGCTCCGAATCAATCTTGCTCAATTTTTCGAGATCATCGAGTTCATCTTCGACATCATCAAGCTCATCTTCGAGTTCCGCATTCTTCTGCTGTTCTGAGTAGAGTGCTTCAGAAAGCGCACGTGCCTCTTCTTCTTTGAGCGAGAGCTTTGTGTTTGCATCGTTGTACTTCTCTACTGCACCTGAGAAGGCGTTTTGCACGCTGTTAAGCTGAAAGAACAAGATGCCCAGTCCGACGACGGCGACAATACCCAGAATCATCGGGATGGCTGCAACGCCTTTTTGTTTGGAGAAAGATAAGTCATTCATAGGTATATGGTATCAGAAGACTAGTTGGCGTAATGTGCGAGAACAGCCTTGAGGCCCGCAAGGTTCTTGTCCCATTCAATGGTGTCGTGGGTTGAAAGCTCCACCGTAACAGCGGGAATACCGATTGAGGCAAGCCATCCCTCGGCATCACCGGTAATTTCATAGCTATCAAACACATCAACCGCCGGATATCCCGCAGCAGTGGCATACGTGGTCATAAGCGTTCGTGTCTCAGGGAGAATTCCCGCCTCACACTCTGACGCATACACTGCATTCGATTGGCTGTGCAAGAAGATTGCTGCGACTGGCTTGTCTTTTGCGACGAAGTCACGAATCGCACGTGCCTCAGGCTCAGAGAATGCTGACGTTCCGGCAGAAACCACATTACCGCGCCACATGCTCTCGGATTTCCATTTGCAATCGAAGTTACGATTGAGATCCACCTTATTCGCATTAAAGCGACCGGCCGATTCATCTGCGTTTACCGGCACATCAGCTTGTGTGAATCGTCCTTCTTTACCGATGATCTTGAAGACGCCGTCAGGATTTGCAGATGGAATAACCGTCACCGTGACGTTCGCAGGAATGACCCCTGGATTCGCTACGAGATAATCCATCATCTGGTATGCGAGCAACACGCTGTTCCACTCGTATCCACCGTGGATACCACCGACGATGAGCACGTGCGTGTCCCCTGTTCCGCCTGCCTGTGCAGACAGGTATGATGTTGCCTCAATTGAACGTCCTTGCACCGACGTACCAATGACAACAGGTTCTGACGCTACAGGTGTCGTATCTACCGGTACAATCGGCTCTTCAGGTCCCTTGTTTTGCACAAGGAAGAAGACACCAAAACCAATGATGAGAATACCAACAACGCCGAAAAGAATCTGCTTCGGGGACAGTCGCATTAGTCTGCGATAGATTTCAAGACAGCCTCAATACCCTTCCAGTTCTTGTCCCATTCAGTGTTGGTGTGATCCGTGAGGAGCACGCTGATTGCTGGAACTTTCTCCTTTGCGAGCCAGTTAACCATATCACCCGTGATTTCGTAGAAATCAAATTCTTCGGATGCTGGGTAGCCTGATGCACTTGCGTAGGTGTTTGTAAGTTTGAGGGTCTCAGGAAGAACACCATCGTGACAGTTTGAAGCGTACACACCACCTGCTGCGCTGTAGTAGACAACCACTGCCTCTGGGTCATTCTCTTGAACATAATCGCGCATTGCCTGGCTTTCAACCTCGGAGAATGCTGCCGTACCACCTGAAACGGTCTTGTCCTGCCATGTACCTGATGCCTGCCAGTCACAGTCGAAGTTGCGGTTCAAGTCAACATTGTTGGCGTTGAAGCGACCTGGGACTGTTGCGCTCTCAGATGTAGGAACGTCAGCCTTTGTGAAGCGACCCGAAGTTCCAACAACCTTGTTGAGGCCGTCTGGGTTGAGTACTGGGATAACAGTGACCTTTACGTCCTCTGGGATTTTGTCTCCATTGGCATCCAAGTAATCCATGAGCTCGTATGCGAGGAGTGTTGTGTTCCATTCGTATCCACCGTGGATACCACCGACAAAGACGACTTCCTTGTCTCCTTCACCGTAGTGATAGACAGGAATCTCACGTCCTTCTTTTGACATACCGATTGATGTTTCTTCGGTTACTTCTGTTGTCGTTGTGGTCGTCGTTGTTGAAACTGTTGTTGTTGCCTGATCTACAGGAGCATCTGCCATTTTAGTGCTGACAAAGTAGAGACCGAGCCCGATGAGAACAATTACTATGAGGGCAATGATTGTGGTTTTCATACCCTCTATTTTAGCACATATAACAGCTTACCGAGGAAGGGCCTTTTGAACCGTGTTTTTGGAGCTAGAGACCAAAGAATCCAATGAGGACGCTTGCAACCCAACCGGTGGCCGAGAGAGCACCAGAGACCATGAGCAGGCGTCGTTCGGGAGCTGAAAGCAAAGCGTACGGCATGATGGTCGCCTTCTGCATCAATCGGTCGATGAAGATTCCATTGACGAGCAGTGTCGCAACAAAAGCGAGCTTTGCATAAAAGAATGGATTCTCGAACCATACTGCCCACGAAGGCAACGTGAGCATAACTCCAGTAATGATGAGGATGAACAAGCCAATGAAGACGAGCCGATGTGCCCATCTCACTTTTTTTGGATCGAGTGTCTGTGAACGTCCCGTAAAATATCGGAATCCCATGTGGTCGGCGTAGAGTACAACGAGACCCGTTAGGATGAGTGTGCCGAGATGAAATGTAAGAATATCCATAGGTAGTTGTTAGTTGGTGAGAACACCAATCCAATATTTTGCCAAGATATTCTCGGGGCGCGATTCACCCTCATGCTGACCATCAAACTCAGATGAGCCGTCCTCACCGCAGATATGGCGAATCTTACTTGCGCCACCAGGGTGTTTGGGAATATACGCAGTGAGGTCATACACACTGCTATTGATGATAGACCAACAGCTCGCATCAGAAGCGTGAAGAGCAACATCGGCACTGGTGTACGTACCAACAGTAGGTTCTGGAGCTGGCTCAGGTTGTGGAGCCGGTGCTGGAGTTGGTTCGGGCGCAGGAGCAGGTGTTGGAGTAGGTGTCGGCTCGGGCACTGGTGTTGGCGTCGGCTCCGGTTCAGGGGTTACGACCGGCTCTGGCTCTGGTTTAGGTTCGGTCGTTGATGCAATTGTATCTGTTGATGAAGCGGTCTCATTGATAACAAGATCGCCATCAAGAATACGTGTTGCAATCGGCGACACTACTTTGTACGAACCAAAGGCAACGATAAAGATACCGAGGACTATGAGAATGAGGTTACGGGTGTTCATATGTCACAAGTATAACGCCTTGCCTACGCCCACGCACACTACAGCTTCCGACTATCGTACGCCCAATGAAGAAGCGCCTGACGTTGCTTGGGACGACACGATTCGTCTCCAATCCGGCAATGTTTTCGCACTTGAGCCATGTGTCTCTGTATCGCTTTCCATCGCTTCACCTGCTTCTCGTCCTCACCAGGAATTCTTCGGCCCATGTAATATCGGCAGTACCACTGAAACCAACCCCGTGGGTCGTCTTTGTATATCCACCCTTTCTTTCTCCAGACAGACAGTGGTTGAGAGGCATTCACACCAAAGTAGTTTAGCGTTGGATCATGTCTTTCGGGACACAGCTTGGCATGCGTGTACCATTCTTTTGGAAATTCCTTTCTACAATCTGTCATATACCGACCTCCAAACACTCCTAACTTCAGCATCTGCTGGGGAGTAAGATCGGGCTTAAACTCAGGAAGATAGTTCTTCCCTGCCGGCTCAGACAGTTCGTACCGGTAGCCCTTTTGCATCTTGTCATTTACTGAAACAATTCTCTTTCTCATCTGGAAATCAAATAATATACAAAGAGTGCAAGCCCTCCCCACCATCCGATATCAGAGACAATGAGTCCGACCATAATCTTTTGTTGCCATGACTGTGGGAGCAATTCTTGCTGTTTTCCTGCCCGTTCCCTCTCAAGCAAAAACGGGCTGACTTTGAATGAAAGAAAATATCCGTTTATAACAAGCACAAGCGCGATGCACACGTGAATGAGTGGAACACCGATAAAAGGAGTGTCTCGGTACAAAAGCAATCCTCCGATGATTGCAAAAAGAATACCGACCCAAATCATCGGCTTTGTTACTTTGTGCGTCCGCGTCGTTGCTTCGGTCCAATATGCAGATTTTCTTCCCAAAAAACCGTGAATGTCGATGACCGTCACCGCACCGAGACCAATGATGAATCCCGCAATGAAGAGAAAGAGGCCAACAAAATCAAACCAATTAATTGAGAGCATAGATGGCGTAGTTGAGATATGACGCAAAGCTCACCCAGAGGATGTACGGGATAAGAAGGTACATGGCAGGTCGCGAGATTTTGTAGAAGAGGACCATCGTTGCGACAATTGAGACGAAGAGAAGCGCGATGTTCACGAGCGCGAGGCCAGGATTTTGCATGCCAAAGAAAACAATCGACCACAATGCGTTGAGCACCAATTGCACACCGTACACCGAGAGAGCTATTTTGACATCCTTTCTCGCCCATCCTTTTTGCCAAATAAGAAATGCCGAAACACCCATCAAAAGATACAACGTGGTCCACACGGGACCGAACACCCACGATGGTGGATTAAGCTCAGGCTTTGTGAGCGTCGCATACCACGTTGGAATTGCCGAGAACGTAAACAACGAACCAATGATCCCCGCCAATTGTGTCACCACAACCGCAACAACCAACTTCAAAAAAGTACGTGCATTCATGTAACCAGTGTAGCAGAACTTTTCAACCACACGGGGCGACGGTAGCACCCACCCCTACTTATACCTCAACGCCTGGAGCGGATTCATTTTTGCCGCTCGGCGAGCCGGCCAGAATCCACCAAAGAATCCAACACATGTGGAGAGCAAAATGATGAAGAAGATGAACCACAACGGATAGGCAAAGAGGCGTGTGTAGACGCCACCAAACGAACGCGCAAGAATATTGAACCCAAGGTTGAGCATCTCACTCCCGATGATACCGAGAATGATTCCCGAGAGTCCTCCAAAGAAACCAATGAGTGTTGACTCGACCAAGAAGATCTTTCGAATATCTTGTGGTGCCGCTCCGATCGCGCGCATGATACCAATCTCATTGATACGCTCGAGCAATGAGATGGTCATCGTGTTGATGAGACCAATCGCGGCGACGATGAGCGCGAAGGTACCAAAGACACCGAGTGCAATCTGGATGGCGCTAAAGATTTTGTTCGCCTGACTCACGACATCAGAAACCGACGACACAGTGAATCCCATGCCGACAAGCGCGGTGCGCGCATCAGCCATAGCTTTTGAATTTTTGACCTTTACCTTAGCAAGATCATAGTGCTCAATCTCGAGCGTCGGGAAATCACTTCTGTTGAAATAGACAACGCCCGTATTCCCTGTTCCATCAAGCACACCAACAACAGTGAAATCTTCGACAACCACCTGTTGTGGCTCTTCGGGTTTGCGCGGGTTCGGAACCGAGAACGCAAACTTCATTTTCTTGCCGATGATATCTTCGTTTGAAATATTGAAGAGCTGTGCGAGAAGCGAGCTCACAACCACCTTCTTCCCTTCTCCCTTTTTAAAGAACGCGCCCGCAAGCGGCAACTTACCGTCAAGACCAAAGAAGTCTGGGTTCGTAAGATGCACAGTAATCTCTGAATTGATGAAATTGTATGTTGCTTGTCCTGCAAAGCTCGCCTGAGGGCTCACCTTTTCGATATTAGGCACATGCGATATTTTTGTAACGACCATATCGTCAATCGAAATGACTTCCGAGTCAGACGGCAAGATGTCGAGCGTCAAAACCGATTCTGCGGTTGTAATGCGTTCGAGCAAACTCTTTTGCAAACCGTATCCAAACGAGACGAGTGACAAGACGACCGCGATAGCAATTGCCACACCCAGGATGGTGAAGAAGAAGCGGGATTTCCGCGTCTTGAAGTTCTGCATCGTTATGTACAAAAGATCTACGGTTTTCATTTTATTTTGTGAGGAGCACCTCGAGGTATTTACCGAACTTCTTGGCCGTTGCCTTATTCAAGCCCAATCCGCCATGTGCATGCGATTCGGATACAAATTCTTTGAACTCCTCACTCGTAATCTTATTCTCAATTCGGTACTCGATTGCCTGCTCAAGAGCGTGAATCTGGCGTGAGTCCATCGTGCCTTGATACGAATCAAGAAGATGCTTCCTAATAGTAACCGCTTCTGATTCGAACGGATTCTCTGCGTCTGGTCGAGCATCTCGTTTGGTCCGCTCGATACGCTCGATTTCTTCGACAATCCCTTCGATATCTTTTCCAAGTCGTTTTGCTTTTTGGATATAGAGACCAGCACCTTTCTTAGGATCATCGATGAAGCGTACGAGCTCGGCCTCGGTAATCTCTTTTTGAATATAGCGGGCAACAGCAGATTCGATCTTTTGCTCAGTATCAATGTCATACGGCACAAGCAATGTGCGGACGATAAACTTGGCACGCAATTGAGCTGCGGTAAGGTTTGGATTTGCCTGTTCGAGCTTCTCGAATTCGGAGAGCTCACCATGGTGTTCATGCGCAGCACGCGCCTCATCGGTATTCAAAACAACGCGTTCGATACGCCCATCTTTCATGTAAAAGACTCTGTCGGCGTAATGAACGTCTTTTGGATTGTGCGTCACCTGAATAACGGTCTTCTTCTCTTTTTTGTTGATGACCGACAACAGCTCAAGCACCGTCTCGGCATTCTTCGAGTCGAGATTACCAACAGGTTCGTCGGCGAGGATAATCTCTGGGTCATTCATGAGCGCACGCCCAATTGCGGTTCGTTGTTGTTGACCTCCCGAGAGCATCGACGGCTTCCGATCCGCATACGGCGTGATACCGAACTTATCCATGAGCTCTTGGGCCTTGGTCTCTCGATCTCGACGAGGCTCACCGGCGAACATCTTCGAGAGCATCATATTGTCCTTCGCCGACAAATGAGACACGAGGTAAAAGGCCTGGAAAACCATACCGATGGTGCCACGGTAGAAATGTATCCTTTCCTTTTCGGTCATATCCTTCAAGTTTTCGTCTCGAATGATGACATCTCCTTCTGTTGCGGTCTCAAGCCCAGCGATTGTGTAGAGGAGTGTTGATTTTCCGCATCCTGACGGACCAAAGAAGACAATGTACTCCCCTTCAAAGATTTCGAGGTTGATGTTCTGAAGAGCAGCCGTCTCATTGCTCTTGCCACGCTCATAGTGGACGCTGACGTTTTTGAATTGAATGATCGGTTTCATGCTATTTTTTGCCATTCAAGAATCCGAATGTCGTATCAAAGTTCTCAAAGATGAGGTCAACAACCGACGCGCGTGGTTGTGGGGTCAAAATAGTGAACGGCTCCGAGCGTGCAACATCTCCTCCGGTGCTTCCCGACTCCGCACTCATGGTGTACACAAGTCCCGGAGTAAGCGCCGTGGTAATGACGACGTGATCACGCACCAACGCAGTATCAAGCTTTGTTGACTCATCAAACGTCGTTTTGCTTCCTTGAGAGAAGAATACTTGTGATGTCGCGGGTTTATTGGTTTTCCACGAAATAATGGTCTGCGTCGTCTCAACACGATCAGGAATGATTGATGTTGAAATCTTGAGGTCAGAGATTACCGGCTTGCCTGGAGAAAGCGCCGTAGAGACCGGGATGGTGACAGGGCTCGAGGCGTTTCCGTCAACATCAACCGCCCGAAGTTTGACGTTGTACGTTGTTGAATCGTTCAAGTCTTCGACAGTATATGTGTGATCTTTGACATAGCTCGGGTCTTCAACTTCAAGCACATCCCCCGTCGATGTATTTTTGATTTCGATAAACGATTTGCTTGGGAGCGCTGTCTTCCATTCAATCGTTGCAAAATCTTCACCCACGTCGGTCATGCGCGTGTCCATAATATCCGGAATAAGCGATGTTGTTTCGAATACTCCATCGTTCGACACGGCAACAGCACCAAGATATCCTTCTGAAATCGCCTGGAAGTGATATGTCGATGATGGGTCCAGATTGTCGAGAATCACCTGGTGTTCTGTTGTTCGCTCATCAGGAAAACCAACCGTAATGGTGTACGGCTCGCCCTTTTTATAATCAGACGACTCCGAATATGCGACGAGCGAGTTTGATGGTTTGTCGGTAACCCATTCGATTGTTGCCGAATCTGCGGCCGTCCGCGCAGTCACATCAACACCAAAGATGAGTGGCGACTGCGCGGCTTTTGATGAAAGACTCGAGAAAACCGAGGCGAGTTGGTCTTCCGACGCAGCAAGCAAGATTGCTTCGAGAGAATCAGGCGGCGCTTCGGTCGTTGGGTCTGTTGTGTCAGCGACAGTGCTACTTTCACCAGCGGTGAACGTCAGGTCTGTGGTGTATCCAGTATTAGCATAGATATCGGCAGCGGTAATTTTGTAGTGATACACAAGACCCGCTGAGAGATTTGTGAGATACACCATGTGTGACGTCTTGTAGACATCAGGATTGCTCGACGTTTTATCGTAAGTCTCTGTCAAACCATACTCGATTTTTTCGTTCGCAATCTTTGATGTTTGATATGAGACGACCGCCGACGTACCATCGATTGAGTTCACACTTATATTTGAGATTTGTGGCTTTGTGAGATCACGGTTATCACGCGGTCTTCCTCCACCACTATTATTGGCGTTAACCGTAACTGTCGTTGGTGAAAGGGTTGTAAAACTATACGGACTACCGCCATCATCATCCGAAATTTCGTTACCCGACTTATCACGAGACAACACTCGATAATAATATTCGGACTCCGTCGTAAGCCCGGTGAGCACAACTGCATGTTGTCGCGTGTAGACGCTCGTCTCTTCGGTAAATGTTCCGAGAGCATTCGTGTCACCCCACTCTATTTGTGATGTTGACGGCTCACTTGTTGTCCATGTGATAGTGACACCCGTCTCACCGATGAGTGCCGTGTCGGTACCACTGATGACCGGTGCCGAACCATCTGACGATGTGTTGAGCGAATAATACTGCACCGTTCCCGAAACAACGTTTTGGTCAAAGGCCTCGTTTGATTCAGCATCAACAGATTTCACGTAATAGTAATAGCGTGTACCTTCGGCGAGACCCGAAATAGTCACCGCGTGGTCTTCGGTCAGCGCGACCGAGCTCGAGACTTCCGGGTCTGACATGTCGCTATTTTCCGAATAGTAAACCGTCGAATCAGCGGGGACGTTCGTGTTCCATGAGATTGTTGTCTCATTGTCGAACACCTCTGCGGTCGTTACGTTTGAGATAATCGGACCGTCGCTTGTTGTGAATGTATACGTGGGAGATGCAAGTTGTCGTCCGTTGTCCGAGGAGTCAGTTGATTCGGTGAGGAAATAGTAGTCGGTACTTGGTGTAAGACCTGACAAAACAACCGAGTGCAGTTCGACCATCGACGGCACACCGGTCGAATCATCATAGGCAACCTGATCCGACCCTGGATACGTACTTGTTGCGGCATAAAAGACCGTTGAGTCAGACAGCTTGTTTGTTGTCCATGTAATTGTCGCGCCTGTTGTCGTCACATTGCTGACGGTAACACCGCTCAACGTTGGTGCAGTCAAATCACTTCCTCCAACACCATCGGGCTGATCTGTTGCAGTGCTCGGAGAGAAGAATGAGATGTTCCCCAAATCGTCTTCAATTGAAACTTTGTATTTATAGGTAGCGGACTCATCCAAACCACTATCAACGATGTAGTTCACTAAACGATTGCTGATTGTGGTGAGCAATGCAAATGCACCGCCATCGACCGAGCGATACACGTTGTACGAGCTGAACCCATGTTCTGGTTCATCGGCAACGCCCCATGCAAAGAATTCGCGCCACTCAGAAATGCTTCCGTTCGATGTGTCTTGGAAGAATGTGTTCGACGGTGCAGAAATCGGCGTCAACGAATAGATTTCAGTTTCATTGTTGACCGCATCTTTGAACTGCGCGTAGACAACGTCTCCCGATGACAGCTCGAGCGATCGGTTTGCGGCAAAATCCTCATAGTCGGCATCCGAAAGATCAGGCATGACACCAATCTTCATAAAGACCGCCCCCTCGTCTGTCGCATCAAGCGTCACCAACGGAGTCGCCTGTGATGCATCAAGGAGGATAGGAGGCGTACCAGCAACTGGTGCAGTAGTATCGAGCGTAAACGCCGCCGATGTTGAAGATGCGGTGTTGTTAGCTGGTTCAGCATCATCGATGATGACGCGTATCTTTGCATCAATATCATACTGATCGGTGAACTGCTCAGTCACATCCCATGTTGCTGTGTAGGCTGTGTACGAAGACACATCAACAGCCTTTGTTGCATAATCGGCGACATCGAGCGACGACGTTGCCACAGTAGACCAGCTTGAGCCACCGTCGAGAGAATACTCAAACGAAGGTGCAACGAGTCCGGGTGTATATGTACCCGTCGTTGTGTCTGGATCGCGGACAGAATATGCAATACCAACCGTACCGTCTGCGTTTTGAACGGCACTCACTCCCCCATCACCAACATCTGGATAATCGGGATTGAATTCAGGAGACGCATTCACCACATACGTTACGGTGACATTGCTGACCGTTGGGGTCGCATCTCCACCCGAACCAAGCGTCACTTTATATTGAAAATATCTATTTGTACCAGACGATGTCATACCACTCGGAAGCGCCGCCGCAGCACATGTCACGACACCCCCGACTTTTGAACAATCACCTGATGCGTTTGTAAGATCTGTGTATACAGCAGCGGCAAGCGCACCACTGCTTGCGGCAGTGCGGAGCGAAACAGTAGCTGTTGTTCCAGATGGTAGGCTCGCATCTTCGGTCCATGACAAACCACCAATAAGATTTGTTGCGTCTGTTGAGTCGTACGCATTTCCTGTAATTGTTCCGGATGTGCCGTATGCAATATATGTTACCGTCACATCATCGATTGATGGGGTGACCAACGTATCACTTGTTGAAAGTGATGCTTGGTATTGCACATAGCGGTGGCCGTTGGTCACACAACCACCTGTCGAAAGCGCCGCACCGCTTGTGATGTTGGTACACGAACCCCAATCTGTTGCCCCAGAAAAATCACTCGTTGCCGATGAGCGCGCTTTCATGGTTACCGTTTGTCCGCCTGAGTTCGTCCACGACAGTGTTCCCCATGAAAGTGGATTCATTCCAGAATCAATCGGTCCCGACTCGTATGTGCCCGATGAGTTGTAGCCGAGATACTGATACTGATAGTAACCGGCACTAAAGTCACTCTTTCTATAAATTACTCGTGCAAGATCGGTTGATGTAAGAGTGAGAGAACTACCTGCCCCGGTTCCAACAGTTGAAGTGGTCTTTGTACTACAAGATGCATTTGTACACTGAGCAAATTTAATCGTTGTACCACCAGAGGTGTAACTAATACGAGCGAGCCCATCTGTACCAAGTTCAAGTGATGTGTTGTCCGCACAGTTGGCAGATTCAACAACTGTGGTGTTCTTTGTACTACAGTCACTATTGGTACATTGTGCAAAATAGAGATAGCCCGAAGCCCCACTGTAGCTAATACGTGCAAAGCCGTCAGACGCCATTGCAAGCGAGGTGTAACCACTAGCTGTTGCATCTACAACGGTGATGACATTTGTGCTACATGCAGCATCAGTACACCGTACAAACTTCACATCACTGTTTGTTACGTCATAGTAGCTAATACGTGCAAAGCCATCAGCACCAAGAGCAATAGATGTGTACTTGCCCACATTCCCCGTAGAATCAATGACTGTCGTATTTCTTGTACTACAGGTTGCGTTGGTACACTGAATATATTTAAGGTTCGCGTTTGTCTCATCATAGTAACTGACATACGCATTATCACTTGCATCAAGAGCAATAGACATGTTGCGATTAATCGCAGAAGAGGAGTCTATAGTCGTGGTGGTTTTTGTACTACAAGATGCATTGGTACATTTAATAAACTTAAGGCCTGGTGTTGTTCCGTAGTGATATACAATTCGCGCGAAACCATCTACGGTGCTTTTTGCAATTGCTGGGTCGTAACCAACATTGTTGGCCGTATCTAGAAATGTTGTCGTTGTCGAAGTACAGGCATCATTGGCACACATGTTGTATACAAGATCGTTGGCTGTATTGTTGTGCCAAACCATACGAACAAAATCACTTGCAAACGTAGCAATACCCTGACCAGTTGAATTCCAAGAAGATGTCGAGGTGGCGAAGGTCAGCACAGATGACCACGCGGGCGAACCCGTCGTTGAAAGCTTGATGCTTGCACTATCACCTGTTCCCGATACTTGTGTTTGGCTATGCGAATAACCCGTCAAATTAAAACCCGTGTTTGCATTTGCGTCGGACGTCTGCACAATGTTCGTCGAAGATGTGGCGAGTGCGAGCGTCGTTGATGGCGTCAGTCCCGATGTGGATGAATATGCGGTCCAGCCTGACTGATTGGTGGGGTGTACGAGCGTCGAGGCAGATGTACCGCCCGCCCATGAGGATTGTGAAAACGTGTACGTTGCCGCCATCGCATCACTGCCATCAAAAAGCGCGAAGCTCGAAAGAAGCAAGGTTCCAATGAGGATACCCGCAACACCCTTTGTGCCAAACGTCACCAGCGAGCCATAGACAAACTTGCCCGCATAGTTCAGCCGTCTCGATCTGATAATCTTTCTGAGCTCCTTAAAACGCTTCTGGCAATCTACAACAACTCTCCAAAAAAGGCTCACGCTGATTTTCGAGAGTTTTTTTATGAAAAAAACGATTGCTGCTACGTATGTAGGCAATCGTTTCTTGGTTTCTTTTGTAAGATTTATTAGTGTGGCGCTCCACTTAGCGGCGTAAACGCTTTTTGCGCTTTTCTTTAAAAATGAAATTAGCATCGCAAATAACGGGCATATAATCCCGTGCATCTGCCACAAAAAAGATTACCGCCCTACCATCTCGCACACCGAAAGTATACCAGATTTAAAGCGTTTTCTGGGTGGATAAGTGTTAAAAACACACCGCAGTGACCCGACCTGAATTACCACGGAAACTTCTCCCCCTTAAACCAAAATTGTCCGGTTTCAACGGGTGTGTAAGCAAGCTTGAAGATATGCTCTGCAGCTTCCTTTGGTTCCATGTCTGCATCCGATCCACCCATATCAGTCTTCACCCAACCAGGGTGTACAGAAGATACTGTGATCTTATCTTTGAATCGGATCGCCAACATCCTTGTAAACATGTTCAGTGCCGCCTTGGATATCTTGTAGTCCGGGTATTCAGCATCATGAACATAACTCAATGAGCCCGCACGAGAAGAGATGTTGATGATGTGTCCTCCATCATTAACGAGTGGAAGAACTCTGTCAGTAAAATCAGCTGTGCCGAAAAGATTCACTTCAAGTGTCTTTCGTAGATCTTTGATACGAAGAACCGGGTCATCTTCTGCCCCGGACCAGATACCTGCATTATTGATAAGTATGTCAATTTTCTTCCCAAATGCGATTATTTGCTCGGCACACTCTTCGATGCTTTCCGATTTTGAAAGATCGAGTTTCAATACGGTTAAATTCTCGTGGGTCCAATCACTCGTACCCTTCGTGGAAGTACCGACAACAAAATCACCATTTTGCAGAAAACGTTCAGCGAGAGCTTTACCTATTCCCCTACTTACTCCGGTAATGAGGACTGTTTTCATATATTTGTTGACAGTTTGGTACGAAATTGGAACTTTTTCTATCGCCTAAACTTTGATCTCGATTACCTGCATTAGCCCCTGGTCATCGATGTATAAGTACTGGGTATCATTCAAAAGGATGTATGGAGGCTGATCATCTCTATAAGCAATCTCGATTCTTTTCCCAACATACTCTTCTCGAAAGTGTTCCGAGCCCCAGTGGGGTGCAACGGCAAAATTAACAAGACCAAGCGCTGTGTAGTCCTCAAGTCGCGGGTCAGTTTCAGCAAGATATTCTGGAATCTTGGGACCTGCGATAATCGAACCCGCACTGCTGCCGATGTACGGTTTCCCTTGCTGAATCTTGTCTCTAAAAATCTCCAGCGAATCAGTCTTTTGAAACTGTTGGAGTAGGTGTGATGTGTTTCCACCTGACATATAAACTATATCGTGCTCATCAACCGCCGACACAATCTCATCGCGGGTCTTGCCTGTAAAAGTAAAACGGTCTACGTGATACCCCGCATCTTTAAGAGACTGCAGATCCGCTTGAAACCAAGCATCATCTCCTTCACCAATCTCAAGTTCCGCAGCGGTTTCTATGAAGAGAACGGTCTTGTATCCCTTATTAGCAAGAAAGGTGTCATGTATATGTTTGGCGACTGAAGAAATGCTAGAGGTAAGAAATAGCATATATTTTAAATTCTTGTTGGCTGAGTCAGTCTGGAACCTAGTGGAAGCAAGCCTGCAAAGGGTTCCTTGGACGATTTGAGTATAGCAGAATGAGACCTCTCAGTTCTGGTTCAACTTCTTAACCTTTTACAGCAAGCCAAGTAGAGAAAAACTTCTCCTCAGATAGTTCAGGTCTAATTACAGTAAACCCTACTTCTACCAAGGCGTCTTCCAATTCTTCTGCCTTTAGGTCATATGTAACATTGGGTAACCCTTCCTCAACTCCTGTCTCAAGATCTTTTATAAGCATTTTTGCTCTTCTGATATTTAAATCCTTTTCTCGATGTGTGTAGAAAATAAGCTCTTTCTTTTTACCTTGAACCTCAAAAGTCCCCACTGCATCTTTATGGTCAATCTCATCATCCTTAAACTTATCCAAATACAATACTCCACCATGACTCAGTAAGGAGTAAAAAATAGACAAGGTTTCCCGAAGTGCTTTGAGAGAGCTTTCTCTATCCGGCACTGCTTCTTTGTTCCAACCACCACCCGCATACCAGATAGACCCTTTACAAATAAGGGCTTTGAATTGTTCAGCATCAAAGTGTTGGGGCAAGTCCTCCCATGAACATTTTTGACTTCGTATATCAAGGCCCTTTGTTTCTGCTTTCTCATTGAACAATGAGATTTGGTCATCAGAACCATCAACACAAACCATATTTTTATAACCCGATTCACACATATCAAGAGCTGGGAACCCAGAGCCGGCGGATGTGTCTAATATATTTGAAACCTTATCAACACCGTGTTGATTTAGCAGGTCAGACAACTCTTTTACATACTTTTCAGGATCATAAAGCAACTCATATACGCACCTATCCCAAAGATACGCATACTCGGGCTCCACATCAAAACTACCTAAGTCTTTTAGGTGCTCCGACTTCGGTTGTTTTATGCCTTCGTTTTTCATAGTAGGAGGGGTGGGATTTGAACACCACAGCCTCTGGCAAATGTGGCCAGCGCTCTACCTGACTTGAGCTACCCTCCCATAACCACGATACTATCACTTGTTGAGAATTTCGGTAACTTCCACACCCTTACCAATATCTCTATCTGTATTTGGACCGAATGGTATGTTGATGAATTTAAACAAACCATCCTCCTTACCCTGTAAGAAAAGTTTGATATAAAGCTCCGCACCACTATTCACAGCATTATTACAGAGAGCGGGACTGAACATAACAAAAATCTTATCCTTTGCACCCACCTTTGGTGTTCTCACCTTTTCATTCACATAGTCAAATGCGACATCTTTTGCGGTTCCAAAAAGTTCAGCAGAGAGTTGGGCAACTTCAACGATGCAAAACTTTCCTCCGGTCTTTGAATTAAACGTATCGAATGTGCAGGTTTTTATCTGCTGATTATCAAGCACATTGATTGAAACATCGATATTTTCATCATCTGATTCATACATTACTACATCCTCAAAATACTCCTTGTTATTGCTTATGAACTGCTTAAAGTTCGCTCGCAAAGTTGTTTCCTTAAAAAACTTATCATCACCAGTCGTTATCACATCGTCTATCTTTAAACCTTTCTCGTTTAAGATATCCAAATAAAGATCGGGGACTCCCTCTTTTTGATTAAAGCTATTGATGAGCTCTTCTCTATATTCCTCTGCGGTCTTTGATTCCTTATTAATTGGAGATTGTCGTAACTCGTTAATACCTGTGGTGTCGTTAACGACAACAAGAAGCCGAGAGTTGATTCCCTCCTTCTTAAGAGACGCAACAATGTCCGTGGCCATATCAAAGGTGAGAATTGGAAACGTGGTCATTCCAAATTCATCTAGCAGACCGTGCAATCTTTCTGGAAGCAATCCTTTTATACTTGGATAGAATCGGTTTTCTTTTGTGTCAGGGATACCCAGAAAGTGACCTCCCATGATGACAACTTCCGTATCCTCAGAACGAATAGAATTTTTAACGAGGTCTAAAATATCAGATCTATTTGAAATAATATTGGTGCGCTTCGAATACGCCACGTTCTTAAGTGCTTCAAGGTTCGGATTTTTGATAAGCCCGTTTCTCTTATCAAAGAAAAGCTTTATTTCTTGTAGAACCGTATCTATATCTTCTTCGGTATTATAAACACCAATACTTATACGCAATGTTTCATTGCCAAGAGTGTCAGACAAGGGAAATGCGCAATGCGAACCGTATCTTATGCAAATTTTTTGAGAAGCAAGATGCTCAGCAAGTTCTTTAACGTGAAAACCTTTGGTTGCCAGAGAAACTACTCCGATTTTCTTACTACTGTCTTTTGGTCCATAAACCTCAATACCTTCTATTTGTGATAGGCCGTCGAGAAGCTTTGTGGTTAAAAACATCTCGTGCTCCCTTAACTCGTTCCAACCGATTGAACGGAGAAATCCAATCGCTTTTGATAGACCGACAATGTTCGAGGTGTTTGGGGTTCCTCCCTCAAGAACGGAAAGGGATCCGTCATAATCAGGCGAGATCGTATCGCCATCGTCCCCGATTGTTATTGCAACATCCTTCACAGTTCCACCTCCCGCGCGCACAGGTTTTATAAGATGTTGGATGTCCTCGGAAACATAGAGAACACCGACTCCATCAGGCCCATACATTTTATGGCTTGAAAATGCGTAGAAGTCGGCTTTTATTGCCTTTACATCAACAGGAATGTGGGCGACTGCCTGTGTACCGTCGACGACATACAAAATATCTTTATTGAAAGATTTTATAACAGCCCCCATTTCTTCGACAGCATTAATATTTCCAAGAACGTTGGAGCAGTGGGCTACGGCCACTAGTTTTGTTTCTTTAGACAAGGCACTCTTAAGTTCTTCGACATCGACAAGACCATCTTTTAGTCCGAGTAGTTTTATCTTGGAGCCCTTTGAAACCGCCTTCAGATATGGGAGAAGATTGGAGTGATGCTCAGCAACGGATACAAGAATTACATCTCCTTCTCCAAAGAGGTGCAAAACGGTGTCGATTGCAAGATTTACCGCATCAGTCGTATTGTTACTGAAAACAATTTCCTGTGGTCGGGCATTAATAAAACCTGCGATTACACTTTTTGCTTCCTCGAGAAGTTCGAGACTTCTTCCGGCAACATTATGTGCGCTGCGGTTTGGATTGCCCCTAAATTCAAGAGTTTGGGTTATTCCTTTAATGACCCCATCTGGAACCTGTGTGGTAGCCGCGGAATCTAAATATATGTAGTTGTTTTTGCGAAAAAACGGAAAGCGTGACCTTATTTCCATAACAGAAAGATTATACAACGTAAATCACGAAGACTGAAGTGCGCGGATTACACACACTAAGAACGATAGTTAATTGGCACGAAAACAATCGCCTCGACTCGGATGTGCATACCCCGGGCCCAAGTAGAACTCAATGTCGAAAAACACGACCCCTCTCGGTCACCTGACTTAGCATAAGCGTGTTGCCGGACTAGGACTCGAACCTAGATACCCTCCTCCAGAGGGAGGTGTCCTACCATTAGACGATCCGGCACTGTTTGTATTCAACCACCGAGGGGTCTGTCCCGCGAAGCCTGAAGGGCGAAGTGGGACGATCCGGCAGTATTACGTCAACGACGATAAAATACAACAAAAAAGGCCTAAAAACAATAGTTTATGGAATCCTCATCTCCCTTATGAGAACCTTCCCTAATGAAGAAAGATTTTGATGAGTGGAATGAAATCAAAAAAGAAACAGATGACAGCAGTCCTCGCCTCTACACCGTTCGAGAGATATGGTGGTGTCGTTTTGGCTTAAATATCGGAACTGAGCAAAACGGTGGTGATCAATTTTCTCGGCCTTGCATCATTTTAAGGGGATTCGGTCCAGATGCATGTTTGATAGCACCATTGACCACATCCAGAAAAGAACATCATCACCGAATCCCAATCGGAACGGTGTCGGGTCGAAGCGCAAAAGCCAATCTTTCCCAAATAAAGACAATTGATACTCGTCGACTGATACGAAAGGTGGGATTTTTGGAAAAAGATATCTTTGAGATTCTACGAAAAAACGCCAGAACTTTGTTCTGACGTTTTTATCCTTTTGCCCCTTGTGGGGGCGAGGCCGAAGCCAACTATGCATACAGTATACAGTACGGGTCAGCCGGAGCAAATCTTACTTTATCAAGACTTTAAAGCGCCGTATTTGAACGCCTCTCAACAGAAGACATGGCCGAGGAACCTAGAGCTCCTTGAACTCTTTGAGATCCCTGTCAGGAAGGTAGAGAATGAGAAAACCGCCAAAGATACCGCCAATGGCGAGATAGAGATGGTTGTTGTTAAAGAAAATGAGATCGGCCAAGTCGAGCACATACCAGATGCCACGCCACACCAAGACAACACCAAGGACGATAGAAAAGTCACGTGCAAGTTCTCCAAATGTCTCAATCTTTTTTCTCATGTGAGTATTAGTTTAACGTTTTTTATTTTTTTGACCACGCTTGCTCGCCGCTTTTGCAAATGCAGTAAAAAGCGGATGCGGAGCAAGCGGGCGCGCTAGGAACTCGGGATGGAACTGCGCACCAACGAAGAACGGGTGAACCTTCTTTGGAAGCTCAGCGATTTCCATGAGGATGCCATCGGGAGATGTGCCCGAGAAGACGATGCCCGCATCGGTAAGCTGCTGAACGTATTCGGGATTGACCTCATAGCGATGTCGATGACGTTCGATGATCGTGGAGCTTTTGTATGCATCAGCAGCATGGGTTCCCTTTTTGATATGAGCGGGATACGCGCCCAAACGCATTGATGCACCATAGCGATTGTCTTTGAGAAGGACTTTTTGTTCAGGAAGGATATCAATAACAGGATGCTTTGTTTTTGGAGAGACTTCGGTCGTGTGTGCGTCTTTGAGCTTCGCGACATTACGGGCAAATTCGACCACCATGAGCTGCATGCCGTAGCAGAGGCCAAGATATGGGATGTTGTGTGTGCGAGCGTAACGGATAGCGTTGAGCTTTCCTTCGATGCCCGATGAACCGAATCCCCCCGGCACAATAACGCCGTCGAACTTGGCGAGCATCGCAACCTTGTTCTTCTTTCCTTCGAATTCACGCGCGCTGATCCATGTGAGCTTTGGTGTTCGATTCACCGAATATGCGGAATAGCGGATCGCCTCGATGACAGAGACGTAGGCGTCGGCGAGCGTGAAGTCGCCGCTGTCAAAATATTTTCCGACGACGGCAATCGAGAGCTCCGGCTTCTTCGCATTTCCCTTCTTCACGAATGTCTCCCATGGTCCAAATTTTGGTGTGCCGAGCTTGAGGTGGAGAATCTTGGTGAGCTCGCCATCAACGCCCTGACGGTGCAGTTCGAGCGGGATGCCATAGACGTTCTTTACGTCCGGAAGCGATACCACACGCGCCGGAGCGAGATTACATGCAAGAGCGAGCTTGGCGCGGCGTTTGTCGTCCATGGCAACAGCACTGCGAGCGATGAGGAGGTCAGCGTTCACGCCGTGTGAGTTGAGCGCTTGCGCAGCGATACGCGTGGGTCGTGTCTTCATCTCGCCCATGTGCTGTGGCATCGGCAGGTAACCAACGAGAACAATCGCAACATCTTCGGGGCGCGTGAGCTTGAGCACGCGCGCGGCTTCGATGAACATGATGTTCTGATAGTCACCGATGGTTCCGCCGATTTCGACAAGCGTAATATCAGAACGATTCTCGCGCTCAGCTTGCGTGATTCGTTCGGTGATTTCATCAACGATATGCGGAATCGCTTCGACACATTTGCCACCGTACCCAAGAGAACGTTCACGCGCGATGACACTGCTGTAGACCATACCACTCGTCATGTAATCGATGCTCTGTCCCGAAAGATTGAGGAAACGCTCATACGTACCCATATCCTGATCAGTCTCGAGCCCACTCTCCATAACGAAAACCTCACCGTGTTCGGTGGGGTTCATAGTGCCTGCGTCGACGTTGAGATAGGGGTCGGCTTTGACGAGGTTAGCGCGGAATCCGCGTGCCTGCATGATGTTGCCGAGCGAGGCAGAAACAATTCCTTTGCCGATTCCGGACATCACCCCGCCGATTACGAACACATAGGAATGTTTCTTTTTCATACGCTACACCTTGAGATAACGTCGTACCGCCATATAGCTCGAAAGCGCTCCGAGACCGATGCCCGCCGCCATAAGGAGGAGGAACATCTGCCCAAAGTTCGAGACGTAATAATCAAAGATATTGATTGCACCGAAGAAACGCTCGGTGAATGGACCCATCCACAGTGTGAGCGGATAGTAGAGCACAAGAACGATAATGCTTGCAGCAATGCCATACATGATACCTTCGACAACAAATGGTCCACGCACGTATGCCGATGAGGCTCCGACGAGACGCATAACCGAGATTTCTTCACGAGCGGTGTAAATAGCAAGACGAACCGTGTTGAACGTGATGATGACGGAAAGAAGGATGAGAACAATCGAAAGCACAAAACCAAGACGCTCAGATGAATCGACAATCTGCGAGAGCTTCTCGATAATTGGCTTGTTGTTGGTGTAGTTCACCTTTTCGATGATGACCTGGTTTCCTGAGCCGAGTGCTGCATCGCTCGCAAGGTATGCTGCGATTGATTCATATTGTGATGTCTCACGGGCCTTCACATTGAAGACCGCGCCGAGCGGGTTGTCTTCGAGCTCGGCGAGTGCATTGATGATAGTCTGATCGTCGCCGTGCTTCTCTTTGAAATCAGCGAGTGCTTGTTCGCGCGAGACGTATTCGACAGCAGAGACTTCTGGAAGAGCTTCGAGTGATGATTTGAGCGCAAGAATATCTGACTCAGGAGCATTCGTCATAAAGTAGACGTTAACGTCCACCTTTGCACGGAGCTGACCAAGCGATGCATCAAGAATGGCGCCCGAAAAGACAACAGCACCGAGTGTGAAAAGCGTAACCACCATAATGAGAACTGATGCAAGCGACACAAAGCCGTTGCGCCAAAAGTTCACAAAGCCCGCATTGAGTATTCTTTTTGTTGCGATCCAGAACATAAATATGTATTAGAGGACGTACCTGCCATCTTCGTCGTCGCGCACAATCCGGCCGTGATCCATCGTAATAACGCGCTTGCCGAGACTGTCGATGACGCCCTTGTTGTGCGTGGTAAGCAAGACGGTTGTTCCAAGATCGTTAATCTTTTTGAGAATTTGAACGACTTCGTAGGTGTTGAGCGGGTCGAGGTTACCAGTTGGTTCGTCGGCGACGAGCACGTCGGGTTGGTTGACGATTGCGCGTGCAATCGCGAGACGCTGCTTCTCACCACCTGACATCTGGTGCGGGAACTTCCATGCTTTGCCTGCAAGACCGACGAGGTCGAGCGCGTATGGTACGTCGCTCTCGATTTCATCATCGTGTCGTCCTGCTGCTTCCATCGCAAATGCAATGTTCTCAAACGCAGTCTTTTGAGGTAAGAGTCTGAAGTCTTGGAAAATCATCCCGATGCGACGACGCATGTCGCTAATCTGACGCTTGGGAAGCGTGTGGATGTTTTGCTCACCAAGAAACACCGAGCCTTCGCTTGGATATTCTTCTGCAAGAAGAAGTTTGAGAAGTGTGGTCTTCCCTGCTCCCGAATGGCCAACAATGGAAACAAACTCCGCGGGAGCAATCTTGAACGAGATGTTCTCGAGTGCTATGGAATTATCGAGGTAGGTCTTTGATACGTTATCAAAAAGGATCATCGGTTGGTTGATTAGGAAAGGTTCTTCTCTGCCTCAATGAATTCATCGAGATCGCCATCATCAAGCACGCGCTCGACGTTGCGGGTCTCTACTTCGGTACGATGGTCTTTAACGAGCTTGTAGGGATGGAGGACATACGATCGTATCTGATTTCCCCACTGTGCTTCGGTGGTCGACGCAACTGACATACCGCGCGCGACCGCCTTCGCATCCTCCTCCTGCTTATGATACAGCTTGCCGCGAAGTATTTCCAGCGCATATGCCTTGTTTTGTGCCTGGCTTCGTTCTGTGTCGATGTGGACAGCAAGACCGGTGGGTGTATGTACGATACGAACGGCACTTTCGCGTTTGTTGACGTTCTGCCCGCCCGGTCCTCCAGAGCGTGTGAACTGAATATCAAGCTCTTCGGATGGAATCAAAAGCTCAGTCTCTGCAAAAACTGGCATCACTTCGACCATGGCAAACGATGTATGACGTTTTTCATTTGCATTGAACGGCGAGACACGTACCAAGCGGTGTACGCCTGACTCATGCTTGAGTGTGCCGTAGACATCCTTTCCTTTTATCTCGATGGTGATGTTCCGAACCCCGCCGTGTTCGTTCTCATTTTGGTGGATAATCGTGTAGTCCCATCCTTTACGTGCAATGTATGCGAAGTACATTTTTATGAGCATGAGGGAGAAGTCCTCAGCATCAAGACCGCCCGCTCCAGCAAAGACCGTGAGCAACGCGCCGCCACGATCGTACTGTCCTTTGCCTTCAATTGCGTCTTTGAGGTCGTGGTACTCCTTGATGATTGCCTGTGCACCGTCTTTATCAGACCAAAAATCAGGGGCCGCCATAGCTGCCTCGATCTCGGCGATGCGTTGCTGATTCGTTTCGTTCACGGAGAGAGTATACCAGCTGCCAGCTACCGGCTACCAGGTTCCAGCTTCCCGAAATACATGGCGCAGAGCGGAGTGGATCCGGGTTTTTCCGAGCCTGCGAGGACAAAACACGGACCACGCAGCGAGAGTCATACCACGACTCAAACATTGGAATTCGGCCACTTTTGTTGTACTTTACTGATTGCGCCACTGTAGCTCAGTTGGTAGAGCACTACTTTCGTAAAGTAGGGGTCATCAGTTCGATCCTGATCAGTGGCTCCAGACAACAAAAGCTCCCCTCTCGGGGAGCTTTTATATTGACGGTCAGATGAGCTTAGTCGAGCTCGTCCATTGCGTCGTTGGCTTTGTCTTCTGCATCACGAGCGAGGTCTTCTGCCTCATTCCAATCTTCATCGTCGAACGCATTTTCGGCGTCGTCGAAAAGATCGTTGGCCTCGTCGAGAAGATCCTCTGCATCACCAGTATCTTCATCGTTATCTTCCGCGTCATTAAATGCTTCCTGGGCATCATCAATTGCGTTTTCTGCATCATCGAGAGCCTCCTGAGCATCGTCCTCATCATTGTTGTTGTCGCTGTCTTCACCAATAGCATCTACTGCTTCATCGGCGAGATCTGCGGCCTCATCGGCAAGTTCTTCTGCCTCGTCATAATCCTCATCATCGTATGCCTGTTCAGCATCATCGAGCTTGTCGCCGGCTTCATCGAGGAGATCCCATGCCTGAGAGACTTCTTCATCATCGTCTTCGGCAGCCTGGATTTCGTCCTCAGCATCGTTGATAGCTTCATCAGCATCATCAATTGCATCTTCTGCGTCGTTCGAGTCATCGTCATCATCGTCATCATCATCGTCGTCATCGTCATCGTCGTCATCTCCATAATCACCATCTATCTCATCTTGTGCATCTTGCGCAAGCTCCTTTGCATCCATTGCGAGGTCCTTTGCCTCACCCCAGTCTTCATCATCAAAAGCATCTTCTGCCTCTGCGAGCTTGTCTTCAGCGTCATTAATGAGATCCTCGGCATCGCCGGTGTTCTCATCATCATCCTCCGCGTTTTCGAACTCATCCTGAGCGTCAGCAATGGCATTCTTTGCGCTCTTAATCTGAGACGCTGCGCTCTGTTCCTGACCATTTGATGAGCCACTAGTATCATCTACCTTCACAAATCCACTTCCTCCCTTGAGTGCCGCGAGCTGCTGCTTGAGGAGCTCGATGATTTGAAGGAGGATGTTGATCTGTGCTTGAGATCCTGCCGTGATGGTCGAGGATGCCGCCTCTGTAACGACCGGCTTTGTAATGGCTACGCCCCCGAGGACGAGCACCGCTGCGAGCGCAATGGCTCCAAGCGATTTAAGTAAGGTGTGTTTCATAAGATTCGGAAGAAAATTAGATGTACTGCTAAACCTGTTAACCTAATAAGTATACCAAACCTCACACGACACTTTCTTCTCGATGTGTGGTGTGTTGATGAGAGCAATTATACCCACATAGCACAAACACCGTCACGCTGAGCGTGACGGTGTTTGTATATCTCAGTCTAACTAGTTGTCATCATCATCATCATCGTCATCATCGTCGTCATCGTCATCATCGTCGTCGTCATCGTCGTCATCATCATCGTCGTCGTCATCGTCATCGTCATCATCGTCATCACCTGAATCTTCATCCGCCCAGTCTTTGTCGCTGTCTCGACTTGCGCGGTTTTCGGTCTCAATTACCAACTCATCCTCAACCTCTGCGCGCATGAGGCTTTCGTAGCGCTCAAGGACTTCGTCAACAATTTCGCTCTCGGTGTCAGCGTCAGTCGTGAAAAGTTCCTTGTCTCCATCAAGCTCAATTTTTACAACAGTTTCGTTGGTGTAAATTTTTGCTTCGAGTTCGCTGAGGCCCATATCGTCATCATCATCGTCGTCATCGTCCGAGTCATCCGAATCATCATCGCTATCATCAACACTGTCGTCGCTCTGGTTCATCGAACCAGTAAGTGCTGCAAGCTGTTGCTTGAGAAGCTCAATGATTTGAAGAAGAAGTTGAACGTGTGTCTCTTCGAGCGATGAGTTCGAAGAACCGGTAACTGCCTGTGCGACTGATGGGCGTGCGATAGATGCAGTACCGAAGATAAGCACTGCGGCAAGTGCGATTGCTCCAAGCGCTTTGAGTAAGGTGTGTTTCATAAGAACAAAAACTAAATCTACTAATAATCCTATTAACCCCATAAAGTATACCAAAAGTATACCAAATAGAAACGTGAAAAAACGGAAGGCTTTTCTATAACATAAAAATATCGTATAGTAGCTTCGCCGTTGAATTCATACGCCGTTGTAGCTCAGCTGGTAGAGCAACTCCATGGTAAGGAGTAGGTCGCCGGTTCAATTCCGGCCAACGGCTCAGTAAAGAAGATTTTTGTGGTAGGTCGTCCCGCCATGGCGGGACCAACGGCTCAGTAATGCACAACAAAAGCCCCTTATGGGGCTTTTGTTTATCTTTCTAACGAAGTTATGCAACGGTCGGACCGGTCGATGCCGCTGGAGGCATCTGTGTAGGTACAACAGGAGCCATATCGTCGCTCTTATCGATTGCCTTGTAGACATGTGCAAAAGCAAGAAGCGAGATTGGAAGCGTCACGAGCAAACCAAGTCCCATTGGGATCGCACCAACGATGTTGATGAGTACAAGTACCAAGAAGAAGAGGAAGAGGTCCCATCGCTTGCCCTTCGTCATGCGACGGCTCTCCTTGAGAGCGGCAATTGGCTTCATACCCTTTTCAAGCACCAAGAAGATGGTGAGTGAGAGCATGACTTGAGCGATGATACCCGGCACGACGAGCAAGATAAAACCGATACCTACAACGATGACCGTCACAATCGCCGCAAGTGCATAGCGCCATAAGACATCCCACGATTCCTTGAAGACCATATCGAACTTCACCGGAAGGCCAGCATATGAATTGAGCGTCATACGCGTGAGACCCAAGAACAACCACCATGTGAGCACTGCACCCGCGATGCTGACAAGAGCTCCAAAGAGTCCGTTACCAAGCTCACCGCTGATTTTATTGACGACGAATGAAGCAACGAGTGCTACCGCTGTCGCCCCGACATAAACCCCTGCGTCTTTTTTGAAAGCATTCCATCCAAACTTAAACGATTCTTTGATCGATACTGTGTGCATAAAAAAGCTATAAACTACTATAAATCCATTATATCATGTGTACATGTTTAAAAGCCTCTGGAGCGCTCGGCACGAGAATGCCGCGGTTATACTCCTCCGATGGAGCCTGGCGGTGATATTCATCTGGTTTGGTCTTATTAAGGTCTCTGGGTATAACCTCGTTTTTGACCTTGTGAATTCAGTTGTGCCATCCATGGCCACCGGAACAGGATTCCTCTTCTTGGGATTGATCGAGGTTGTGATTGGAATGGGTCTCTTGATAAATCGCTGGCGCCTCGCCGTGACAGCCATCCTTGTCGTACACCTCGCGGGAACATTTGTCACTTTTTTCACTGCACCTGGACTCATGTTCGAACCGCACTTCCCCATCCTCACCCTTGCTGGAGAATTCGTTATCAAGAACCTGACCCTCGCTATCGCAGGTATCGTTGTCCTCATCCACGAAGCACATCGAGATCGCTCGGGGCGATAAAGGAAACTACTTGGCGGAATCGACGGGACTCGAACCCGCAACCTCCTCCGTGACAGGGAGGCGCTCTAACCAGTTGAGCTACGACTCCAGACTTCTGCTGGACAGAGGTTATTGTACTTAAAAACCAACCAAAATCAACGTATGCCTATGCTATGCCGTTGGCAGGAATCGAACCTGCGACCTAGGGCTTATGAGTCCCTCGCTCTAACCAACTGAGCTACAACGGCAATAAACACCACTTTATAACAAAAACGAGGTGGTGGAAAGCTACCTTTGTCGGAACAAGCCATATGCAGTACACTTTGTTCTACTAGATTTATTACTAGTTTTAGTCATCACATCATATGGAACCACAGCACACACACCGCCCATGGCTCAAAGGCCTCGGGCTCGTCTTACTCGCAGGTATTGTCATCGTCTCAATTCTCCGCGACGGTATCGTCACCCCTTCATATAATCAAGTCTCGGTGATTGGTACCGGTAAGGTTGAATATGTTCCTGACACCGCCCACGTAACGCTCGGTGTTCACATCGAAGGTGCAACCGCGCAGAACGCTCTTACCCAGCTCAATGCAATCACCGCTCGCGTGATCCCAGCCATCGAAGCACTTGGTATTCCAAAGGAGAACATCTCAACACAAAACTTGAGTGTCTACCCTCAGTACTACTATCCATCAGATGCTCCAAGTGCTATCAGTGGCTACACCGCCGACCAACAGCTCACAATCGAAATCGCAATGGCATCATCGTCAGCCGACATGGTTGGACAGGTCATCCAGACAGCAAGTGCCCAGGGTGCCAATCAGGTTCAGAGCGTCACCTTTGACGTCTCGAACCTCAGCGACCTCAAACAGCAGGCTGTCCTCGAAGCTATCACCGATGCACGCTCACGCGCACAGGTTGTCGCAGACGCAGCAGGCGTAAAGCTCGGCAAGGTTATTGGATGGTGGGAGAACCCAATCTCGGTTCCTGGCCAGCCAGTTCCCTACTACGATAGCTACGGTTACGGCGGCGAGATGCGAGACCAAAGCATGAGCGTCCCAGCAGGCACTTCCGAAATCATCATGGAAGTGAACCTCAACTACGAGACAAAGTAGATTTCTCTGGTTGAATACAAAAACACCACGCAATGCGTGGTGTTTTTGTTATTTGATAGAAAGCGTATCAGCGATATAGAGAAAAGTCGTAAACGGACTTGCAAAAGAGAGTGTTGCCATATTTGCCTCGCTTCCCACAACTACCTTGATGACTGAATCGTCTGTTTCAAACCAGAAATATGGTGAAGCCCAGTCTGACTCGCAGACACGGCGTATTCCTGTTTCGTCTCCCAATACAACTTCTCCAAAAGCACATGCTCCACTGAAATCCCGACCCGCTTCTTCTTCAAGACTTTTGAAGGAAGGATTCTTTGCGAAGACGGTCACTGTTAAACCATCAACACTACCCTTAGGAGAGGACGGAGCCGAAACTGCATAAAATTCTTTTATACGTGTCATCGAGCCCTTGTCATAAGCATCTGGATACTCGGTGGTACCAACATCAGTAGAGGAAGGATAATCGAACGAGATCCCAGATTCTTCATCAACAAAATGCTTTCTACCGAGAGCGAATGTGACATCATCCCCGGATGGACCAAATATGCTTTCAAGGAAATCTCCGAGATTAAGAGGGCTGGGAACAACGTGAACAACCGGTGTAGCGACTTGGGGTTCAGGTGTTTCCTTCAAATCACCCTGGCCAGTAGGAGGAGTGGACGAAGAGACTTGTTCGTATGGAATATCTCCTGTGATCTTCTCATAAGAATCTTTCCAATAGAAATAGGCTCCACCAATGAGGATCACGAGCACCAAAAGACGGATGATGATTTTCATTGCTTTATCATAACCTCTGTAAGGTTATTAACGAAAAAGGACGCACCTTACGGCACGTCCTTTTTATACTTGTTGCGGGGGCGGGATTCGGTCACGAGTCACTAATTCGCTCCGCTCATAAGTGCTCGCGACCCCGCCTCAGAAAAGCTCCTCCCAGGAGCTTTTCTTCCGGCCTGCTCATCCCTTCC
>JAUPUE010000058.1 GCA_030917725.1 Patescibacteria group bacterium
TTGCCACGAATCTTCTTGGAAAGGATTTGGATAATATTGGTAATGACGGTCATGAACGGAATGAATGCGAGAAGTGGCAAGAGAATGACGGTGTTCGTCATGAACGCCAAAATGGTAAGGGCCAGAGCAAGTGCGATGAAGCCTGTTTCGGTGAGATAAAAACGAGCCGGTGGGATGTTGAACCAGAGAAAAGCGAGCAATCCTCCGACAATGACGAATGAGAATGCCGAGGCGTCGAATTGGCTGCTCAAAAAAGCGATGAGACCAATCGATGAGAATGTCACCGAGAGCACACCGCCCGAAAGCCCATCGATGCCGTCGATAACGCCGCTCATGAGGATCGACAGGAGGACAAGGAGGAAGAATGGGATGAACCAGATGCCGAGGTCCATGAATCCATAGAACGGGATGAAGATCTCCGACATGCCGAGCTTTGCGTAGAACCACCATGCGACGAATGCACCAAAGACGAGAACTGGAATTGCACGATAGATAAATGGAAGGCCGTCAGGAAAACGCTTTGAACCGCCGATGACGGTGAGATCTTCCATGAAGCCAACAAGAGCGCCAAAAAGGAATCCTGCGAACGGCAGCCACGTCTGTGTGCGTGACAAGAAGTCTATTTCACCCGAAGGACCACCTGTCGAAAAGTACGAAACAAGCCAAAAGAGCGCCGTGGTGATACAGACCGAAGCGACAACAACAAGTCCGCCCATGCGTGGCGTGCCAACTTCCTTTTCTTTGTGAAGCTCGTTGAAGATTGGTGTGCCCGACTCATCCCCAAGGCCTTTTGTGTTCCCTGCTCGCTTTTTCCAGCATTGATATTTGTAGAGATAGTGAGTGACGATTGGTGTGATCGCGATGCCCAAGAAGAACGATACCGCTGTTGGGGTGATGACCTTGATGATGTCGAGTTCCATAAAGATAGTATACAGCTTTTAGCGATTGGCGATTAGTTTCTCAAAATATATGGCGCAGAGCGAAGTGGATCCGGGTTTTTCCGAGCCTGCGAGGACAAAACACGGACCACGCAGCGAGGGTCATACCACTTTTACTCCTTGATGGTCTCTAACGTTGCCGAGATGAGTTTCTCCATGTCATTAAAACGGCCTTCCCTACTTGATCCCATCACCACAACAATAATCGGATGTCCGACGGAGCGGTCGAACGCCACAGCGAGGTTTCCTCCTGCCGCATCGGTAAAGCCTGTCTTTGCGCCAAGCGCCCATGGAATGTCATTAATCAATTCATTCGTGTTTTCTCCCACGTGTTTTGTTCCTGATTTTGATACGAATGTTGTTGAGTCGCTTCGGGTGGCATCAAAAAGGCTTGGAGCTTCATAGAGCGCGTTCGCAAGAAGGAGCGCAATGTCATGAGCTGAGCCGGAGTTTGATTCACGTCCATATCCCATGTCGAGACCGTGTTCATTGACGAATCGTGCCGAGAGGCCGATCTTTTTGGCATGACTGTTCATTGCAGCGATAAACGAGCCACCGGTTTGTGCTTCGTATGTCTCTCGAAGTGCTGTCGAAGCATCGTTCGAAGATACGACAAGCATGAATGATGCGAGCTCCGAGACATCCCAGACTTCATTAACAGCAAGTCCGCTGTCTCCTTCGGTAGTGAGCGCTGTTTGCGAGATGACTATGTCTTTATTCGAAGGAATATCGCGCACTGCTACAAGAGCGGTGAGGATTTTGGTGAGCGATGCGAGCGGGAGCATCGTGTCGCCGTTCTTGGAGAACAGCATTTCTCCTGTTCGTACGTCATACACATATGCTGCGCGCGCTTCGAGAGAAACCGTTGGAAACACCGGAGCGTCTGGTGTTGTGGTAGCAACGACTGGAGTTGTGTCTGGAGTCCGTGGGCCGCTCTTCATGTGAGAAAAACCAAAAAGGCCCGCGATGCCCATTACACAAGCGATGACAACGAGGATGCTGTAGACGGTCTTATTCTGACTCGTCATCGTCGGCGTAAGGGTCGTCGATGTCTGAGTCGTCGTCAATGGTTGTGGCATCGGCGCTTCCTGCAGGTTCGTTTGTTGAGGTTCCATGTTCAGATGATTGTGTGACAGTGTCGGGGGTTGTGGTGAGTGATGCGAGCATCTCTTTCGTTTTTTCGAAGTCGGGTAGCTCGCTTGTCGAAGATACGCCTAAGAACGATAACAACTGAAGCGTAGGCTTGTAAAGGAAACTTCGCTGATCGGTGGGGTTATCGATGCGATCCAAGAGTCCGCGAATCATTAGCTGACGCAATGCGAAGGTCGAATTTACTCCGCGGATGTGGTCGATCTGTGCGCGGGTCTGGGGACCTTGATACAAGATGATTGCCAATACTTCCATACCTGCTTTACCTGGGTCTTTTTCCAATTCTTCTTTGGTGATGCGTTCAATAAGCTGGCTTGCTTCGGGGGCAGTAGCGAGCATGTATGCATCGCCTTCTGATATGAGCGTCAGTCCCCTGCCCTGCAGGTTGGTCTTGAGTGATTCAGCGGCGTCTTTCACTTCTGCTTCAGACATGCCGAGCATCTTGGCGAGCTCTTTGGCCGTGAGTGGTTCGCTTTTGAAGAAAAGCACTGATTCGAGTTGTGATGCGGGGGTCATAGTCCTAAGAGTGTAACATTTCTTTAAACTGTTCTTCGCTCAAATCAAGAAGATCTGAATCCTTTCCTAAAGGTGTTCCGGTGATCTCTTTCCCCATCCATTCAGACGGAATGAATGCCTGGGCTTCTTCGAGAGACTCGAACTCCACTTCGGCACGGAGAAGTCCTTCATATTTGCCGTGGTAAATCTTTATTGTGATGTCTGGATTCTCACTGACCTTAAAACTGTCTCGAATGATTGCGTCAGATGTTCCAGTACGAAGCGATTCAAATTCTTCTTGAGTGATGGGACGTTTTTCTTTTCTGTGTTCCAGGTCAGATACCCTCTCTTTTTTCTCATACTCGTAGACGTTCGCCTTCTTTTGGATGCGTTCCTCAATATTTTCCGTACGACTTAGATAGTATCGCTCATACCGAATAGGCTCCTGACCTGTCAGGTCAGGCATTGTTGCAACAAAAAACTTTCTTTCGATTTCGGCAGACATGGCTATTTGCATCAGTATATCAAGAAACGAAAAGAGCCCCACACGATGAGAGCTTGTGTTGCTCCTTTCGTGGGGGCCCGTGAGGGCGTGCCCAATCGATCTAGTGATGCTCGCCGGCGGCCTTCCGTTCCGCTTCCGTCCGCCAGTCGATGTACAGACCTTCATCGGTGCTGGTCCCCATGCAGGTTGCTTCGGGGAGGAGAAGGTTGGTGAGCGCCATCGCCTGCACTTGCGTGTGGTAGACGATGCGGAGCGCATCACAACGCTTGGTGTGGTCGCGGTATCTCTCATAGACGACACGCTTCTCGCCTTGTCGGTGGTGCCGACGGAGGATGTCCTCGAAGACGGCGCCCATGATCATCCGACTGACTTCGCGGAAGTCCGCTCCGCGAAGGAAGACCCGGATCTTCTCCGGCGTGTTGAGACGCTCGGTGACCATCGGGTACCGCTTCTTGAAGCTTGCGGAAAGCTTAGGATCGGGCCACCGTCGCAGGTTCTTCTCGCAGTAGTCGAGGACTTTTTTCCCGAACCGCTCCTCCGCACCCAAGCCCTTGAGCTCTTCGAGCTCGCTGAGCGATGAGATGCTGTCGAGGAAGTTGAATACGTCCATTCCACGACTCGTCTCGGTCAGCAGTGCTTCGAACTCGGCCTTCAAGTCTCTCTTCGGCATGCTTACCTACCTTTCAGTGGTTGTGAGGTGGTTACGCGAAGGCTCGAGTCGGTGCGGGATGCTTACCGTCGATCGCGCGAAAGATCGCGCCGAAGTACAGCCCGATCGCGAGGAACAGAGTGCCGACCGCTCCCCATTCTCCCCAGGCGGTCGCCATCGGCCACGAAAGAAGATAGAGCGCGATACCGCCGAAGGCGAGCATCTTGTTCGTCCGATCGCGGCCGCTGCAGGCCCAGGCGGTGATGAAGAAAGCCAGGGTGAACGGGATGAGTGGAGCGAGAATCTTGAGGATCAAGAAGATTAGGTAGATCCACGTCACCACGATCATCACCAACGTACCGATGAAGTCCACGTCCCTGATGAAGTTCATCGTGGCCGTCTCGGCTCGGTTCCAGCGCTCCTGTGTCTTTTCCCAATACTGTCGAAGTTTCACTAGAAAATCCTCCAAATACGTGAAGGGCGGCTGGATTGCCGCTATCATCCGAAAGGACTATACGTTCAAAGCGGGTATAGGTCAATACTTCGGAATCGCGACAGAATCCGTCTCCATTTCGATATCGGCGAATGTCGCGTGCTGGCGTGCCATGAGCGCACCCTGTTTGACCAACTCGAGCATCGCCAAGAAGCTCACGATGGTGTTCACCTTCACCTCGCGGTCGGTTGTGACGCCTTTTGTTGCGTGTTTTGCAAATTCAGAGAAGCGAGTCTTGAGTGCACTCTTCATGCGGTCAGCCATTTTGTCCATCATCTCCTCAAGCGACATGATTTTTTCAACAATCGCTTTCTTAAGAACTTCGGGCTTTGGAAATCGTGCGACCATGCTCTGGAGTGAGCTCAGAAGCGAAGTGGGTGTGATGGACTTGTGTGGAGCGAAGACAGGATCCTTTGGAGGAACCTCGGATGCTTCGTAGAGCCGTACGCTTCCCCACTGCTTGGCGATGCCTCGCGCAAGCTCCTGCATGTGCTTGTAGATGATCAAACGACGCTCCAAATCTTTCACGTCATATTCTTCTTCGGCCGTGAGGACGAATTCTGGAAGGAGCGAACGTGATTTGATAAGAACAAGCGTTGACGCGAGCACCAAGAACTGCGCCACATCGTGCGTCGGGAAATGCTCGAAGTTCGAGACGTGCTCGAGATAATCGTCAGCGACCTTGGCGAGCGAGATGTCGTTCACCAAAAGCTTTCGCTTTTCGATAAGCGAGAGCAAAAGGTCGAGAGGTCCTTCAAAGTGTTCGGTTTTGACTGCAAACGTCATGAGAGCAGTATAGCTCACCTATTTCTTCTCTTCTTTTTTGATGACTGACAAGCCGAGCTCTTTGAGCTGTTCGGGTGTTGCTGGTGTTGGCGCGTTCATGATGGATGTCTTACCACGGCCGGTCATTGGGAATGGCTGCACTTCACGGAGGTAGGTCTCACCCGAGAGGTTCATGATGTTGCGTTCGACACCGAGTGCGATACCACCATGCGGAGGAACACCGTATGCGAACGCTTCGAGCATGTGGCCGACACTTGCCTGGGTTTCCTCCTCGCTGTATCCCATGTTGCGGTACGTAGCTTTGAGAATCTCCGGCTGGTGCGCACGGATGCTACCACCACCTGATTCGAATCCGTTACAGACCAAGTCGTACTGCTGAGTGATGATGTCTTCGAGGTGCTCGCCCTTCATGTGCCACTCGAGGTGCTCAGGAGCTGGCATCGAGAATGGGTTGTGGGTGAATGTCCACTTGCCTTCGTCTGTTTTCTCGAAGAATGGGAAGTCGATGACCCATGCGTATGCGAGAACACCGTTAGCTTTGTCTTCTTCGGTGCGCATGTCGAACTTGTCTGCACCGTATTTTGCCATTGCGTCCTTGTAGGTGATGCGTGGGAACGGTTTTTCTTTGATTGTTTTGCCCATCGCTTCTGCGGCTGCTGTCACCATCCCTTCAACGGCATTCATGACGTCTTCTTTGGTCACGTATGCCATTTCGAGGTCGATCTGTGTGAACTCGTAACCGCGGTCGGCACGAAGGTCTTCGTCACGTACGCAACGCGCCATCTGGAAGTAGCGCTCGAAGCCCGAAGCCATGAGGAGCTGTTTGTACTGCTGAGGTGATTGTGGAAGCGCGTAAAAGTTCCCTGGGTTGTGACGTGACGGAATGATGAAGTCACGTGAGCCTTCGGGTGTTGATTGTGTAAGAAGCGGAGTCTCGATTTCAACAAAACGCTCGCCAAAGAGATAGTCGCGGCAGTAACGCACCCATTCACTGCGCATGCGGATGTTCTTTTGCATTCGCTCTGAGCGAAGGTCAATGTAGCGGTACTGGAGGCGTGTTTCTTCGTTGATACCTGATGTGTCGGTTGTTGGGTCAAAAGGAGGCGTGTTCGCTTTGTTGAGAACCTGAACATCAAGTGCCTCAATTTCAATCGAGCCGTTCTGTTCGTCAGCGTTCACGAGCTTCTCGGGGCGAGCTTTCACCAATCCTTTGATGGTGAGCACCCATTCGCTACGAACATCTGAGATTGATGCAAAAACCGTTTCGTTTTTGCTCGCGATAACGACTTGGACGTGTCCTGTCTCGTCGCGCATGTCGAAGAAGACAATCTTGCCGTGGTCGCGGCGCGCGTGGACGAATCCTGAGAAACTTACCTCTTTGCCGACGTGTTCAGAGAGGTCTTTGATGAGTGTGCGTGGGTTCATGTGTTTGTGATAAATTTCGCCTTCGCCTAGGCTTCGGCGTGATAAAGAAAAACCGCCCTTACAAAAATCGCCTTTCTTCAGTCGACTTCGCTCTAAGAGCTTCGTCGTACCAAAGGCAACTTTTGTAAGGGCGATCGTGTCGCTTCCGTCCTTTCGGACTTCAGCGCACCGAGGGCGGTGCCACCTTACTTCGTCGCGCCGTAGCTCGAAGAGCGTAGGCGGACATCTCAATTAGCTATTACGGGCATCCCCGGGAGGGTCTATTCACCCTGAGCTTGTCGAAGGGCTCGACTTGCTAGGGCTTTCTTCCTCCAACTCGGCCGTGTCATCGGCGTCGGTGTTGTTGGCTA
>JAUPUE010000062.1 GCA_030917725.1 Patescibacteria group bacterium
TCACTCCGCGTTCTCGACGGTGCCGTCGTCGTCTTCGACGGTGTTGCCGGTGTCGAACCTCAATCAGAAACCAACTGGCGCTACGCCGATGAAGGTAAGGTTCCTCGTATCTGTTTCATCAACAAGCTCGACCGAACAGGTGCATCATTCGAGCGCTCGTATGCATCGATTCTTGATCGTCTCACAAAGTTCGCGGTCCGCATGCAGATTCCGATGGGTGAAGAAGACAACCACGAGGGTGTCATCGATCTCCTCACAATGAAGGCGGTGTACTTCGAAGGAAACATGGGTAACACACTTCGTCAGGAAGAGATCCCTGAGAAGTACGTGGCAGATGCAAAGAAGTACCGTGCCGAGCTCATCGAAAAAATTGTCGGCGAAGACGAAGCACTCATGAGCGACTACCTTGATGGTAAGGAGCCTTCACTCGAACAGCTCAAAGCAACGCTCCGCGTTGCGGTTATCGCCAACAAGATCGTTCCGGTCTTCACTGGTTCAGCTCTCAAGAACAAGGGTGTTCAGTTGGTCCTCGACGCCGTCGTTGACTACCTCCCGTCACCACTCGACATCCCACCTACAAAAGGTATCGACCCAAACACTGGTGAGGACGTCTTCCGCAACCCATCTGACGACGAGCCATTCGCATCGCTCGCGTTCAAGGTCCAAACAGACCCATTCGTCGGACAGCTCACCTTCTTCCGTGTGTACTCAGGTACTGTCGAAGCAGGTTCATACATCTACAACAGCCGCACACAGAGCAAAGAGCGTTTGAGTCGTATCGTCCGTTTGCACGCCAACGACCGTGAAGAAGTGAAGAAGGTCTTCGCCGGAGAAATCGCAGCAGCCGTTGGTCTCAAAGACACAAAGACATCTGACACACTCTGTGACGAAGATCACGCAATTATCCTCGACCCAATCAAAGTCCCTGAACCGGTCATCTCGCTCCGCATCGAACCAAAGACAAAGGCCGACCAAGAGAAGCTCGGTATGGCGCTTCGCCGTCTTGCTGATGAAGACCCAACATTCCGCGTCATGGGTGATCCCGAAACACTCGAGACCATCATCTCCGGCATGGGTGAGCTTCACCTCGAAGTCCTCGTTGAGCGCATGCGCCGCGAATTTGCTGTTGAAGCAAACGTCGGTAAGCCACAGGTTGCATACCGTGAGACCATCATGGGAACTGCCGAAGTCGAAAACAAATACATCAAGCAGACCGGTGGTAAGGGTCAGTACGGTCACGTCAAACTCCGCCTCAAGCCGATGGACCTCACCGTTAACGAAGAAGATCTTCCAAAGAACACCAAGCGCGATGGCGGATTCGAGTTCATCAACAACATCAAGGGTGGTGTCATCCCACAGGAATTCATCCCTGCAGTCGAAAAGGGTATTCGCGAGTCACTCGACCGCGGTGTTACTGCCGGCTTCAAGATGGTCAACATCTCAGTCGAGCTCTACGATGGTTCGTACCACGATGTCGACTCGTCTGAAATCGCGTTCAAGATTGCTGCATCGATGGCCTTCCAAGAGGGTGCACAGAAAGCACGTCCTGTTCTCCTCGAACCTGTCATGAAAGTCGAAGTCATCGTCCCTGAAAAGTTCATGGGTGATATCACTGGAAGCCTTTCAGGAAAGCGTGGACAGATCGAAGGTATGGAAGATCGCGGACAGCTCAAGGTCGTTAAGGCCCAGGTCCCGCTCTCCGAGATGTTTGGTTACACCACCGATCTCCGTTCGATGACAGAAGGTCGCGGTACGATGCTCATGGAATTCGACCACTACGCTGTGGTTCCTGAGAACGTCGCCAAGACCGTCGTCGAGGCCCGAGGGAAAAAGTAATCTCATTTCAAAAGATACCCAAAACCACCCCACGAGGGGTGGTTTTGCTATGGGGATCCGTGGCTTTTGGTATACTTTGGGTATTGTTTTTAGATCCGTTCATATGAAAAAGTTACTCCCGTTTCTTGTTGGTTCATTCCTAGCACTCACACTCGTGCCACTTTTTGCGTATGCAGCTCCAGAACTTATTTCTATTCCAGATGCAGTGAAGGGTAGTTACGTCTTTGATGGAACAATTTATTCATCAGTAACAGATGGAGAGACGTTGTACCTTGGTGGCGGTTTTACTTCAATATCTGAATCGACGGGCAAAGCCGTTGAGTACAATGCTTTGACTGAAGAACGAAATGCCACTTTTCCAAAAATAGAAGACGGAACAGTACATGCCTCAGTGCCTGACGGGGATGGGGGGTGGTATATAGGAGGGTCTTTCGATACTGTCGCTGATGAAACTCGTAATAATCTCGTACACATTACATCTAACGGTGATGTAGACCCCAACTTTAATCCTGACATCAACGGCACTGTGCGCGCACTCGCGCTTTCATCGGATGGTTCGGTTCTGTACGTTGGTGGAGAATTTACTGTTGTTAACGAAGACATTTCGCGCAACTATCTCGCTGCGTTCACCACATCAGACGGAGTGGTGGTGCATAGGGATACATTTAATCCAAATCTGGATGGTTCCGTGTATGCTCTCGCACTTTCTTCCAATGAAGCGGTATTGTATGCGGGAGGAAGTTTTGGAGAAGTGAATGGCGGTGATGTGACGCGGAATTATCTTGCAGCGTTTAGTACAACAAACGGTATTGCGACAGCGTTTAACCCAGATGTGGATGGCATTGTCTTCACACTTGCGTACTCAACGATTGACGGTGTGGTATACGCAGGAGGCACATTTCAAGGAGTGAATGATGGTGATGAAGAACGAGTTGGGCTTGCTGCCTTTGACGTTACAACAGGAGCAGTGACTGCTTTTAATCCAGATCCGAATAACTTCGTGTACACATCGGCCCTGTCTTCGGATGGAAGTACTCTCTATGTTGGAGGTTCATTCGCGACCATTGGTGGTCAAGCTCGTGTTCAATTCGCAGCCCTTGATACAGCAACTGGTTTAGCAACGTCTCTTGATGCGGGGATACCAAATGGAGACGATCTTACTGTGTATGCAGTTGCTCTTTCTGATGATGAATCGACTGTTTATATTGGTGGAGATTCAGCATTGAATGGAATTGGTGGACAAAGTCGTCAGTATTTTGGTGCAATTAGTACTGAAACAGGTTTGGCAACGACACTGAACCCAAAAATTGTCGGAAATGTTCAAACTATCTCATATTCACCACAAGATACGTTATTTATTGGTGGGAACTTTTCAACTCTGGGAGCAGTCGCACGAAGTGAGGTTGCCGCGATTGACCTTTCAACATATGAATTGACGGACTTTGATCCTGACGTCGTTCCTCACAACAATAATACGACGTACGCCCTAGAACTTTCTTCAGATGGTTCAATCTTGTATATCGGTGGAAATATCGATGGTGTGAATGGTGGTGATGCTGTCCGGGGTTTCCTCGCTGCTGTTACGACATCTGACGGTCTTGCTACGGCATTTGATCCGAATCTTAACAGTCCAGCATATGCGCTCGCGCTTTCATCAGATGATTCGACATTGTACGTAGGAGGCAGTTTTTCAAATGTGAACGGTGGAGACGTGGTACAAGGCAATCTTGCCGCATTCGATACTACAACGAGTGAAGCAACTGGGTTTCTTCCTACTGTGGACGGTGTTATTTATGCCGTTGCTCTTTCTTCTGATGATAGTGTGGTGTATGCAACCGGAGATTCAAGTCAGGTACAAAGTTTTGATTCAACGACAGGTGATGCACTTGATTTAAATCTTGTCCTCAATAACACAGGTCGTGCCCTCGCTCTTTCGTCTGATGACGAAACACTCTATGTCGGAGGAAGTTTTACAACAGCAGCAACACTTGTTGGACAAGGGTTTGTATTTAATGAGACCACAGATGAACGATTGCTCGAATTTCCAATTATTACCACAGAACTTGTTGATACGGTATATGCGAGCGTTTCTGATGGCGATGGGGGGTGGTATGTTTCAGGAGATTTTACCGATGTTGGTGGAGAGGTGACTGACGGTGTCGCACACATTCTCTCGAATGGCTCTGTTGATCCTGCGTTTCTCCCGACTCTCGATGGAGCAATTGGAAAAGCACTCGCGCTCTCGTCTGACGGTGAGACGCTCTATGTAGGTGGTACTATTTCTACAGTAAACAGTGGCACGTCGCGTTTACTTGTTGCAGCATTTGATACGAGCGATGGTTCTGTGCTCGCCTTTAATCCCCACGACACTACCTTACTTACAGAGGTTACCGCACTCGCGCTTTCACCTGATGACGGAACTATTTACGTTGGAAGTCGGGGATGGGAGAGTGGCAGTGCGTTGTTGGCATTTGACGCGGTGACAGGAGATCCGGCAAGTGTTTTCAATACGCATGGGGTTGTTGGAGGCCGGGTGTATTCTATAGAGCTTTCCAATGATGGAGAAACGCTTTATGTCGGAGGTAGTTTTACAGAGGTTGATGATGGGGGTACGCTGCGTAACAGAATAGCAGCATTTGATACCACAACAGGAGAACCAACATCATTTGATCCAAATGCTGATGGTGATGTTAGAACGTTAAAATTGAACGGAGACGAATCTCTGCTCTATGTCGGTGGTGCATTTGGTTCTGTTGGGGGACAAGGGTGGGATCAGTTTGCCGCGATTGATCCAGTAACTGGCTTGGCAACTTCATTGGATGCACAGATTCTTGGCGATCCGGAAACAGTTCTTGCTATAGAATTATCAGGAGATGAATCCTCCATTTATATTGGTGGGGAGAGTTTTACTGCAGTTGGTGGTCAACCTCGTCAATACTTTGCTGAAATTGATGCTGACTCGGGTGTTGCAACCAGCTTAGATTTTGATCTCGATGGAGGTGTTCAAACCATTAGTGCAGCGGGTGACGGTAAGATCTTTGTGGGCGGTGCTTTTGTGAGCTCAAATAGAACCACTACAGGTAAGCTGTTTTCTATTGATTTGAGCGATAACGCACTAACTTCATTTGCGCCGGTTCCTAATAATACAGTGCGTGCTCTGGCACTTTCCTCAGACGACTCACTTCTGTATGCGGGTGGAGATTTCACTGATGTAAATAGCGGTACAACGCGAAACTACCTTGCGGTATTTGATACATCGACAGGCGATGCAACGGATTTTGCACCAAGTGAATCAGATATGACCACCGCATACACACTTACTCTTGCGCCAGAGGATGATGAGCTATATTTTGGTGGCGAGTACGGATTCTTCCTTGTTTTTGATGACGAAGAAGTTGTGGTTGTGGAAGAAGAGGAAGAAGAGGATGGGGGCGGTTCGGGTTCGAGTCACAGTCGCAGTGGTGGGGGTAGTGGCTCAGGAACAACAGACGGGAGCTCTGACCTTCTCACCACGCTCCGCACTCTCATCACTCAATTTATCGCACAGGGTGGAGCACCAACCCCAGCAATGCTCGCATTCCTCGGCACCCCATCAACCACATCAAGTGACTACACCCGCGACCTCGACATCGGCTCACAAGGAAACGATGTGCTCCAACTCCAGAACTTCCTCATTGCACAAAACAAAGGACCACAAGCTCAAGCGCTTGCGGTCGTTGGAGCAACAGGCTTCTTTGGCCCCCTCACTCAAGCGGCTCTTGCTGAATACCAAGCATCTGTCGGTATCACACCTGCAGTTGGGTTCTTTGGTCCGGTAACAAGGGCCCACGTGAACAGTTTGTAGACGTCACACACTTCTCAGTCCCCACAAAGCCATGGATTTTCGTGGTTTTTGGTATACTTTGGACATTGAAATTAACCTCCAAATCATGAAGGTATCTTACCGTCTCTCACTTCTTGTTTTTGCGCTGTTCATCTTCGCACCATTTTTTGTGCAAGCAGCACCAACACTCTCCGAAACATTGGATGCAGTAAAGAATAAGTATACGTTTAGTGATCAGATAAATGTGGTTGTAACTGATGGCGACACATTGTATCTCGGCGGAAGTTTTTCTCAGGTTTCGAAGATTGTTGGTAATGCAGTTTTGTTTACTGAGGAAACAGGAGAACGAGTGGAAACGTTCCCGAGATTTGAAAGAGTGACCCCAGGCGATGAAGAAACAGTTTTTGCTGTTACAGATGATGGGGTTGGGGGCTGGTATGTCGGTGGGGATTTTGACACAGTAAACGGAGAGAGCCTTTACTCCCTTGCACACGTGCTTTCTGATGGATCTATTGATACCGATTTTGATCCCGTATTTATTCTTGGAGATATGGTTTTAGCCCTGGCTCTTTCACCAGACGGTGAAACACTTTATGTTGGAGGTGATTTTTCTGAAATCAATGGTACGACACGAAATCGTCTTGCAGCGATTAATACATCAGATGGGACACTTACAGCGTTTAATCCAAACTTGACCAATATTGTTAAGGCGATTGTGCTTTCTCCGGATGGAGAAACATTGTATGTCGGTGGAACATTTGTTTCGGTTAATGGACAATCTGCATATGGTCTTGCCGCGCTTAATACAACAGACGGCTCCCTTGTTCCCGGTGTTGATTTTGGAGGGGACATCACTTTCCCTGCACGCCCCAATTCTTTAGCCCTTTCTTCCGGCGGAGACATATTGTATGTGGGGGGTGGTACTACGGAATTTGGGATAGGTGATGGATATGACGCGCTTTTTGCATTCGACACGTCTGATGGAAGTCAGCTTGTCTTTGATCCAAATGTTAATGATGACATTCTTGCGATGGCTCTTTCAGACGATGATTCGACACTCTATATAGGAGGAGTGTTTACAGATGTTAATTCTGGCACGACACGTAACAAAATTGCTGCAGTTGATACGACCGACGGCTCACTTGTAGAGGCATTTGATCCAAACGTGGGTGCTGGTTTTGTGTATTCACTCGCACTTTCTTCTGATGAGACCACACTTTACGCAGGTGGGTCATTTACAGCGGTTAATGGAGGAACGACACGCAATAGAATCGCAGCACTCGCAGTTTCTGACGGCACGGCGACCGCAGAGGATTTTGGTGGTGGATTTTACGATGGTACAGTTTACGCGCTTTCTTCTGTGAATGGACAGTTGCTTGCAGGGGGTTCAATGACACAAGCAGATCGTGTTTCTCGAAGTGAAGTCGCTGCAATCGACCTTACAACCTATGAGCTGACGGATTTTAATCCAAACATTGTTTCGGTGGACCAGTCAATTCATGCGCTCGCACTTTCACCTGACGCTTCTGTGTTGTATATCGGAGGTAACTTTAACGGGATAAATGGAATCGGGAGTATCCGATATAGTCTTGCGGCGGTTACTACAGCTGATGGAATCATGACGGACTTTAATCCCGATATGGGGGGTGGAAGCACGGTCTATTCTCTTGATGTCTCTTCTGATGGAACAGCGGTGTATGCCGGGGGAGACTTCATTAGTTGGGGGGCGGACGATGATGTGTCCTATGTAGCAAAAATGGATGCCGAGACAGGCGCAGAACTTGACTTCGTTCCGGAACTTGATGGTGTGGTTCGTGCGGTTAAACTTTCGTCTGATGGCAACAGTTTGTATGTCGGTGGAAACTTCACAGAAACACTGGTTGCGCTTGATGTTGCTGACGGCTCCACGCTTCTTTCGACAGAATTTCCAGCGGATGATGTAGTTTTTGCACTTGAGCTTTCTTCGGACGGTGAGACGTTGTATGTGGGAGGAGATTTTACTGAATTCACACCAGGCCTTATAAATATCGGTGAGGGAGGTATTTTTGACGCAACAACAGGTTCGTTCGTTGATTCACAGTCGATTCTTTCAACGAATGCTAACACGGTCAATGTTTCTATTCCGGACGGTGAGGGTGGGTGGTATGTCGGTGGATCCTTTAACCGTATAGACGGGGTGGATTGGAACGCGCGCATCGTGCACATTCTTTCTGACATGACTGTCGATTCTGCCTTTGAACCAGATTTCGGTATTGATGGAGGAAGAGTTCGCGCACTCGCACTTTCTTCTGATGGGGAGACATTGTACGCAGGAGGTGAATTTACACTGATTGACGCAACAACAAGAAATCATCTTGCGGCGTTTAATACGAGCGATGGTTCTCTGACTGCATTTGATCCCGACATGAATGGCGACGTCTATGCACTTCAGCTCAGTTCAGATGGTACGATGCTCTATGCCGCCGGGAGTTTCTTGATAGTAAATGGAGCAACAGGTCGTGGACATGTCGCAGAACTTGATATTTCAGATGGAATTGCAACAGACTTCAATCCTTCTCTGAATAACGGCGCTACAAGTCTTGCTCTTTCTTCCGATGACCTAACGTTGTATGTGGGAGGAAGCTTCAACTGCGTTGAATACGACTCAGGTTTGGAGGTGTGTAATGCTGATAGAAATTTTCTTGCGGCGCTTGATACAACGGCAACATCAAGTGTCGCAACCGCATTCAATCCTGACATGAATGGCGAAGTGCACGCACTTGAGCTCTCCGATGACGGAAGTACCTTGTTTGCAGGAGGAGATTTCTACTGTGTGGGGGGATATGATGAGGAACTCGAAGAGTGTGCTGTAGCCACACGTCAGAGTCTCGCTGCAATAGATACAAGCGATAGTCTTGCAATGCCTTTTGCCCCTGATCCTGATTCCACGGTATACGCGTTAAGTCTTTCTGCTGACGAATCAGTTCTGTATGTGGGTGGTGATTTTACAAATATAAGTGGCGAGAATGTTGCCGGTCTCGCAGCACTCAATACGAGTGACGCAACACTCACAGAATTCAGTGCCCGTCTTAATACTAGTTTTGGTTACGATGTATATACCATCAGTGGTCCTGTAGATGGAAATATCTTTGCAGGAGGAGAGGTGTTGCGTGTGTTGGAGACTGGGGGTGGTGCACGTGCCGGTCTCGCGGCATTTTCAACGTCCGATCTTGGGCTTCTCGATTTTGACCCAGATTTCGCGGAAGGCGGTGCTGTGTATTCTCTCGCTCTCACATCTGACGATGAGGTCCTCTATGCAGGTGGAAGTTTTAATTCTGAAGGAGGGGCGTTGCGTGATTATCTCGCTGCAATTCAGACGTCTAATGCCAGTGTTCTTGATTTCAATCCCACAGATGCCTACTACATGTATGCGTTGGCCCTTCACCCTGATGACGATGAACTATATGTAGGAGGATCGTCTGGTTGGTTTGGTATTTATGATTCAGAAGACGTGGACGAAGTCGAAGATGATGGGGAAACCAGAAGCGGAAGTCACCGAAAGCCTCTCGTCAATCCTCCGTCGTTCCGTGACGACACAACTCTCCTCGAGTCTCTCCAAGCCCGCATCGAAGAACTCAAGGCGATACTGGCTTCACTTCTCGGCACCCCATCAACCACATCAGATATCTACACCCGCGACCTCGATCTCAATAGTAAGGGACCAGACGTAACAGCACTCCAACTCTTCCTCATTGCTCAAAACAAGGGACCACAAGCCCAAGCTCTTGCAGCAGTTGGAGCAACAGGCTTCTTCGGCCCTCTCACCCAAGCAGCTCTTGCTGAATACCAAGCATCTGTCGGTATCACTCCAGCTGCTGGATACTTCGGACCAGTGACGAGGGCGTATATCAACGGTTTGTAGACGCTAGATGAATTCCATACGTTTTTCGAACACCCCCGAAAGGGGGTGTTTTTGTCTGGTATACTTCTCCTACATGAAGTTTTTAAAATCTTCACAACTCTTTTTCGTTTTCGTACTCCTTTTTTTTGTTTTTCCTTGCGTGGCCTCTGCTGCTTCATGGGCGCAACGCTTTCCTTCAAATAATGCATCAGCATTCTGGACCAAAACAGCTTCAGATGATGATGGTTCAACATTGTTGGTAGGTTCCCTAGGTCAGAGTTCAGGTGGTCGGTTGTATGTATCAAATGATGGTGGATTAACATTTTCAGAAACACAACCCGCTGGAGACGTTGATGTGAACTGGGGTAGTCTTGCATCGGACGCTGATGGCTCAAATCTTATTGTGGGTGCTTCCGCTGCAGGCGGTCGGCTGTATATATCAGAGGATGGAGGGAGTAATTGGACAGAAACACAACCTGTAGGAGATGTGGATAGAAATTGGATTGCTGTTGCCTCAGACGCTGATGGCTCTAATCTTATTGCCGCTATATCTAGTGGCCGTTTGTATACTTCAAGTAATGGGGGTGACAGTTGGGTGGAGACACAGCCTGCAGGTGCTGCAGACAGGTCATGGCGTTTTGTTGCTTCAGATGATGATGGAACCAATTTGTTTGTTGGGGCTGCTAGTGGCCGTTTGTATACATCAATAAACGGAGGAGCAAACTGGACAGAGCGTCAGCCGGCAGGGAACGTTAATAAATCATGGGGGAGAGGAGCTTCAGATGATGATGGAACCAATTTGATTGTGGGGTCTGAAAGTGGCCGTTTGTATACATCAATAAACGGTGGAGCAAACTGGACAGAGCGTCAGCCTGCAGGCAACGTCAACAAAGATTGGCTTGCTATCGACTCAGGCAATGATGGTTCTCATTTGATTGCGGGAGCGTACGGAGGCCGTCTCTATGTTTCTTCAGACAGTGGAGCAAACTGGACAGAAGAACAACCCGACGGGGATGTTGATGTGTTTTGGTATGGGGCCGCACTAGATTCCGACGGCTCGAATATTTTTGTTTCGGCTGATAAAGTTTTTATTAGCCCCGACACATTTTCACCAGTTGTATATTCTTTTTCACCACCCGACAATTCGACAGATGTTCCTATCGATTACATACCCTCGGTCACCTTTGATCAACCGGTGGCAATTGGAACTGGTTTTTTTGTTATAAAAAAAGTAGCTGATGACTCAACGGTTGAAAGTATTGATGTAGAAGGTTTGAATGTGAGTCTTTCCGGTGACGCTACAACAATCACCTTTAATCCCTCAATTAATCTTGGTACATCGACCGAGTACTACATTCTCGCTGATGCAGGGGTGGTGAAAGATTATGCTGAGAATCCTTTTGTGGGAATTGCAGACCCGACAGAGTGGAACTTCACAACAAGCCTCGATGTTTCTCTCGGGTTTGAACGAGTGAGTGTTGATGATGATGGAGTCGAAGGAAATCTATCTTCTGAAAGACCGGCGTTTTCTTCAGATGGTCGGTATGTAGCTTTCCAATCCATTGCAAATAATCTGGTCCTCGGTGATTCAAATGATCTGCAGGATATCTTTTTTTATGACCGCGTTACAGACAATATACAGTCTCTTTTTATAGGCGATGGTGAGTCGGCGTACCCATCACTTTCTGGAAATGCTCGTATCGTGGCCTTTTCTTCAGACACAACATTCCTTGAACCTCTCGATGCCAATGGGGTAACAGACATCTTCACGTTTGATCGCATTTTGGAACTATATACACGTGTAAGTGTAGATGATGCTGGTGAAGAAGCAGATGGGTCATCATCACGCCCCGCGCTCTCTACTAATGGACGTTTTGTTGCTTTTGAATCATCTGCAACAAATCTTGTCCCTAATGACACAAACGGAGTGAGCGATGTGTTTGTGTACGATCGTTACTCAAGTGTGAATCGTTTGCAGCGAGTGAGCGTCGATAGCCTTGGAGATGAGTCGGATGGGGATTCTAACGAAGCCTCAATTTCTTCAGATGGACGGTATATTGCCTTTAGCTCGTATGCAACTACTCTCGTTTCCGATGATACAAATGGTACCCAAGACATCTTTGTATATGATCAAAATACCGACACCGTCGAACGAGTAAGCGTGGATGATCTTGGAAATGAAGGAAACGGAGCCTCGTATGACCCCTTCATTTCTGGGGATGGTCGCTACGTTTCGTTTGTATCGGATGCCAATAATCTTGTTGTTGGAGACGACAATGGAGTGCGCGATGTTTTTCTCTATGATCGTCAAACAGACAGCATCGAACGTTTTGGGGACCCTGCGGGATTTTCAGAAGACCCCTACCTTTCTCGGCATGGGCGGTATATTACCTATACACAACAGACAGAAACTGGGACTGGTATTTATTTATACGATCGAGACCTCGACACAACTCTTTTTGTTACTGAAGGATCGGGCAACAACACAAATCTTAACAACAACTACTCGGGCACACCGATTCTTACTCCGGGCGGACTTGTGCTTGGACTTTCTTCATACGCAACAAATCTTGTCATTGATGACACAAATGATACCCAGGATGTTTTTGTGACTGAATTGGGTGTTGAAGAGGATACAGAGCCAGCGGACAGTGATCCTGAACCCCCGATACTCACCGTGACAAAGATTGTGGTGAACGATGATGGTGGAACATTGGTTGTCGACGACTTCGATCTCATGCTCGACAGGCTCCCTATCACCTCAGGTGTTGCAACAACAACAGCGGCGGGTACGTACACAATCACCGAAGATAGTCCTTGGGGTTACGCAGGAACATTTAGTGGTGATTGTGACGCTAGTGGAGATATTACGATGCTTGCGGGGGAGGTCTATGCATGTACATTGACCAATGATGACAATGAGCCAGGTACACCAGACCCAGCCACACTTACTGTTACAAAAACAGTTCTCAACAACGGTGGGGGAATCGCTTCGGTAGCTGATTTTCCACTAACCGCTGAACGTGTTGGTAGTGAGGCACCAACAATTCCTCTTACCAGCGGGGTAGCAAAGGAATTGTTTGCAGGTGCCTATCAGGTTCATGAAGATAATCTTGCAGGATATACAGCTGGATCTTGGGGTGGAGATTGTGCTGCCGATGGAACTATCACTGTGACAACTGGAAATTCCTATTCATGTACGATTACTAATGACGATGATGGTGGTGGAGGTCCAGACATCACCGCTCCAGTCATTACACGACTTGGATCCTCTCCCGTAAATCTCACGGTTGGTGATTCATACACTGATGCGGGGGCAACCGCGCTGGATGATACCGATGGTGATGTTACTGCTGACATTGTTACCGTCAATCCTGTGAACACCGCTGTCGCGGGAACATATACCGTTACCTACAATGTTCAGGATGCAGCAAACAATTCAGCAATTGAAGTGACACGAACGGTGAACGTGAATGAACTTGGTGATCCCGAGCCCGCAACACTTACGGTGACAAAAATCGTGGTGAACGACGATGAGGGGACATCAGCGGTCGGAGATTTTGACCTAACACTTGATGGTCTCGCTATCACATCGGGCGTTGCAACAACAACAGCGGCGGGCACCTATACCGTTGCTGAAGACGGTCCGGCCGGGTACACCGGAACATTTGGGGGCGATTGTGATCCCGACGGATCGATAGTGATGACTGCGGGCAATACATACACTTGTACACTTACGAATGATGACAATGAACCGGGCGCACCAGATCCCGAGACGCTCACCGTCTCAAAAGATGGCACGGGTTCAGGAACTGTGACGTCAGCCCCATCGGGTATCAACTGTGGTGTTGATTGTGCAGAAGACTATGCGGCAGACACAGTTGTGACGCTTACAGCTTCCGCAACAGCTGGTTCTGAATTCATAGCGTGGACGGGAGGCGGTTGTGCTGGAACAGGGGCATGTATCGTCACTATGAGCGAAGCACGTAGTATCACGGCAACATTCAATCTTGAAGAAAATCCTGGCGACGATGACGACGGAGATAGTGATGACGACGACGATGATGATGGGGGAGGAAGAAGTGGAAGTCATCGAAAACCAATCAAAAATCCGCCTCCATTCCACGCGGACACTAATCTTCTCGAATCCCTCCAAGCTCGCATCGAAGAGCTCAAGGCAATACTGGCCGCACTCCTGGGATCGCCACAGGGCGGCTCCTCTTCATCCGACTTCGTCTTCATGCGTGACCTCGATCTCAATGCACAAGGTCCCGACGTGACACAGCTCCAACTCTTCCTCATTGCTCAAAACAAAGGACCTCAAGCCCAAGCATTAGGAGTGGTCGGAGCCACAGGTCTGCTTGGACCTCTTACTTGGGCCGCACTCGCTGAATACCAAGTATCTGTCGGTATCACTCCTGCAGTTGGCTACTTTGGGCCAATTACTAGAGCCTACGTGAACGGGTTGTAATCGGCCGCCCTTTTAGAGGACTTTATAGACTTTTTATCAAGAGTCTGGTACTCTGGTCAGTGTTTATAGGGTCTCCTGAAGCGATAAGCGGATGGGACATAACAAGCAGTATGGATAACGCAAAATTGTACGTCGGAAACTTGAGCTACGGTACCACTGAGCAGACGCTCACGGACCACTTTAGCCAGGCCGGTGCGGTTGCATCAGCAACCATTATTAAGGACAAGATGACCGGCCGCTCGAAGGGCTTCGGTTTCGTCCAGATGTCGTCTGAAGCAGACGCACAGAAGGCAATCGAAATGTTCCACGAGAAGGATTTCGATGGTCGTCCTCTCACGGTGAACGTCGCTCGCCCAATGGCAGAGCGTCCTCCTCGTCGCGACAACGGCGGATACGACAGCGGCAACCGCTGGTAATATCCCGGACACCTCGGTGTCAGAAAAACCTCCCCATCTTGGGGAGGTTTTTCGTTGCAAGATTGTTTATCAATTATGCTCGAGAGGCAGCCTCGTTCATAACTCTCTTTACGTCGTCCTCAGTGAAGCCTTTTTCGGCGAGCTCGTCCCCATGTAGGATCATGAAAGCTTTGACCCCTTGGTTGATGACCATCGGTATCCCATCCATTGTACGAAGGCCGCGTGCATGTGCTTCAGCGATGAGGGGAGTTGGCTTTCCTGCAAGCACTACGTCAGCGACAATCGCATTTTTCGGAATCATCTCGAAAATCTCTTGCGCGCTCTTGAGATTTGCTTCGAGGTTCTCTGGGTTTGCGGGGAGAGAGGCGGGAGCAAGTGCTGAATATCCCTCAAGTGCGCCTTTTGATCCTTTTGTTGAGACGTTAATGATGGCGTCAGCTGTTTGAACATGCGTAGCGATAGAGTCCTCGCTGTCTGCGGTCGCGGTGTCTGCTCCATATCGTTCGTTCATCTTTTCCGCTAACTGTCGGGCCTTTTCGACGGTGCGGTTGATGATGGTTAGTCGAGCGCCTTTGCCGGCGAGTGCCGAAGCAACAGCGTTGCCTGTCCCGCCGGAACCAAGAATAATCATCCGTTTTCCCGTGAGAGACTCATCGTTCTGGGAGAAGAGATCTTCGAGGCCTTCAGCGAATCCAAGGCCGTCTGTGTTAAAACCGCGAAGCTGACCCGCCTCGGTTTTTAGTATGAAATTGACCGAGCCGGCTTCGGTCGCTGTTTCGTCGAGCTCATCAAGGTGTTCTACAACTGCGTCTTTGAAGCCGACACCCGCGCCTCCACCGATGTAGTGTTCATCCTTTTTGAGAGCGGACAAAATGTGTTCGCCAGATGTTGGATCACCAACAAGCATGATGTTGCCAGCATCGATACCGAATGCTTTGTACGCGGCGTTCCACATCACCGGCGTTTTTGCTGGGTAGTCGTGTTCGATGAGGGGGACAGTGTAGCGATCGAATTCTATATCCTTTGGATTGTCGAGCGGCGCTTCGGCACGTGTGAGTACGTGTGTACGCAGAAGATCTTCGACTGAGGCGAGACCGTCGGCATTTTCAAAATTAACAATCGTTACGATGTCGGTGGGGGTGATTGTTTTGTCGTATGCTCCTTCGAGTCGCGCGATTAACTTTTCTTTTGTGTCGCCGTCGACGGGATCATTTACAAGTGCTTCTTCTGACATCGTAGCAATTTGTTCAAGACGTGTTTCTGTAATGACGATCGGAATATCCTGAGCGAATGTACCGTCAGGACGCTTGATGCGGAATGCAACAAAATGCCCCGGATGATATGCGCCCTTCGGATCTTCACTGTTAGGTGTTCTGTCACCGAGCCGGACCGTCGTCGTAAATTCTCCGTCGTGAACCATCCGGGAAAGCTCTTCTTCGGGGAATGTTTCAGAAGCTGAGACCCAGAGTTCTTGTGCTTTTGGTGGTCTTTCAACAGAGGCTTCGACAGGTGGTATTTTTTCGTTCATAGGCTCCCATTGTACAGGCAGATAATGAAAATAGAGTGAATCCCCAGGCTTTCCACAGGTTATCAAATCGGCCCTCCAAAAAGGCCTTATTTTTGAACGTTTTTGGACTAGGGGTTTGTAAGGTCATTAACCGGCCCAAAAGACCTGAAAGACAGTTGACACCTTATTTTGAGCCGTATATAATGCCCTCACTCTCGATTATGAATTCACTTCCCAAGACGCAGCGGATGCCTTAAGGCCTTGCACGGAAGTGCTCGACCCCAGGAATCCGCCCGCGAGGCGGAATTTGTTTTTTAAGAGAGAGCTGATGTACGTTGACAATTTCATACTGTAGAGAATTAAGAAAAACAGGTAAGCCTGATGTACGAAAGTGCATCGGGTGGATTGTAGCCCTCCATGACGCAAGTTATGGAGGGTAAGAAATGTAGGAAGATAATGTAGAGGTTTTTAGATTTCCTAACAGGAGATCTAAGGGCGTATGGTGGATGCCTTGGTTCTATGTGGCGATGAAGGACGCGGTCGGCGGCGATACGCTTCGGGGAGGTGCCTAACAACCTTTGATCCGGAGATTTCCGAATGGGGAAACCCCGCATGGTGAACCCATGTGATCTGTCTGAATAATCAGACAGGAGCTTACCCCGGGAAGTGAAACATCTCAGTACCGGGAGGAAAATAAACAAACTTGTATTCCCTGAGTAGCGGCGAGCGAAACGGGAGAAGCCCAAACCACAGCGTGCTTGCACGAGGTGGGGTTGTAGGGCGATAACGCCTGTCTTTTGACAAGGAGAAAGTTACAAAATGCGTTCTTAGCTGAATGCTCTGGAAAGAGCGGCCCAAGGAGGTAATAGCCCTGTAAGCGAAAAGAATGCAACTTTCTAGTTATCGTTCCTGAGTACATCAAGACACGAATAGCTTGGTGGAATCCGCCAGAACTAACTGGCAAGGCTCAATACACATAGAGACCGATAGTGAACTAGTACCGCGAGGGAAAGGTGAAAAGAACCCCGGAAAGGGGAGTGAAATAGATCTGAAACCATATGCCTACAAGGAGTCAGAGCGGTCGCAAGACCGTCATGGCGTGCCTATTGAAGAATGAGCCAACGAGTTTACGCACGCGGCATAAGCTAAATCCTTTGTCGGATGAAGCTGCAGGGAAACCGAGTGTTAATAGCGCGAAACATATAGAAGCTAGAAGTCAGACAAAAAGGTTCGCCTTCAAGTCTGGCTTCCAGCTTCTATTAATAGTCGTGTGCGTAAGACCCGAAGCTAGGTGAGCTACCCATGAGCAGGGTGAACTCTGTCGAAAGATGGAGGGAGGCCCGAACCCGTTGATGGTGCAAAATCTTGGGATGACTTGTGGGTTGGAGTGAAAAGCTTATCGAACCTAGTAATAGCTGGTTCTCTCCGAAACAGCTTTTGGGCTGGCGTCTGAGCGTACCCTCGAGGGGTAGAGCACTGGATGGTTTGGACAGGGCGAAAGCTCGCTGAACCAATCAAACTCCGAATACTCGAGATTAATTGCCAGGCAGTTAGACCGTGGGGGCTAAGCTCCACTGGTCAAAAGGGAAACAGCCCTTGATCTCAAATTAAGGTCCCTAAATCGATGCTCAGTACACGTGAGGAGGTGGGATTTCTCTGACATTGAGGAGGTTGGCTTAGAAGCAGCCATCCTTTAAAGAAAGCGTAACAGCTCACTCACTTAGAGATCCCGCGCCGTAGATGATCGGGGTTAAGCATCGTACCGAAGTTGAGGGTTTATCACACTCAGTGTGATGAGCGGTAGGAGAGCATTTCCATCGCGATGAAGCCGAAGGGGTGACCCACGGTGGAGCGTTGGGAAGAGAGAATGTTGGCACAAGTAACCACAATGCGGGTGAAATCCCCGCACGCCGAAAAACCGAGGTTTCCTTCGCGATGTCAATCAGCGAAGGGTTAGTCGGGCCTAAGCCAATGGCGAACGCCGTAGGTGATGGACACATGGTTAATATTCCATGACTTCCCGGATATCTGATGGAGAGACGGGGTGTAGTATGTATCGCGCATTATTGGATTTGCGTCGGCGACATGAGGGCGTCAGTTTGGTAAATCCGGCTGGCACTATCCCAAGCGTTGTCGAGAACTCAGCCTCGTGCTGGGGAATGATACAAAGCACGCCTCCAAGAAAATCTTCTAAAGTTAATATCAAGGAACCCGTACCGCAAACCGACTCCGGTGGTTTGGTCGAGTAGACCAAGGCGAACGAGTGAGAGGTCCTCAAGGAACTCGGCAAAAAAGCGGCCGTAAGTTAGCGATAAGGCCTGCCCCTCGCAAGAGGGGCCGCAGCGAAAGTATCCCTGGCGACTGTTTAACAAAAACACAGCTCCCTGCGAACTCGTAAGAGGATGTATAGGGGGTGACACCTGACCAATGCCAGAAGGTCAACTATGGAGGGTCTCTTCCGCAAGGTTGAGGCTGAGCTATATAAGCCCTGGTGAATGTCGGCCGTAACTATAACGGTCCTAAGGTAGCGCAATTCCTTGTCAGGTAAGTTCTGACGCGCACGAATGGTGTAACGACTGGGGAACTGTCTCGAGGACCCGCTCGGTGAAAATACAATACCGGTGAAGATGCCGGTTACCTGCAGCTAGACGAAAAGACCCCAGAAGCTTTACTACAGCTTGATATTGGGTGCACGAGTCAATTGCGTAGAATAGATGGGAGAGGTTATGCGTATGATTTCGGTTGTACGTTACTCGTCAGTGAAATACCATTCTTTTGAGTTGTGCATTCTAACCTGTGCGGCAAAAACGCACGGGAACAGTATCTGGTAGGTAGTTTGTTTGGGGCGAATCCCTCCTAAAAAGTAACGGAGGGGTCTATTAAGATTCCCTAGGCGCGAATGGAAACCGTGCCGATAGTGTAATGGCATAAGGGAGTTTAACTGCAAGACGGACATGTCGAGCAGATGCGAAAGCAGAGCATAGTGATCCGACCCTGCGCATTAGACGCGGGGGGAGCTCAACGGATAAAAGCTACTCTGGGGATAACAGGCTAGTACCGCCCGAGCGTCCACAGCGACGGCGGTGTTCGGCACCTCGATGTCGGCTCACCTCATCCCGGGGCTGGAGAAGGTCCCAAGGGTATGGCTGTTCGCCATTTAAAGAGGTACGTGAGCTGGGTTCAGACCGTTCAGGAATTCATGGATGAAGATCCGTGTCTTGGACAGTCTGAACCCTGATGAATCGAGAGTAATGTTATCTATCCGAAGAAAATTGAAGAAAAGTCTTTTCGTCGAAGATAAAAACCTAATACATGATAGAGATATCGTGTTGGTTTTTCCTCATGAGTTGTCATGGGGTTAAAAGAGAACCAATCGCATCACGGCGGTCACATGCAGCAATGCACGTGGATCAAGCTGACTTATATCGGTGGAGCCTTTTCGAAGGTGATACCGAGGGAACGTGAGTAGTTCAGAAGTTTCAGGTTAGTAAGTTGTTAAGTGAAAACTTATAAACTTCATAACTTTTAACTCACAAACTATCTACGACCCGTAGAGACTAAACGTCGGCCATCCTTATGGGATGAAGCTATAGTCCAATGCAACAAGTAATTGTTGATATCATGCGTGAGACAGGTTGGTCTCCTATCTGCTGCAGGCGTCGATTCTTGAGGAAATTCGCTCCTAGTACGAGAGGACCGGAGTGAACTGACCTCTGGTGTACCAGCTGTTCTGCCAAGGGCAACGCTGGGTAGCTATGTCGGGCATGGATAACCTCTGAAAGCATCTAAGAGGGAAGCCAGTTCCAAGATTAGGAATCATTAAGAACCGTGAGAGATGATCACGTTGATAGGCATTAGGTGTACGCACAGCAATGTGTTCAGCCGAGATGTACTAATTCGTCGAATTCTCTTGTTAGGTAATCTGAAAATCAAAACAAAATCCCCACGTTTCTCTTATTCTCTACAGTATGAAGTTGTTGACGTCGTCACACGACGATCTTTTTCAATTCAATGAACATCGAAGAGTGGTCGAATGCGCTTGCGTGTTCGGTCTTTGTTCTTCGGGAGAAGCAATAGTGCAAGTCATAAATCTGCTCAACACCTTCGTAAGGAGGAAACCCCAGCCGGATCCAGCGCGAGCCAGGTACGGTGGCCGTAACTTAAACAACGGTCCAGATGTAGGGGTGTGTTGTGCATACCGACTTGTGAGGGAGGGAGTTAAGCCCTCCTTCTCCCGATTCGTTTTTCATGTGGGCCTATAGCTCAGCCGGGAGAGAGCGCGTGGCTTGTAGCCACGAGGTCGGAGGTTCAAATCCTCCTAGGTCCACCACTGATTTACAGTTCTTCGAATGCGGGATGGTAGTTCAACTGGTTAGAACACTGCCTTGTCATGGCAGAGGCAGCGGGTTCGAGTCCCGTCCATCCCGCCACACCATCTCTTTGGAGGTGGCCATTCTTCGGTGTTCATTAGTATTTCGAGCTTCATAATCTGGTGACTTGACGCAATGGAACCACCCGTTCCCATTCCGAACACGGAAGTTAAACGTTGTAGTGCCGATGGTAGTCCGTAAGGGC
>JAUPUE010000009.1 GCA_030917725.1 Patescibacteria group bacterium
TACACAACGCTCTTCCGATCTCATTTGTTGGGTGGTATGTCGCAAGGTCGTCTGTTTGCTGTGGCCAGCCAAGCGTCGAGAACGTCCAGAGCGCAGAAGAGAACCACGTGTCGAGCGTGTCAGGGTCTTGTTCCCAGCCATCACCTTCGGGGGCAGTGATACCAACGTATGTTTCTTCGTGGGGACCTGCCGTGAGCGAAGTCGAACGGTACCACACCGGAATGCGGTGTCCGTACCAAAGCTGACGGCTGATGCACCAGTCGTGAAGGTTGTCGATCCAATGGAAGTAGATTTTGTCGAAGCGCTCAGGAAGGATTTGGATGTTTCCACCAGCGACTGACTCGCGCATGACTTCTTTGAGCGTTGTTTGTTTGCCGTTGTGGTCAAATGTTTTGTTAACCGCAACAAACCATTGTGTTTTCGGAAGTGGTTCGATAACGCCCCCTGAGCGTTCGGCGATTGAGACATTGTGGGTGATCGGTTCTTCTTTTTCGAGGAGGCCTTCATTTCGAAGCCATGCAACAATTATCTCGCGTGCTTCTGTTGTCTTCTTTCCCATGATCTCTTCACCACCTACCATCATTTTTGCGCGTTCGTCGATGACTTGGACCATCGGCAATCCGTGGCGCTCGGCCATCTGTGTATCGGTTTGAGAGTGGGCAGGGGTGATACCAACGGCTCCGGTACCAAATTCCATATCTGCGGTTTCGTCACCAACTACTTTTATTGAAAGAGAAACACCGCAGAATGTTACATCAAATGTTTTTCCGATGTACTCGGCATAGCGAGGATCGTTTGGATTGACTGCAACTCCTGTATCACCAACTTTTGTTTCGGGTCGTGTCGTTGCGATTGGGATAGGGAAGTCTTTGCTATAGCGGAATGTGTACAGAGTGGCCTGGCGCTCTTCGTGGTTCACCTCATCGTCAGAGATGACGGTTTGACCCTTAGGGTCCCAGTTAATCACTTTGTAGCCACGATAGATGAGACCATCGTCGTGCATCTTCTTAAATGTGGTACGGACAGCGAGGCTACGTGCTTCGTCGAGAGTAAACGCCTCGCGCGTCCAATCAACCGATGCACCCATGCGCTTTACCTGAGAGACAATCGTATCGTGTGATTCCTGAGCAAATTGCTCGACTCGCTTAAGGAATTCATCGCGTCCGAGGTCTTGTTTGCGGACTCCGTCTTTTTCGAGAAGCTTCTCGACCTTGCTTTGGGTGGCGATGCCAGCGTGATCCGTACCTGGAAGCCAGAGGGTCTTTTTGCCCTGCATACGACGGAAGCGGATGATGGTGTCTTCGATCGCGAGCATCGAGGCGTGGCCGGTGTGGAGGGTGCCGGTTACGTTTGGAGGAGGGAGAACGATGCTAAAAGCTTCTGCATCAGGAGCACAGACGCCTTTTTTGATGCACGTATCAGGATTGGAGTACCCGCTTTCGTCCCACTGCTCGAGGACCTTTGGTTCGCTGGTGGTAGGACTGTACGGCTTCTCAAATATATCGGGAACCATGCGGGCCATGATACCACGATTTAGCACTTCGGATTGATGGGGAATCGGGGGCAAATTTTTCGTAAACCCCAAGGTAAGGTTCAAGGTCAAATCTAACAACCTGTGGACAACTTTGTCTTAGATGGGGTCCTTTTTATAAAGGACATTTGAAAAATATGATGTCCTTTAAACGGGGACGAAAACGTGGAGTTTAGTAAAGCGACAAGGTATAAAGGACATTCTATAAACCCCTTGTTTTACAAGGTGAAAATCAATCTTGTAATGAGTTTTGTAATTGACTCCCTCATGCCTCGGCGTATACTCAGCCGTGATTCTAGGGGGTGTTTTATTTATAGATTATTTATCAAGGGTGTGAGGCGGTTTACAGCCGCTTTCTGCTCATATTCATTAATTATGAAGAAATCATTTTATTGGTCAGTGGCGTTTATCGCTGCTCTCGTTTTCGCAGGTGTTTATAGTACGAATGTTTTGGCTCAGACGCCGGACATTGAAGAGTCAGGAGACTTAACACTTCCTTCTGAATCTCAAACTCTTCCTCCTGCGGATGGAGACGATGCTTCTGACGATGGTGCGACTTTGCCTCCCACTACTCCTATTGAGGATACCGATGGCGACACTATCGCGGATGATGTAGATAACTGTGTAGATGTATCGAATGAAGATCAGGCTGATGCAGATGAAAATGGTGTAGGTGATGCATGTGATGAACCTGCCCCTGAGGTTCAGGGTGCATCAATTTCTGCTCCAAAGAAGAGCGATAGTTCAGAGGATGACGCTGATGATAACGGTGACCTCGATGAAGATGGGGTCGCGGATGAATCGGATAACTGTCCAATCACTCCTAATGGAGATCAGACCGACGAAGACGAGAACGATATCGGAGATGCTTGTGAAGATCTCGCACAGGGACCGGATCTCGGAAAGAGCCGCGTCGCTTCGTTTTTCATTGGTTTCCCTTCGTTCCCTTCGAACGTCGACATTTGTCACGCAAACAATGGAAATGGATGGGTGTCACAAAGCCCCTCAATCAACTCGATTCTCAAGTTGAACAACGGTCACAACGGCCACAGTGGAGATATCATCCCGCCATTCTGGTACAAGATTGTCATCATTCCTTTCTATTTCCCTGGTAAGAACTGGAACCCAGAAGGACAAGAAATTCACGCTAATGGATGTGAGGTTCCCGCACCTGTAGAGCTTGATTTTGGTGACGCGCCCGACCCAGGACACAGCTACCCAACACGACTTGTTTCTGATGGTGCACGGCACGTGATTGTTCCTGGCGTATACCTCGGAGCTTCTATTGATGCAGAAACGGATGTGGCTCCTGCATCAGACGCACTTGAAGACGATAACTTTGGTACGGATGACGAAGACGGTGTCATGATTACGTCCTCACCAGTTCCATGTCCAACCAACCATGGATGTATTCTCGTATCTGGTACAACAGCAACAATAGAAGTGACTGCTTCGGTTGCTGGATATGTTGACGCTTGGGTTGACTGGAGCACGGGTGGTGTCTTCGAGCCAACCGACAGAATTTTCAACAATCAACCAGTTGTTGCTGGCGTCAATGAGCTCACATTCCCAGTTCCAGTGGATGGAAACGCCTCAAACTATGTTGAAAGTTTCTTGCGAGTTCGATTCCACACAACAGACGGTGCACTTCTTCCAAATGGACTTGCTTCTGACGGAGAAGTAGAAGATTACCAAATTGCAATTCGCGACTGGTGTGAACCCGGACAAGAGCCAGGCATTGACTACAGCTGTATTCCAGTTCAGTCCTGCAAGCTCACTGTCGTGAGCCAGACTGGTGATGAGGGTGTTGGAAACGGAAACGCCGTTGCTGCATGGATTCACACTGGTTGGACACACGCACTCGAAAGCGTTGCAACGTGGATCTGGGATAGCTACGAAGTCGTAGATGCATCACAGACAGAAGCAAAAACGTTCACAAAGGATTTCTATGTTGATGGCCCGGTGAACGATGCAATGCTTAAGCTTGCAGCTGACAACCGCTATTGGATCACTATCAACGGCAATGAGGTTGCTTCAAATACAGGTGAACTCAACTACGGAGCCGTTACAGGTCCTATTGATGTGAAGGTAACTGGAAACATTCAGTCAGGTTGGAACACGATTACCATGAAGGTCGAAAACATCGGCCTCGAGGGTTACGAACAGCGTCCTCACGACAACCCAGCGGCTGGTATCTACGAACTCGTTATCAACGCAGAAGAAAAGGATCTCTGTGAACAACCAGAAGAAGAGACGTCAGAAGTGACTATCTGTAAGTATGAAAATTCACTCGAGGGAAACTTGCTTTCCGATTGGGACGTTTGGCTCGATCATTGGGCTCAAGATGATTTCAAGGCAAGTACCGTCATTGATGGTCATGACTATGAAGGCACAACAGAAAAAAATGGTTGTGTGACTATTGCTGATGTTCCGTATGGTTCATACCGATTGGATGAAATTATGAAAGATGGTTGGGTAAATGTGTCTGGTGCAGGCTCGCAGGTTGTTGTTGATAGCCCTGAAGAAACGTTCAACCTTGTGAATGCACACGAATGTAACCCCGAGCTTAACCTCATTGAAAACTTTGGATTTGAAACTCCAATAGTCGTAGCAAACGGAGGTGCGTGGGAGCAGTTTGCAAACGGCACTCCACTTCTTGGATGGGTTGCAGATTTGATCAACACAACAACGGACGCACCTCTCGAGATTCAGTCTGGCTACTCAGGCTGGGTTGGACACGATGGTAGTGAGCAATACGCAGAATTGGACTCTACGGCACCAACAACTATTTCTCAGGACGTTCCAACAACTCCAGGAAATAAATATCGATTGACATACTGGCGTGCCGCACGACCAGGAACAGAACCAACAAACAATGCAAACAGAGCTCTTGTAGATGGTGTTGAAGTTGATAGCAATGTATTTGCATCTGTTGGTGGTAATCCTGACTGGTATCCATCTCCGGTTATTGAATTTACCGCAGCAAACACATTGACGAACATCGCATTCAAAGACGACGGTTCCTCAGCAGATTCTTATGGAACATTTATCGACGACGTGGCACTCTACTGTGTTCCTCCAGTTGAAGAGCACCACAATCGCGTCACGATCTGTAAGTATGAAGTAAATGATGAGGAGGGTGAAAACAACCCAGGTATGCCTGGTTGGACAGTTGGACTTAACAAATATCAAGCTCCACAGGCAGAGGTTGAACTTGTTGCCATCAACGATGAGCGTGAATACGAGGGTGTTACTGGAGAAGATGGCTGTGTGACATTCACTGACGTTGATCTCGCAGAGTACTACGTTGAGGAAGATATGCAGGATGGCTGGGAATATTTCAGTGGCGCAGGAGGGGGTACTGTTTGGAACATTGATAGTGACCAAGGTACTTACACCTACAACCTTATTAACCAGAGGACAGGGGGTGGCGATGATGAATCATGTCTCGTCGAAGGATACAAGTACGATGAAGATGGTGTCACACCTCTCGCAGGTTGGTTTATCGGCCTCGAAGGTTACTACTACCCAGAGTACACACGACAAGACATTGTTATCTACGAGGAACAACTCATTGGTTCAGATGTAACAGATGAGAATGGTTACTACTGTATTCAAGGAGAAGTTGAAGGTCCTGGCTCTAACTATTCTGTCTACGAAGTAATTCAGGAAGGTTGGGACAACATCGGCGCAGAGATTAATGACGATGAGGTCAGCGAATACTATGACAACGGCGATATCGCATCTGTTGAAATCGGATACCTTGGTGATGGTATGGATGTGAACTTCATCAACCAATACGAAGGTCCAAACGATGAGCAGTGTTCAGATGAGGTTGATAATGACAACGATGAGGCGGTCGACGAGAACGACTCAGGTTGTCAGGAAGACACACCTGAAACACCAAATGACGATGATGACAACAACGGCCGTCCAGGCAGCAATCGCAACAGCTTTAGAGGACGTGGAGAAGTCTTGGGTGCAACAACGGAAACTAACTTCTGTCCGTTCCTCCGCGACTACCAACACATCAACACCAAGAACGACCCAGCAGAAGTGAACAAGGCAAAGGCATTCTTCAATGCATACCTCGGGATGTCACTTCCGCTTGACGGCACGTTCGACATGCCGATGTTCAACGCAGTCGTTCAGTTCCAGAACATGTTCAAGCCTGACGTGCTTGATACATGGACGGAAGAGTTCCCAAGTCTCAATGACAACGCAACAGGGTACCTCTACCAAACAACCAAGTGGAAGATCAACAGCATTATTTGTCCGGGATACGAAACATTCCCTGACCAGTTGATCATGGCCCCTGGTACGACAATCTAAGTACGTAGACAGCTTCTACACAAAACACCCCTTCGGGGGTGTTTTTGTTATCAGAATAGGGAAGTATTGCCTTATTTCGTATATATGGTATACTGATAGGGTATAAAGAGCGTTCATTTGCTACAATAATCACGCAATGAGAGCGATTATCGAAACCATGCGCCGTCACATCAAGAACACGCTCATCCCACACGAAGGAAACAACCACCGACCGCATCTCTTGCGTGCCGGTGGTGCTTTGGCGCTCACGGGCATCCTCTTGCTCGCATTTGGATTCTCGCTGTCGCGTGGGCTCTTCTTCAATCAAGGTTCTCGATTTACCGCGTCGGTCTTGCCGGCGGTCTTGGTGGCTCTTACCAACGACGATCGTTCTTCGGCAGGTCTCAATCAGCTCACAACCAACCCCGTCCTCGAAGATGCTGCGCGCATGAAAGCCGAGCACATGGCCGAGAATGAATACTTTGCACACGTGAGCCCCGACGGTCTTGATCCGTGGTATTGGTTTTATCGAGCTGGATATCAATTTGTTGACGCTGGTGAGAACCTCGCGGTCAACTTTAGTGATTCTAACGATGTGAACCAAGCATGGCTTGATTCACCGGGGCACCGTGCAAACATCATGAACGGTAAGTTTACCGAAATCGGTATCGCAGCTGTATCAGGAACATACAAAGGCAAGAAGACAGTCTATGTAGTGCAACTCTTTGGTACACCAATGGCACAGGCTCCGGTAGCTGCTCCTATTACTGTCGCTCCTGTTGAAACTCCATCGATTCCTGTTGCCGAAAGTGCGGGGACGGTTGCTTCCGCTGCACTTCCTGAACCGGAGCCTGAGCCGGTGACGACGCTTATCAAAGAAGAAAACACTGCCCGCGTCGAAGGAGACGTTGTAGCAGCTGAACCCCTCGCTCCAGAAGTCATCAATGAGAACGTCGAAGGTGCTGCGGTTTCCGCCTGGGATTCTGCTGCGGCTCGTCCACGAGCAACTGTTTCGTGGGTCTATCTCATTGTGAGCCTTCTCGTTTCATTCGTCCTCCTTTGTATGGTCTTCATGCAGGTCCATCACACACACCGCCGTTCGATTTTGTACGGTGTTGCGCTCTTGGCGCTCATCTGTGTCCTCTCATACCTCAACTGGCTTCTTCTCTCTGCAGATTTGGTTATAACCTAAGCGTTCCGTCCGCTTCGAGCGCTGTACTCGTTGGTGAATATGGTTGATACGACTCTCCTGATGCAAGATGCAGATAGGCTGCTGCACCGATCATGATTGCATTGTCGGTTGAGAGCTCTCGCGTTGGGAGCATGAGTATGACGCCTGCTTCTGCGGCGAGATTTGTGAGCCGTTCTCGGAGATAGACATTGGCGATGACACCGCCACCGACGATGAGCACCTGTGCACCATGCGCTTCGAGCGCTTTTTTTGTTTTGGATATGAGAACATCTGTTGCTGCTTCTTCGAATTCGTATGCAATCCGCTCTTTGAGCTCATCGGTCAATTCGCCGAGTTCTTGGATTTTGTAGAGGACTGCGGTTTTCAATCCTGCGTATGAAAAATCGTAGTCGTCTGAGTTCACCATCGGGCGAGGGAACTTGATGTCCGAGGGAGGAAGCTCTTTTGCACGGACTCCTGCGGCGAGCTTTGAGATTTGCGGACCGCCTGGGTAGGGAAGGCCGAGGAGGCGTGCAACTTTGTCGAATGCTTCTCCGACCGCGTCGTCGCGGGTCTGGCCGATACGGCGGTATGAGAGGGGTTTATCAATCAAAACGAGCTCTGTGTGACCTCCTGAGGCAAGAAGTGCGAGGGCGGGGTATGCGATCTGTGAGGCACCTTCGTTGACCAGTACAGAGGCTATGTGGCCTTCCATGTGGTTTGTGGGCACGATGGGCATATCCCACAGATACGAGAGCGCCTTGGCGAAGTTCACGCCCACCCAGAGCGCCGGCTCAAGTCCCGGTCCTCGGGTCACTGCAACAGCATCGATTGCTGGTCGTTCGAGTGGAACGATGTGTTCTTTGAATTGCTCAAAGAGTCCGCGCTCGTGGTCGAGCATCGTTTTGATTGTCGCGAGCTTTTCTTCACTGAGTTCAGTTGAACCCTTTTTGAGCATCTGTCCCTTCTCCAAACATTCAAGAAAAAGCGGAACGATATTCTTCACGTGTTCTCTTTTTGCCAGTGCAGGAAAGACACCTCCAAATGGGGCATGTTCTTTGACCTGCGAATAGAGGGCTTGAGAAATCGCCTTAATGACGGGGGATTCGATGCTCCCGGAGCATTCCAAAAGCGCCAGAGCCGTCTCGTCACAAGAGGTTTCGATAGCGAGGATACGCATATGGGCAAGTATACGTGCCGAATGGCTATCCACAACCCGCTTGACGCCCTTTGGTGTCAGGAGTAGGATTCGTCCCTATAGCCATGAATACAGATCGAACAACAAGTCCGGCAGCCTATATGACCTCAGCAATGTGGCGTACACCGATGTGCTTTAAGAAGCACTTCCTCTTCGTCATTCTTGCATCCGCGCCGGAGCGCTCAGTTGTAGGTCATTCGTAAAACGAATTCACCAATCTACACAAAAACCCTCCGGCGCATCCGGAGGGTTTCTTGTTTGAGTGCCGCCCGAAAGTACTAGCGGGTGGCACCCAGACAAGAGTCTGGTGGGCACCGTGCTCAATTGTTCTTTTCCAAACCACAGCAATACAAAGGGGTGCGATATGCCATTCACTGTTATTCGTCGTGATGATCTTTCACTCGCAGATCTCTGCCGGCTGGATAGAGAGGGTCAGTCGGTCACCAAGACTCCCCATCCGGGGAACATCTATCTCAACAACCTTGCCGTCGCAAAGCTCGGTCTCCGGCTTTTGTTCCACGATCGGACCTTCGGACGGAAGGATCTCAACTTCCATCCGCATAAAGTCATTCGGGACGGGGAGTCCGAGACGATTGCTGACCCTGACGTAATGATGACGCATGCTCGCGTGCTTCACCCATCGCGTCTCGTGGACGACCATTTTCCGGTCGGCGAGCGTGTGGCACATTGTCATCTGAATGCGCTCGCAGAAGCGGTGCCGGGTGTACGTATGCGGCTTTATAGCGAGTTTCTCGTTGAACATGAGGAGCTTGTGCATGAAGTCCTGGATCTTTGTTCATCGGTCATCATTCCTCCCAAACAGGGATGGAAGCGTGTCGTCGGCGAAGATGGGAGGACTTCCGTCCGAGATTTGACGACATGGCGACAGATTGTCAGTGAGGGTATCTATGGTCTTCGGGGCAAGACCGCTGGTTGGGTCATGCCGAACGTCTTCAATATCCTCATGGACGGCGTCATCGAGGCACTTCAGTTCAAGACGAGTGATGTCTATCACCTCTCAGGTCCCGATATGGTTGTCTATATCAAGACGCTCGAAGGGCTGCTCAACACATTGTATGAAAAGCTCGTCGGTCGTATACCGGGACTGCCAGAAGAAGTTCGCTTTCACGTTGTCCCTGTCGCTTCGATGCGGCTCGTTACGACGCTCGATCGAGCCGATAAGCTTAATCGGCTTGTCGGGCTCTATTTGCAACTTCGGGACGAGAATCGTGAAGTCGGTGCTACTCTTCAGGCAGTGACCTCTTCAGAGGATCGAGGGATTCTCATTAGAGAGTGGGCGACGCGTCGCAAGTTTCTTCAAGGGGAACTGCGTGCGGCTGCCAAGGAATGTCCTGAGATCTTCTACGACATAACCCATGGAACGTTCGTTAGCCAACATGACGTCATCGACCGCGGTGGTGTCTATGTTCACCCGTGGGGAATTGAGAACCCAGTATCTGCTGTGGCTAAAGCGATGCAAGACTTGCAATCGCTCTTCGAGCAATAGCTCGGCTTCTGGGCGTCGCTGTACGCGGCGTCCAGAAGTTATCATTCAATCAAACTTATGAAACAATTACCCATCATCGATCTCCACCAAGACCTTTTGTTGTATGTGAACAACAAAGATCTCTTTCCGAACGACGTTGTTGCGCAGACGGGTTTTGTTGAGAATGAGCGCGCAGGGGTGCGGATTGTCACCGCGACGGCGTTTCCTCATGTTGTTGAAGGAGAGTTTCTCGATCCAAAGATCAACAACATAATCGAGAGAGACCTCATCGAATACGGAGAGATCTGTAAAAAAGATGTGACTTGGAAGCTTGTCTTGGGCAGTCAAGACTTCGTTGATTCGTTCGACGCAGATAATCCTAGAGGGCTCGTGTTGCACGTCGAAGGTCTCAATGCCTTCTCGGGAGATGCGCAGGCGTGGAAGATGCTCGAACGCTGGTATGAGCTCGGGCTTCGTTCAATGGGAATCGTCTGGAATCTCACGAATAGTCTTGGGGGAGGTACGCTCGATCCTACCCAAGGACTCACCGATCTTGGTCGAAAAGTGATCGAATGGCTTCAGAAGAAGAATATGATTGTTGATTTTGCACACATGAATGAAGCGACGTTTTGGGATGCTGTAGACATCGTAAAAGGTCCGATTGTGATAAGCCACGGCAACGCTCGAGCACTCTGTGATGATCCGCGCAATTATACCGATGAACAATTGAAGCGGGTTGCGTCATCGGGTGGCTTGGTGGGCGTCTTCTTTTCAAAGAAGTTTCTTATCACCGGTCGAGATGCAACCGTTGCTGATGTCGTTCGGCACATCGATCACTTTCGTGACGTTATGGGAATTGACCATGTTGCTATTGGTACAGACTTCGGAGGAATTATAAGTGGCTTTCCAGGTGGCCTGACGTCTGTGGAGTATTTGCCGCTTTTGTGGGAGGCTCTTTCGAAGGCTGGGTATAATGATGAATCAATTGAGAAGATTGCATACAAAAATGCCGCTCGTGTTATCGGTTCCATTTTGGAATCTAAGAAACAAATATGATTGGCATCTTTGACTCTGGCTCAGGAGGTCTGTCTGTCCTCGGTCCACTTCGACGCAAGGCGCCCGATGCGGACATCGTCTATTTTGCGGATATAAAAAATCTTCCCTACGGGGATAAAACTCTGGCTGAGATTGACGCTCTGACATACCGAGGCATCAATACGCTTCTCGCGCACGGGGCGACACAAATCCTTAACGCGTGTAATACGATGTCGGCGTCCATGACTTTGGGGCAGATGGGTGCATTTGGTGTTGAACACAGCGACATGATAGAGATGATTGGTCCCACAATTGGTGGTCTCAAAGGCTCCAATTATGAAAGGGTCGCAATTATTGCAACACGTGCAACAATTCGGTCAGGAGCATACCAGAGAGGACTTGATGTCATTGGCAAAGATCACCACCCCTTTGCGGTGCCTGATCTTGTGCCGGCGATTGAGTCAGGCGCCTCTATTGAGACAATCAAAAAAATCGTCGATGGCGTCATCGACGTCGTCGTGGCTCATGGGTGTGATGCCGTGCTTCTTGGCTGTACACACTTTCCGCTTGTTCGTGATTTCTTCGAACAATCAATCAACAAGCGCGGGATGAATATCAATGTCATCGATCCGGCCGAATTCGTGACCAAGGAAGCACTGAGGCGATTTGATGTGAGTGGTAGTGGTACAACACGCTTTATCCTTTCAAAAGATTCTTCAGTATTTAGAAAGAGGGCAAGCGAATACCTCGGTGCTCCTACTGAAGGGCTTACAGAAATCGACGGAATCGTATCTTTTGAGATACCTCAGATATAAGGCGAAGGGGCTTGGTTAGAAATTCTACTGCGGAGATGAGAGGATTCGAACCCCTGATCCGGTTTCCCAGATGCCGGTTTTCGAAACCGGTGCCTTCAACCACTCAGCCACATCTCCATCAATTAACGGCTCATTCTAACACTTTTTTGATATCTGCTCCAGAGACAGCTCCTTCGCGCTTTATGATGACAGGATCTTCAGAAGCAAGCACTACCGTCGAGACTGGGCCCCCATCGAGTGTTCCTCCATCGATCCATAGGTCCACGAGAGCAGCGTTCTCACCCAAGCTCGCATAAGCTCCCTCAAGAGAATATTCCGCAGGGGAGCCGGCGGTATTCGCGCTTGTGCTCGTGAACGGTTTCCCCAATTCATGAGCAACCTGGCGACACCATTCAATTCCTGGGACACGGACACCGATGGTCGTTTCGGCTCGTATGATATGTGCGAGGGCAGGGTCAGAAGCAGTGAGCACGAGCGTCAGTGCACCAGGCCAATAGGCTTCTGCGAGCTTTTGACCCGCCGTAGAAAAGAAGACATGATTCTTGGCTTGCTCGATATCGGCAACGATGACCGGGATTGGATTCTCAGAGCGATTCTTTATGGCAAATACTTTTTCGACAGCATCAGCATTCGTCGCATCAGCCCCAAGCCCATAGGCAGTATCGGTTGGATAGACGATCACACCCCCGGCACGGAGCACTGCAACGGCCTTCTGGAGGCTTTCTGGGTCATTAATTGAGATGCGATTCATGGTACGGGTATTTTGCCAGAATATCCTAAAAATGCTATATTCTGCGGGCTGGCCTCATCGTCTAGCCTGGTCCAGGACGCGGCCCTTTCACGGCTGAAACTCGGGTTCAAATCCCGATGAGGTCATAGATTCAAAATGAAACCGCCCTTGGGCGGCTTTCATTTTTGTCTTGTTGTTATTCACTCCTCTGGTTTTATCCTTTAAACCCCATGGTACTCTAAGGACTAGACCAAAGGTCATCATTATTAGGTCATTTATGGAAGCCCACAATATGGAATCACAGAAAAACGGCTACAAATGGGCAACATGGATCCTCGTCATCGTTGTAATCGTTCTCGCAGTTATGCTCACAAAGAGCAACTCAGAGACAATTACGAGCACGCTTGACGATGCGACTACAGATGTCCAGGAGTGTCGCGCAAACATCGCAGCATGGCAGGTTGCCCACCCAAAGGGAACTGCAGTTACTGCTGACGCACAGGCAGAGCTCGAGGGTATCCTCGAGAGCTGTGTTGGTGTTGTCGAAGACGCACAGGACGAAATCTAGTCGTTTGCCTAGATTTGAATTTGAACGCATTCCGCTTTCGGTCGGTGGACCGAGACAACGTCATAAGGCTGGCCAATTGGCCAGCCTTATGACGTTGTACCTATACCCGCAATTTTCAAACGTGTTTCGGGACTTGCATGAGACTCTATGATCTCTGGAGTTTTGAATTGGGCCAGATGAAGTGGAAGAATTTTGTTTTTCCGTGACCAAAGAAGATGAAGAGTATCGCGGCTGCGTATACCACGAGGTCTTCTACTTCCCACATGTTGAAATTGACAAGCATGGTGACAACCGAGAGCGCAAAGAACAGTGCGATGAGTACTGTGGTTGTGCGGGTGAGGTACCCCATGATGAACAAAATACCGAAAATCATTTCGGCAAAGCCCGTGGAGAGAACGAAGAGGTTGTTGGTGAACCACGGGAAAAGCTGTTGCATAAAGTTCCAGTGGTGAACATCGAGGAACGACAAACTTAATTCGGGGAAGAGGATTTTTTCGGTAAAGGCAAGAACGATGAGGGAGATGCCAGTTCCAATTCGCACAATCTCAACGGAATGCTTTTCGAGTCGGGTGGATATGAACGAGTCCTTGGGTGCGTGGATGATGAAGAAATAGAGTGCGAGCGATACCAAGAGTGCGTTTTCGAGAAGTGCTCCTACACCGAACGAAAGTGTTACACCAATCGTGAGAAAAAAGAGAATAGCGGATGCAATCTGTGGTTTCCAATTGACTGTGTACATGAGCCCCACGAGTACTTGGAGAGCCCCAAGGACCAACCCCATCGTTCCCACGATATGAAAGTCAGGAACAATAATTATCTTCCACAAGAAACTCACGCTGATGAGAAAAAGCCCAAGTAGGGTTTGCGCGACACGGCGAATCTGTCGTTCGTGAGCGAGGCCGAATTTTAACAGTCTTGTTGGTGTTGGTACCTTGGCATCGAGAAAACCAAAGAAAACAACGACGCAGAGGACAATGATTGACCACGTGAGCACCTCGGTGCTCCCCCATGTGTAGAGTGGCGTCTGGCTATGAAGGTTTTTCGTCACTTCGTGTGCATCGATAAACCATTTGACATGTGCTGACGCAATAACAGGAACACCAAAGAACAAAAAGCTGCAAAAGAGCATTATTTTTTTCATAGAAACAGTTTAGCATCCAAAAAATTCCTCGTTGTAATGTGTGGTGGATTGCTGTTCTGGAAGAGATCCTCTGAGAATGGCCTTCGTGGTATAGTGGGTCAAATCTAAAATATATGACGTACGATCTCATCATCATTGGTTCAGGGCCTGCGGGAGCTTCGGCGGCTGTCTATGCGGCACGCAAAAAGCTCACAACGCTCCTCCTGGCGCCCGAATGGGGTGGCCAGAGCGTCGTGTCTGAGAACATCGAGAACTGGATTGGTACGCCGTCTATCTCAGGAGCAAAGCTTGCAGAGGCATTCAAAACTCATGTTGAAAAGAACGTCGGAGATGGCATGGCGACGGCTTCTGACTATGCCAAGAACATCTCCAAGAATGCAGACGGCACGTTCACTATCACGACCGACAAGGAGACATATCTCACCAAGTCTATTCTCATCTCAACGGGCTCAACCCGTCGAAAGCTCGATGTGCCCGGTGCGGCGCAGTTCGAGAACAAAGGCGTTACCTATTGTGCTTCGTGTGACGGACCGCTCTTTGCGGGGCAAAACGTTGCAGTCATCGGTGGTGGCAATG
>JAUPUE010000033.1 GCA_030917725.1 Patescibacteria group bacterium
TAGTCTCTGGTGACACTCCAAATCTATGGCGCAGAGCGGAGTGGATCCGGGTTTTTCCGAGCTTGCGAGGACAAAACACGGACCACGTAGCGAAAGTCATACCCAAGACATCAATGCGCTAACGCAAAACAGCCTACGCTCCGCGCACCAGCCGCCCGCAATACGCGGGCGGCTTCGCGTATGGTTGAGCCGGTGGTGATGACATCGTCGACGATGAGGATGTCGCGATCGACGACGCGGTGAGGTTCTTTGACTTCGAACGCACCAATGATATTTTTTGCGCGTTCGCTTCGCGTGCGTGCTTTCGTTTGGCTTTGTGTGAATGCGGTGCGGGTGACACAGAGTTCGTCGTAGTCGATGTCGTCCGAGAAGCGCCGTGCGATTGCTTCGGCAATTAGTGCGCTTTGGTTGTATCCGCGCTCGAGATGTCGGGAGAAGCTCACTGGAATCGGAACGATTAGGAGCTTTTGCTGTGAGCCGCCGATAATCTGCGTGATGGTATCTTCTGACCGATCTGCGAACCACTGAGCAACGTCTGTGTTTCCGTCGTACTTAAGTGATTTGATTGCGGCGCGGATATGTTCATCTCGATATGCATAGACCGCTTGCCCATTGATTGAGTTGAGGATGTCGTCATGGATGGCGGGGAGGGGAGAATGGTTGCCGCTCAATAATTCGTCCGTAAGACTCTTGCGGGGAAGCGAATCCATCGCAGGAAAAGCGATATCAAGGAGTTTTGCCGCTATGTCGCGTAGGCGCATGAGGTTCTATATATGATAGGAAGCCAACCTCAAAGAAACGCTTTATCATCCTTTTATCTCCTTGACCTGTCCGAGGGTGTTGTATACTGAATCACTACATGTCGCTTTTCTCGGACAAGCTCAAGGGCCTGACATCTGACATCTTTTCGAAAAAAGAAAAGAGCGTTCTTGGTATCGATATCAGCTCGTCGACCATCAAAGTGGTTCAGCTTGGACGAAGCAAAGGGAAAGCGGTTCTCGAGACATATGGTGAACTCGCGCTCGGTCCCTATGCCGGTGTTGACGCGGGTCGCGCCACGAGTCTTCCAACGCAGAAGCTTGGTGAGGCCGTTGCGGATCTTATTCGTGAAGCCAAGGGAACAGCGACAGCCTGTGGTGTAGCAATGCCACTCTCAGCGAGCCTCATCAATGTGATTGAGATGCCCGATGTTGGTGAAGACAAGCTCAAGAGTATGGTGCCTATCGAGGTACGCAAATACATTCCCGTCGCTATCAGCGAAGTGGTGCTCGATTGGCGCGTTGTACCGCGCATCCTTGCAGACACTGCACGACCTGATGCAGCTGCAGATGAAAAGAACCGTAAGGCCGAAGTTCTTACGGTCGCCGTTCACAAAGACACACTCACGCGCTATCACGAGGTAATGAAGGTCGCCAACCTCGTTCCGAGCTTTTATGAGATCGAGGTGTTTAGCACAATTCGCGCTTCGCTTGAAGAAGACCTGTCACCGACGATGATCATGGGGCTTGGTGCAGGAAGCACGAAGGTTTACATCGTTGATCGCAAAGTGTTGCGCGAGTCACATATCATCAATCGCGGCTCACAAGAAATCACACTCGCCATTTCGCGCGCAATGGGCGTCACAGAAGTCCGCGCCGAAGAACTCAAGCGTACCTACGGCGTCGTCAAACAGGGAACCGACACCGATGTTGCCGAGATTGCTTCGCTCGTGCTCGACTCCATCTTCACCGAATCGCGCCACATTATGGAGAGTTACCAAAAGAAGCATTCACGGAATATTGGCAAGGTCCTACTCACCGGTGGTGGCATTATGCTTCCTGGTATTGTCGAGCGCGCAAAGACAGTCTTTCAAACAGACGTTTCTATCGCAGATCCATTCCGCAAGGTAGAAGCCCCAGCATTCCTCGATAACGTTCTCAAGAGTGTCGGCCCCGACTTCGACGTCGCAATCGGTGTTGCATTGCGCAGATTGGAGGAGGAGGCGTAGAAACTGTGCACAACTCATAGCATCTCTGTGTGCGGGTGGTTTATACTATGAACGATATATCTCGCTCTTTCATGGCAGAACAGTTCCAAACATCATTCATACCCAAGAAGACGTTCGATGTCGGACCTGCACCAAAAGCAACCGGCTCTTCGGTGTCGGCAATCCTCTCATTCGTTGCCGTCATCATGCTGGTGCTCTCTGTTGTGGGTGCTACTGGTGTTTTCCTCTACGAACGATTCCTTCTGACATCTATCAAAAACAAGGAGGCAACACTCGAACAGGCCAAGGGTGCTTTTGAGCCGGAGCTCATTCGTGAACTTGCCCGTGTAGACGCCAAATTCACAATTGGTGAAAAACTTCTTGAAAATCACGTTGCTCCATCGGGGCTGCTCGATCTTCTCGAAGACGTCACCCTTGAGACGGTCCGTTTTACGAGCTTTTCATATTTGTCTGATCCCGAAGGACTTCGTCTCGTCATGCAGGGTGAGGCACGCTCATTCGCATCGGTTGCATTGCAGTCCGATGAGCTCGGTCGTAATCGATCGCTCCGCGATACCGCCTTTTCAGGTCTCACACTCGATGAGCGTGGCAATGTTGAATTTACGGTAAGTGCACTTGTTGATCCGACACTCGTTTCATATCGTGAGCGTGCCGTAGAGGGTGGAAGTGCATTTTTTGAAGTTGAGCCTTCGTCGGGTGAGGTTGCGGGAGCTTCAATAGAAGCGGAGGGTCAAGAAACTGATGACTCCGTAATAGCTAACAGCCACTAGCTATGAAAAACATCATTAGCATCGTTCTCATCATTCTTGCCATAACGCTTTTTGCGCTCTTTACGAATCCGCGTTATGCATCGGTGCGCGAATTGTCGGTTGAGCAGCAGCGTTTTGACGACGCACTCGATCGCTCTAAGGAGCTCGTGGCACTCCGCGATGCACTTTTGTCAAAATACAACAGCATCCAGAGCGAAGATCTTGAGCGCATCAGCACGATGTTGCCAGATAGTATTGACACTGTGCGTCTTATTATCGACATCAATACACTCGCATCCCGCTATGGTATGTCGCTTGGGAATATCTCGATTGGGTCGCCCGACGAGGTGCAGGCTGATGGTGCTCTTGGACCATCGTCCGATGATTTTGGTCGACTCTCGCTTTCTTTCACGGTTCTGTCGACCTATGATCGATTCCGCGCTTTCCTCACAGATCTCGAACGCAGTCTTCGCCTCGTTGATGTCACATCGCTTTCATTTGGTTCGCCCGGACAAAGCGGTATGACATCGTACCAGGTGACGTTCACAACGTATTGGTTGAAGTAAAAATTATGAACCCTCTTCTCAAGAAAATCCTCATCGCGGTCGGTATCCTCCTCGTCATCTTTGTGGCGTATCGTATGTTCTTTGCGAGCGAACCCGAAGCTCCACTTTCATCAGAGACAGTGAGCGGTCTTCCTGTCGAAGATGGTGACTTGCTTTCACTCTTGCTTCAACTCAAGTCGCTCACACTCTCTGACGCGTTGCTCGCTGACCCGACATTTGTGACACTTCAAGATTTTACTGTTGAGCTCGCGCCGGAGCCGGTGGGACGTCGCAATCCGTTTGCGGTAATCGGCGCTGCCGAAACTCCGGTTGCGACGACGACGTCGACGACAACGCCTGCTACGCCGTAGTTCCAAGGATGTCAGTAGTCAGGTTGTCGTTAGATGACTCCCTGACATCCTGATTCCTTCTTACAACCCATGTCATTCCTCAATCAACTCGTTGAGCAAGGAAAGCTCGCACAAGAAGCAGCTGCTGCTATTGAGCAGGAGGCTTCGGATACCGGACGCTCGCTCGAAGATGTCGCTCGCTCGAAAGGCGTCCCGAATGCCGACATCCTCGGTGCCAAGGGTGTCTATTACGGATTGCCGACACGTCCATCCATCGACCCCAAGTCAATCTCTTTTGATATTCTCAACCAAATCCCCGAAGAATCCGCTCGCCATTACCGTCTCGTACCAATCGGTATGGTTGATGGCGCGCTCGAAGTGGGTGTCGTTGATCCCGACAACACCGAAGCAAAAGACGCACTTCAATTCATCTCGGCGAAGACAGGACTTCCGTACAAGCTTTTCCTTATTTCGCAAAATGATTACGAAAAAGTCCTTGAGAATTACCAAGGCCTTTCAGGGGAGGTGACCGAAGCACTCACTGATCTTGAGTCTGAGCTCAACACCGAACAAACAAAATCGCTCAAGCGTGCGCGCGATGAGAAAAACGGCGTCAGCGAAGAGGATACGATCGTCGAAGATGCGCCGGTGACAAAAATCGTTGCGACGGTCCTCAACCATGCGGTTGAGCAGAATGCGTCGGACATCCACATTGAACCGACTGATGAGATGCTTAAGATCCGTTTCCGTGTTGATGGTGTGATGTCGACAAACCTCACGTTGCCGATGAACGTTCATCCCGCAATCATCGCGCGCATCAAAATTCTCTCGAACATGAAGATTGACGAGAAGCGTAAACCACAAGATGGGCGTTTTTCTGCACACATTGGTGGGCGCAAGATTGATCTCCGTGTCTCAACATTCCCTGCGTATTACGGCGAGAAGGTGGTCATGCGTATCCTCGATCCTGATAAGGGCGTTTTGCCACTTGATAAAATCGGCATGTCCGAGCGCGATCTCCGTTTGGTCCGCAATGCAATCAAGCGCCCTTACGGTCTCATCCTCATTTCGGGACCAACTGGTTCTGGTAAGACGACAACGCTCTACTCGATGCTCGAAGAAGTTGATCGCGAGGCTCAGAACGTGCTCTCGCTCGAAGACCCTGTTGAATACAACATCAGTGGCATGAACCAATCGCAGGTACGCCCCGAGATTGGCTACACATTTGCATCAGGTCTTCGCACCACACTTCGTCAGGACCCCGACATCATCATGGTCGGTGAGATCCGTGACAAAGAGACTGCACAGCTTGCGGTGCAGGCGGCGCTCACCGGTCACTTGGTGTTCTCGACCATCCACACCAACAGCGCGATTGGTGTCATCCCGCGTCTCATCGACATGGGTGTCGATCCGTACCTCATCGCACCGACGCTTGCGCTTGCCATGGCACAACGTCTCGTGAAGCGTCTCTGTCCGGAGACAGGGAAGGAGATTCCAATCGAAGGCAGTGTTAAGGTGATGGTCGACAAGCAATTCGAGGATCTGCCAAAGAAATACCACACTGCGATTCCTGATTCGAAGTTTCTCTACGGCCTTGAGCCTTCTGAGACATGTCCAAAGGGCACGAAGGGCCGACTTGCGGTATTCGAAGTAATCGAGATGAACAAAGAGATTGAACAAATTATTCTCACAAACCCGACTGAGCCTGCAGTCCGCGAAGCGGCGCGCAAACAAGGCATGCTCACAATGCGCGAAGATGCGCTTATCAA
>JAUPUE010000046.1 GCA_030917725.1 Patescibacteria group bacterium
GCACCGCTGCTGCTCGCCTGTCTTTTTCTTCAATGATTGGTTTGATGATCGAGAGACGATTGGAAGGAGTTGATGCAAGAAATTCTTTTGCCTCAGATGATTCTGCAATTTCGAATGTAAAAGGTGACGTACCGAGACGAGACAGGACAGTCGGAAGAAGTGTGTGTGGATTCGATGTTATCAAAAAGAAATGCGTATGAGGCACCGGTTCCTCGAGCACTTTGAGAAGTGCGTTTTGTGCAGGAGGAAGGATCGAATCAAAAGCGACCAAGAACACCTGCCCCCGTTCTTCAGACTTTCGCAGTGCGAGATCGATGAGTTGGCGGACGCTGTCGATGGGAAATGTCCCTTCTACCATCTCAATAATCTCCGGAGCATCATCACCAGTGTTCAGTTGTGCATGAAGAGCGTCGCGAATTGACGCGTAGGTGTGTGGGATGAGGAAGGCGTGGTGAGAGAAATCAGCCATAGCGCAGTACTAACGCTTTGCGACAATCGACTTCTTGTAGGTATCAAGGTGTTCAAGGGCGATACCCGTTCCTTTGGCAACACAAAAGAGCGCCTCATCGGCAACGCGAGCCTTCACTCCTGTCGCACGGAACATGAGCTCAGGGAAATTGCGAAGCTGTGAAGTACCACCCGTCATCGTGACGCCCTGGCCAATGATGTCGGCAGCCAACTCAGGCGGCGTCTCCTGGAAGACGTCTTTGATGGCTTTGATCATCTCACGAAGCTCGCGACGGATGGCTTTGACGACTTCATTGGTCTTAATCTCCATCTCACGAGGCAAACCGGTGATGACATCACGCCCACGGACGCTCATGGCGAGCTCTTGTTCAACAGGTACTGCTGAGCCGATCTTGATTTTGATCTCTTCTGCCGTCTTCTCACCAATCGAGAGATTGTAATTGCGCTTCACGTAATCGACGATTGCTTGATCAATCTTGTTGCCGGCTACTTTTACCGATGTGCAGGTGACGATTCCACCAAGCGAGATGACCGCCACGTCCGTGGTACCGCCACCGATGTCGACCACCATGTGCCCTTCTGGGTCATGAATAGGAATACCTGCGCCGATAGCTGCGAGGATCGGTTCTTTGATGACGAATGCCTGTTTGGCCCCCGCTTTGATTGCAGCTTCAACAACGGCACGTCGTTCTGTTGATGTAACACCTGCAGGAACAGAGATGAGGACATCGGGCTTAAAGAAATTCCATTTGCCCAATGCTTTGTCGATAAAATATTTGAGCATCGCTTCGGTCACGCGGTAGTCAGCGATAACACCGTCTTTCATCGGGCGATACGCGATGATGTCGTCAGGAGTTTTTCCGACCATACGCTTTGCTTCGGTACCAATTGCCAAGATGCGATTGTCGCTTTCGGACACAGCAACGACCGACGGCTCGTTGAGCATAATCCCCTTGCCCGGCACAAACACCAAGATATTGGTGGTCCCAAGGTCGATCCCCAGTTTCTTTGAGAACATCTTCATGTGGAACTATCGTAGCGTACTGTGGCTTTTTATGAAAATTCTCCAATAGAAAAGGGTCCCGAGGAGAGCAGCGGGACCCTTGAACAACACTCCGCGGCGGTTGTTCTTCACCGTGCTGGCTTCAGTGGAGGTACGCGAGCGTTCGCACGCTGCAGTCGAGCATCCACCCTGTTCCTTGGGGAACGTCGTGGGATCGAACTTTGGTTCTCCACATCCGCTGGCTGAAAAACTTGGGGAACTTTCCCATGTTCCCTCGATGGGTAACGAGGATGAGTACATCAGCACCCTCGTGCGCCCTTACCAGTCCAAACACCCCCTTGAGGTTCTGGCTCCTGAGATCTGACCAGAGTTCCTCGTGATAGGTGTAAGGAACTCCAAGCAGCTTGCCGAGAATTTCGGCACTTTCGCAAGCATGAGGAGTGTCCGAGCTCAAGAGGTGGATTTTGCACCCCTCGTCGAACGCCGAGGCCAACCTCTTTCCCAATCGAGCCACCTCTCTTTTCCCGTCGACATCCAGATTGTTGTCTGGGCCGACGCTGCCGTGTCGTACCACCACGAGCTTTTGCATCGGAATGCTCCTTGTGCAGTGCCTCTGGTGCGAGCTCTCAGCGAATCCGGAGCTCAGTCAAAGGCGTTTCCGAAAGGAATATATGACTTTAATGAGGGTATGTCAACGTTTTCTACTCCCCCTTCAAAACCTCCACTGTGGCGCCGATAGAATTGAGACGTGCGGCGATTTCTTCGTAACCGCGGTTGATGGAGTAGATATTGCGAAGAATCGATGTTCCTTCGGCAGCAAGCATCGCAATGAGGATGATCATGGCCGGACGAAGCGCGGGCGGGCAAACAACCTGTGCCGCTTTGAGCTTGGTCTTTCCGGTAACAAAGACACGATGAGGATCCGCGAGTGTGAGCTGCGCACCAAGACGATTGAGTTCGGTAAAATAGATGGCTCGAGTCTCCCACATCCAGTCGTGGATGAGCGTGACACCTGTAGCTTGCGTTGCAATAGGGACAAAGAATGGAAGGTTGTCGGTGTTGATTCCCGGATACGGCAATGCATGGATCTTGTCAGAAACAGCTTTGAGCTTTGACGGCATGATGGTGAGATCAACGAGATCGGTACGGCCGTTGTACGACTTGTATCGCTTGGTCTTTGTGTATTTGAGTCCCATCTTCTCCAATTTCAAAAGTTCAACGGAGAGAAAGTCGATCGGAGCACGGGTGATGGTGAGTTTTGAATCGGTGACGATTGCAGCGGAGATCAACATCATCGATTCAATGGGATCTTCGCTGTTGTTGTATTCGAGAGGCGCGTTAAATGACTTGATGCCGTGAACAGTGAGTGTGGTCGTACCGACGCCTTCGATTGTTACTCCCATCTTCTCCAAGAAAAAGCAGAGTTCCTGCACCTGATAGTTGGGCGGTGCAAAACGAATGATAGTAGTGCCCGGGATGAGCGCAGCAGCCATCAAGATGTTGTTTGCGGCCGTATCCCCCGCCTCATACATAACGATATCTGCGGGCTTGAGCTTCTTGGCCGATATCTCGTAGTGAGATTCTTTGGTGACAATCTTTACACCAAGCTCTTCGAGACCGTAGCGATGTGCGGCGATGGTGCGATTACCCATCTTACATCCGCCGGCATGGGGAAGATTAAACTTCGGCACATGGTGGATGAGCGAACCGATGAACATGAGGCTCGAGCGAACTTTTGCCGCGGCGTCTTTGTCGAGCTTGCTCATCGCAAACTTCTTAGGCGGAACAATTTCCAACGTGTTCTTTTTGACCCATGTTACTTTTACGCCGATGCTCTCCATGATTTCGATCAAACGGTTCACCTCTTCAATGTGCGAGATACCATGAAGTGTCGTCTTGCCTTTGTTGATGAGCGCTGCACACAAAAGAACGACGGAGCCGTTCTTGGAGAAATTGGTGTGAATGGAGCCCGAAAGCTTCCGTCCGCCTGTCACCTTGAAATCGAGTGATTCTGCCATGCGCCATTATGATACTCCAGAGTTTTTGTATAAAGAAACCACCGGCCTTAACCAAGGTCGGTGGGAATCCGATAGAAAACGCTATCGGGAACGTTTGGCCGTGATGACCGGGGAAAACTACTCCGTTGGGGATCCAGGGCACTCGAAGTTCACCTGCGTGAATCCGTCTTCACGCTTCTCAACTCCGAGAAGCGTATAGTGATCCATGAGCCACTTGTCCACCCCCTCGTCGTCAAGCATGGCGATGATGGGATGCATCATCCCCACGTAGGCGAATTTCAGGACGTCCAGGACTGAAAAAAACAAGTCCTGTGAGTCCCGTTCTGGCGAAAGCCTATCGAGGTCAAGGTTCATGTAAACGGGCTCTTGCCCGTTTACACAGAACATCAGCATCCTGTGGTCCACCACATCCTTCCAACTTGCCATCTCTCGTCTCCTTTAGTGAGCGGGTTTGTGGTAGTCATAGCTCCAAAAGTCCAAGGATTAGACGCTTAGAGCTATGACCACCTGCAAGTAGCTTTCAAAGAACTTACTCCAGTATTATACACCATTTAGATAGCATTTGTCAAGTGTTGGTTTAGACCCCTTGTTTGGCCTTGGTACAGTCCCCTTTCTGCTACAGTACAGCTAATGAAGATCCTCTCTGTCATCCCCATTCTCAAAGGCGTCGCACCTGAGACGTTGACCTATTATGCGAGCGCCGACATGCGCCCAGGAGCTCTGGTGCGGGTTCCTGTCCGTGGGAAATCTATCCCAGCAATCGTCACGCGGGTTGACGAGGCATCGTCGAGCAAGACCGACATCAAACGCTTGGCGTTTACCCTCAAAAAGATTGATGGGGTTATTGCTGAGCAATGTTTTGGTGAAGCGTTCATGAGCGCGCTAGCTCGCGTCGCCCACTATCATGCCTCCTCACTTGGCCCGACACTTTCGGCGGCTGTTCCAAAAACAATCTTTGAGAATTGTGCAGAGCTTATAGCAAAAGATGTCGGGACTGTCGCATCTGAGCCCAAACGAATCACCCCACGACTCATCCAAGCTTCATATGAAGACCGTGTGGCTCGATATCGCTCATTCATTCGAGAATCATTTGCTCAGCAAAAGTCGATTGTCGTCATAGCACCAACAACCGTCGAGGCAGAATCACTCTTTGGCGAACTCTCCCACGGCGTCACCGAGCGCGCTTTCTTCATCGTTCCATCACTTACTAAGAAAAAGTTGCTCACGGCGTGGCAAGGAGCTCTTGATGCCGATGCACCTGTGGTGATTATCGGAACAGCTGCTTCGCTCGCACTTTCTCGCCGCGATATCGGCACATTTATCATCGAACACGAGTCATCTCCTCACTACAAATCCCAGACACGACCATTCATCGACGCGCGTACCACCATTCACGAGCTCGCCGCGTCGCTCGGAGCTTCTGTGATAGCGGGCGATATATTTGCTCGTCTCGAAACGAGTACTGGAGCTATCGAAGCTGGTGACGAGAGCATCCGTCCGTCATTCCGCCAAGACAGAACAAAGTCCGTGACACTTGTTGATATGAGCACAAAGAAAGATAGCGAGACGCAGCAACGCACCGAAGAAAAAAAGAAAGTGATGTCGAACGAGGCTCTTGCTGCGCTTATGAGAAGCATGGCGCTCGGACGCTTGAGTTTTGTCTACAGTCTTCGTAAGGGTCACTCGGGATTCACGGTGTGTCGCGATTGTGGCAAGGTGCTCACCTGTGACCGATGTGCGGCGCCGATGGTGCTTCATCTTCCACGACCAAAAGTTGCCGGTGATGTTGCAGAACGATCGTTCGAATGTCATCGCTGTGGTCGTGTACGCAATACACATACCGTTTGTGATGATTGTTCGAGCTGGCGGCTTGAGATGTATGGTCTTGGCGTCGAAAAAGTTGCTGAAACCCTCCACAGTGAGCTCAGTGACGCTCAAATCTTTACGATGTCGGCTGACACCGTGACAACTCCTGCGCAGGCACGTGAGCTCATCAAACGATGGAAAGAAAGCGGTAATGGGATCCTTGTTGGCACCGACATGGCACTCGCCTATCTCCACGGAGCTTCTGTTGATGCAGTCGTCATCGCTTCAGTCGACACACTCCTCGCACTTCCTGATATCGGCATGCCCGAACGTGTATTCCGTCTTGTAAGCGAACTTGCGGATGCCTCTGAGTCGTTGGTCATCCAGACACGAAACCCTGATGCCGCAGTATTTTCATTTGCAGTCTCTGGCGACGGCTGGGGTTTCTACCAGCAAGAGATTGGAAAAAGAAAAATCTTGTCGTATCCGCCATACATGACGCTCATCAAGGTGACTCGTCACGGAGAAGAAGCGGCGGTGATGCGCGACTTGGGAATGATTCACGAGATGAGTCTGCCCTACCAAACCATCGTTTATCCTGCCTTCATCTCTCACGTGAAAGGGATGTACAACGCCCACGCGCTCATTTCCATCCCCCAAGGCATCTGGCCCGATGAGCGTTTGGTCACACAGCTTCGTGGGTTGCCACCGACGTTCACGGTCAATGTCGCTCCCGAGAGCGTTTTGTAATTTGATTGACAAAGAAAATGGCACAGGTATATTCGTGCCAGAGAGTTGGTGGAGAAGGCACTTCTTTGTAATGAAGGAGTGGCGGACCCCCCACAGAAGGCTTACGTCGAAAAGGTAGATGAGCGCTCGTCTGCCAGATAGCACTTCGACGAAGAAGAGTCCCAGACCGCTGGGCTCAAATAAGCGTGACGTCCCGCTCGCTTCGGTGGAGAAACAGACTCCCCCCAGACCAGACGGACGCCACTCTTCCCACCAACTCTGCTTGTTCTTCTTTTCTCGGTTTTTCCGAAGGCCTTAGGGCCGCATGTCGATAGGAGCTCCTGACTGTATTGCAGGGGCTCTTTTCTATTTGGGAGAATTTACGTACACTTGGGGCACATGACAAAACTTTCAACCGAACCGTACAAAGGCGTCAGAGATTTCTATCCCGAGGACATGGCGATTCAGAAGCACATCTTTGAGGTGTGGCAAAAAGTCGCTGAGAGCTACGGATATGAGGAATACAGCGCATCCATCCTCGAACCTGCTGAGATGTATTCGGCTAAAACCAACGAAGAGCACGCAAGCGAACAGACATATACCTTCACCGACCGCGGCGAACGTCAGGTAACGCTTCGCCCTGAGATGACGCCAACCGTTGCGCGCATGATTGCAGGAAAGAAGCGTGATCTTGCTTTTCCTGTCCGCTGGTACTCGATTCCCAACGTTTTCCGCTACGAACGTCCTCAACGTGGTCGCCTTCGTGAGCACTGGCAGCTTAATGCTGATATTTTCGGAAGTGAGGCTGTTACTGCCGACGTCGAGGTCATTTCGATGGCCTACGACATCATGCGAGCATTTGGCGCACAGCCTGGCGACTTCATCGTTCGTCTCAACAGCCGCAAGATCTGGAATACACTCACCGAGCAACTCGCTCTCTCTGCCGAACAGGAGCACGCGCTCGCTCGTTTGATCGACAAGAAAGCCAAGATAACCGCTTTGGAATACACCGACGAAGAAGAGACCATTCTTGGTGATAAAACAAAGCTTTTTCGTGCAGATATGGAAATGCTCGCGAAAGACGCTGTTCCCGAACGACTCATTGGAAGCGACGGGGTCAAAGAACTCGCCCAGATTCGTGCACTTTTGACCAACGCGGGTATCCCGGTTGTCTACGATCCAACACTCATGCGCGGCTTCACCTACTACACTGGTCCCGTCTTCGAGATATTCGATACCGATCCAAAGAATCCTCGCGCGCTCTTTGGTGGTGGCCGCTACGACCGCCTCCTCGAGCTCTTCAGCAGCGACAAGATACCCGCTGTCGGCTTTGGTATGGGAGATGTCACGATTCGCGATTTCCTCGAAACTCACAACCTTCTTCCGGAGCAGACTTCGACAACCGATCTCATGCTTTGTTTGGTTGATGAAAAGGGACGAGACGAGGCACCCGAACTCGCACGACACCTTCGTGCGGGCGGTGTGCGCGTTGCAGTCTACGAAGGAACCAAGAAGCTCGGCGATCAAATTAGCGTTGCTTCAAAGAAAAGCATCCCGTTCATCGTCTGCATCGGCGAAAAGGAAGTCGCCGAAGGTTCATATGTTCTCAAAGAGCTCGCAACAGGCAATGAGATGACACTCGACATGGCAGGTATCACGGCATTTTTCAGAACTCGTTAATCTCGTCCTCATGCGCAAAGTGGTTTTTGATATCGAAACACGCAATATCTTTGAAGACGTGGGCAAAAATGATCCCGTACTTCTTGATATCTCTATCGTCGGCACCTACGACTCAGAGACTGATTCATACGACTCTTATTCACAAGAAGAATTCCCTCGCTTGTGGGCACTCATCGAAAAAGCCGACGTACTCATTGGCTTCAACTCAGACCATTTTGACCTCCCTCTTCTCAACAAGTACTACCCCGGTGATCTCTTCAAGATTAAATCAATTGATATGATGGCCGCGGTGAAAACCGCACTTGGACGAAGGCTTTCACTCGGTAACATCGCATCGGCAACGCTCGGTGAAAAGAAGAGTGCTGACGGGCTTCAGGCGTACCAGTGGTGGAAAGAAGGCAAGGTTCAGGAGATCCGCGACTACTGCATCCAAGACGTCAAAGTGACCAAGAACCTTTACGACCACATCGTGAAGAACAAGAAACTCAAATATCGTGACGGACCAAATGTCCTCGATCTCGCGATCGACACGACAGGATGGGAAGACAAAGGCGACCACGCGATGACCTTTTCACTCGGATTCTAGAGAACCCAGAACAATATCAGGAGTGCGAGTGCGACGCGGTACCAAATAAACACCGAAAGGGTGTGTGTTTTGAGATAACGGATAAGGAAATGGATGGCAGCGAGCCCCGAGACCAGGGCGGCAATGAGTCCGGCGATAAGCGGGCTGAACGAGCCGATTTCCATCGGGTTCATGAGGAGTGAGATGAGTGATACCCCACCGGCACCAAGAAGAATCGGGAATGACAAGATGAATGCAAACCGTGTTGCCTGTTCACGAGAGACGCCGTTGAGCAATGCGCCCGAGATGGTCGAACCTGAGCGGGACATGCCAGGAAAAAGCGCGAGTGCTTGGAAGATACCAATACGGAATCCGATGCGCTGATTGATAGGCCGCGGAAGAAGCTGAGCGTTCTGCTTAGCACGGCGCTCGGCGTACCACATCAACAACGAACCAATGAGTAATCCGATAGCGACGATGATGCCACCTTTTGATGACGAATCAACAGAATCAAGAACATCTTTGAGCAAGAGACCGAAAGCCAGAGCCGGAACCGTACCCCAGATAATCGCACCACAAAAATCCTTTTCTTCTTGTGACATCGGTGCTCGCGTAACAAATTTCCACGCGCTTTTGATGAACACCCAGAGATCCTTTCTAAAATAGAATGCGACAGCGATTGTGGTCGCAACATGAAGCGCGGCAACAAAAGCGAGACCTCCTGTCTCCCCTATCCCCAAAACCTGCTGAAAGAGAATGAGGTGCCCCGTTGAAGAAACAGGAAGGAATTCGGTGATTCCCTGGACCAATCCAAGGAGCAATGCGTCAAGAATCGTCATAGAGAGAGTATATGATATACTCTGCCCATTACAAAAGAACGTTAGCCCTTATCATGGAAAAAGAAAACAAATTCCTTATCCCGCTTGCAGTCATCGTCGCAGGAGCGCTCGTGGCTGGTGCGGTCTTCTTCAAGTCAAAATCTCCTTCGGTTCCTACTGAAACCGGAGAGCCTGTCGATGTTGAAGTCCGTCCCGTAACAGCTGACGACCACATCTTGGGTAATCCGAATGCAGATCTCGTGATTGTGGAATTCTCGGACATCGATTGTCCTTACTGTTCCGTTTTTCACCAGACGATGCACAAAATCATCGATGAGTATGGTGTTGACGGTCAGGTCTCATGGGTATATCGCAACTTCCCACTCGACCAACTTCACCCCGATGCTCGTGCCAAGGCAGAGAGCACAGAATGTGTTGCATCACTCGCAGGTAACGATGTTTACTGGAAGTACCTCGATGCTCTCTTTGCTCGCACCGAAACTCTCGCTGACCTTCCTTCAATTGCAGCAGAATTCGGCGTTGACCAGACAGCATTTAACACCTGTATGAGCGACAAGCGCTTTGCAGCTAAGGTTAAGGCAGACGGAGACGAGGCAATGGCAGCAGGTGGTCGTGGAACTCCATACAGCGTTATGGTCGCTAAAGACGGCATGACGTTCCCAATCAACGGAGCGCTTCCATACGATGTCATCAAGCAGACAATCGAAACGGCTCTCAAGGGAGAATAAGAAGCTGGTAGCTATCAGCTATTACAAAACACCCGGCTTGAACCGGGTGTTTTTGTTTTATCGTAACGTAACAGCCAATAGCTATCAGCTACTCTAGATATTCTCACCGCCTCCGATAACCGGAGCGACATGAAATACCAGCATGTAATCATCCTGAGCAACCGACACACCTTCCGTTGGATATGGCAATGCGGCAGTAAGAGACACGTTATAGCCGGCAAACTCTACCGACCCAGCATCGAGCTTCATGTCGATGGTCGACGTCTCTGCGCCCTGTGCAAGCGTAACTGAAGCTGTTGCTTCACCGGCCCAGATACACTGAACACCCGTTGGACAGCGACTATCGGTGACCTTGTTGAGCGTAACAGTAAGTCCTGAGATTTCTGTAGGCTCGCCCACAGAAATTACTTTATCTTCCGGCGCTCGAACACGTTCGTCCTCAGTAGGAGTCTCAACAACAGGTTCAGGAGCGGCATCTTTCTTTGAAATTGCATATCCACCCGCACCAAGTGCAAGCAAGATAATGATGATGAGTGTGAT
>JAUPUE010000057.1 GCA_030917725.1 Patescibacteria group bacterium
TCGTGGCGGTTTTGTCTGAAAGTATTGTACCTTACAAAGACGCTTTGTCAATAACTGCGCGTCTTCTGTTGCTTCACTTGTCTCTTCTGAAACCTCAGCTTCGATTGGAGTAGCCTCTGCTTCCTCGTTGGCAACGATAGGACCGACGTTTACGAGCATGTCGCGACTTGGGCTGTAGAGGATAGCCTTGGCAGCAGTTTGGTAGATAAGAAGAATGTCACCGTTGATTGTGCCTCGAAAAAACTGCTGTGTCTTGAGGAGTTCGTCAACATTGATAATCTTTTTAACAATAGGTTCTTCGCCTTCGGGAAGAATGATGTGCTTACTAACAGCTTCGATGATTTCAGCGACGTCATCATCAGCAAGTTCCTCACCGCTGGCTCCTGTGGTTATCGCATTTCTATCGAACGTGTCACGTGACCAGAGGTAATATCCGATTCCTCCAGCAATAAGAAGAACGACGAGAACAATGATGAGAAGAAAATGCTTTGGTGTCATATGTGTAGATAATATATCAAGGATACGAGGATACAATTGTAAATTGATGCATTCTTACACCTGTGGAATGTCAAAAATTGATGGACCGAGTACTTCACCGGCAAGAAGTTGCGCAACGCGCTTGGCACCGTAGATGGACGGAAGAATGCCAACGCCGTTACAGCCGAGGTTGTACATGAGGACAGGATTTGCAGGCTCACAGCCGATGAGACGAATACCGTTGCGTGTGTATCCCATCAACCCGTGCCACGTGAAGACGTAATCGATTTTTTTGTTGGGGTCGGTATCGTAGGTCTTTTTTACGAACGTATCGATGGTGTTGATGATGTCATCGGGGTATTCAGCGTCAGAGCCATAGACACTCGCATCTTCGAGACGAAGTTCGGGGCCACCGATGGAGATGAGATTCACATCGCGCGTGCCTTCGTATTCGTATTGCCGACGCGTGAGGTAGTAGTACGGATCACCGCTCTCTTCGTCATACTCAATCATCGTGGAGAGCTGTGGAAAATAGCTCACCGCAATCGGCGGTTTGTTCATCGTCTCCAAGTAGCCCGACATGTAACCGACGGTGCCGTGAACGAGATGGTGGAACTTTGCGTTGATACCCAATCCCCCTTCGTTGATGATCGTCACTCCGGCAAAACCGTTGGTGCACAAAACCACATGCCCCGCCATCATCTCATGATCACCTGCGTCGATAAGTGCACCGGTTGGTTTGAGAATGACCTTTTCGATCGGTGTGTGTTCGTAAAATGAAAAACGTTCGGCATATTTTGTCATGAGAAAGCCGACGACTTCTTGGCACAAGAGCGCACTGTTCGCACAGCCTTTTTGGTATGACAACGAGGCGATGTATTCGGTTGATTCGGTCTCGAGCAAATCGAGAATCTCTTTGTGGGGAACAAATGTGTAAAGCCCGGCATATTGTCCTGATATCTCAGGAGCAAAAGGTGCATCCTCAGCAATGCGAATGGTCTCGATGTTCAACCCCGCCCGTTTGCGCATGTGGTTGTTCTTAAGGTGAAAGTTCACCTGTTCGACCGTCGAGAGCCCTGCGTGCCCTACAAAGCGCGATACGGGGATATTGAGGCCTGCCTCGGTATACATCTCATCCAAGAGCCCCCACGCGTCCTCGACGCCCTGCTGGCCTTCAGCGGCCATTGGGAGGCCGAATTCCTCGGCAATAGAGGCAAACCCACGCTCAAAATAGCTCGTAATCTGGCCCGCATTGTGCCCCGTTGCCCCATGAGCCAATTTGAACCGATCAACGAGCACGACGCGCTTATCGGTGTGCTTTAAAACAAAAAATGCCGTCGACACGCCTGCGATGCCTGCGCCAACAATAACCACATCGGTCTCGATATCTTTGGTGAGCTTTGTTGATTCCCTATCCTGTCGGAGTTGGTACAGCCACGGCGAATGGTTGCGCTTCATGAGGATAGTATACAGCTTCTAGCTTCTAACTTTTAGCTTCTGGCTTCAATACAGAAAAACACCGATTACTCGGTGCGTTTCTGTATCAAAAGCTAAAAGTTAAAAGCCAATAGCTAATAGCTTCTCGGGGCCCGCTCTTCAATGAACGTGAGGGCCTTGCCCTTCTTACCGGCACGACCGGTACGGCCGATGCGGTGAACGTAGTCTTCGTAGCTCTCAGGAAGATCGAAGTTGATGACGTGCGAGACGTTATCGATGTGGAGACCTCGTGCTGCGACGTCTGTCGCAATGAGGACCTGCACCTTATCTTCCTTGAACTTACCAAGTGCGCGCTGGCGCTGGCTGTGACCCTTGTCACCGTGAATCGATTCGCTCGCGACACCTCGTTTAACGAGATCATTCGAGAGGCGTTCGACGCCGTGCTTGGTGCGTCCAAAGACGAGCACCTTGCTGAACTCAGGATCCTTGAGAAGCTCGTGGAGCTTATCGATCTTTTGTTCTCCTGCCTTAACGCGGACAACGTCTTGGTCGATTGACTGTGCGGTATCGCGTGTCTTTACCGAGATCATGACCGGATCATTGAGGAACTGGCTGATGAGCGCTTTGATTTCAGGCGAGAGTGTCGCTGAGAAGAAGAGCGTGTGACGAGGGTTCGGCATCTTGGCCATGACAAACTTCATGTCGTTGATGAATCCCATGTCGAGCATGCGGTCAGCCTCGTCGAGAACGATGGTATTGAATTGCGAAAGATTGATGCATCCGCGATCCATGAGGTCCTTAACGCGACCAGGAGTACCAATCACAAAGTTGTGACGACGTCCGAGCATGCGCATCTGAGGTCCGAGCGGTGCACCACCGACGCAACAGACCGCGTAGATGTCGCGACCCTTCACAACGCCTTCGAGATCGCGTTCGATTTGAATCGCGAGTTCGCGTGTTGGTGCGAGGATGATGACCTTCTGCTTGCGGTCGTTGAGAATCTTTTCGAGAAGCGGAATGAGGAACGCTGCTGTCTTACCTGTTCCGGTGTTCGCGAGACCAACGATGTCGCGGCCTTCGAGGACGTGAGGAATCGCCTGATCCTGAATAGGAGTTGGCGTTACGAAACCACGCGCGATGATAGCGGCCTTGAGGTCTTCTCCAATCTTAAAGTCAGCAAAGGTGTGAACAGGAGTGTAGATTTCCTCTTCGACTTCTTTTGCCTTGTTAATGAATTTCGACTCGTCGCTAAAGCTACGGTGCTTGCGTGCGTTCACCGTTCCGCGAGGACCGCGTGATGAACGACCAAAACGATCGCTGCCGCGTGATGGACCATGTCCGCCACGAGAACCACCGCGTCCGCCGAAGCTTTCACGGGCAATAGCTTTCTCTTTCCCGGGCATAGCCCGAATAACTGTTTTTCTATACATAATGATGAAACTAAGCGTCTTTCCGCCGGTTAGTTTCATCTGTGTACCGAGGCACGGTTGCCTGCTTGTATCTCCTCTTGCCTAGGGCATGAGGGTAAATAAAACCAATGGAGATTGACTAACGAAGAGATTATAGACTATTGGGCTGTGGTTGTCAATGAGGTTTTAGGAGATTCACCACTCCCCACTGAGGATTCTCCTTGATCCACTTCGAGATATCGGTCCATTTGAGACCATGGAAGCCAAATTGTTTGTCATAGACCGCATCATCTCCTTCGATGCTAAAACGTGCTGCTACGTCAGGCGGAGCAAATGTGATTCCTGCAGCTTCAAATAAATCACGGTTCCAGACACACATCGATACATCTTCGGGATGATAGTTCGAAAAGGCACCCTCCTCAGCCAATCGAGCGCTTGTTTCGAGAAACTTCTTGCTTCGAATACAAAAGCCACCGTTTCCAACGATAACCTTTCCAAGCAAGCTCTCTGGAAAAGCAAAATCGCGCACTGACCAATCTGCGACAAGCCACGGTGCGCCGATGTAATCATATTTCAGAAATTCATCTTCCCACGACTGAGGATTGAGGATGAATCCGTCTTGTTGAACTAAAAATACAAAATCCGTGTCGACATAATCTTTAAGATTCTTAATACAAAATTCAGAGAATGCTTGAATCGATCCAATGTGGGGTATCTCCACTTTCCGAGGGTCATCTGTCGCTAATGAGGTCAGCAACTTCACCGCTCCGAATTCCATCTCTTGGGATGAGATATCGAGCGCTCGTAGGGCACCTGCTACATCAACACAATCGATAGCCATGAGCGTTACGTTCGGTAATATCTTTTTCATACGAACTACCCCGCCACAGCGTAGATTTGGAACAGGACAAAGACGATATACATGGCCGCAAGAACCCATCCTTCCATGCGAGAGAGGAGGTTCTTGGAGCGGGCAAACCAATAGAACGCGATAAGACCGATGCCGGTGACAATCGAGGTGATTGAGAACTCGACGGCATCAACAGTGAACCTACCATTGAAGAGAACGAGGACACCGAAGAGGACCGTGTTGGTAATCGCCGAACCGAGATAGTTTCCGAGCGCGATGTCGGTGTGTTTCTTTTGCACCGCACGAATCGCCACAACAAGCTCAGGGATATTCGTACCGATTGAAAGGATGAGCAGACCGATGAATGAGCCCGGGATCCTCAAAAGTTCCGAGAGGAAGCGGGTCTCGTCGATGAGAACACGCGATGCGAAGAAGATGATGACACCGCCGACAAGAATACCAAAGACATCTTTAGCACCTACGAGAAATCGATCGAGTGGCCCGACCGGCTCCCCCACGGCGACCGGAGGTTGTAACGGAACTGACGCGTGGAACCGAGGGTGCATGAGAAAGACCAAGAGCACATAGACAAGGAGACATACGATGCCCTCGTTGATCGTCGCAACACCGTCAGCCATGAGCGCAGCCGGCAAGAATACCGCGATGAGTGCAACAAGAAGCTGCCACTTGGTGAGTGTGTGCGCGAGTTTGATGCCATGACTGCGGATTGCAAGAAATGGAATGATGAGCAAGAAGATAACGATTGAAGCACCGACAAGGTTACCTGCGGAAATTTGCGGAGCTTTATCGAGCGACGCACTCACCATCACCGACAGCTCACTAATCGATGTGATGAATCCGAGCACGAAGAACGCAACACGGAACCCGCTCTTGTGGAGCCGGTGTGCCATGCGGTCGGTCGAATCAACAAGACGGCCACCAAAAAACCAGATGACCGCCATCGACAAAACGAAGAGTGCTA
>JAUPUE010000054.1 GCA_030917725.1 Patescibacteria group bacterium
GCTGAGTCACTCTTTGGATCAAAGACTGACGAATCAGTACCAAACATGACTATCGGATAGCCGACCCTCGTTGAATTGCTATTTTCTTTCATAGAGTTGTTTGAGCAAAGCTGAGGTCTCCTGAAGCGTTCGTTCAATTGAGAATGTTTGTGATTTCTCTAATGCGGCAGCAACGCACTGATTGCGGAATGCACGGTCATCCATCATTCGCACAATCGCCTTTTTGAATCCTTCACGATCATCGGGGGTAAGGAGAATCCCCTCGCGTTCGTTTGTGACGAGTTCGGGGAGGCTTCCGATATTCGTTCCAACGAAAGGAGTCTCTGCACGCATCACTTCGACAGTTTGGAATGAAAAGCTTTCGAATGAAGAGTTAAGGGCAAACACGTCACTTGCTCGACAATACGCGAACATCTTTTCTCTCGGTTGATTCCCGGCGAGCGTGATGTAATCTCCAGCACCATAATCAGCAATCATGCGCTCGAGATGTACCCGCTCCGGATCATCCCCCAAAATGACAAAACGCCATCGGGAGTCTTCTTTGTGCAAATCAACAATAACGTCAATAAGCGCAGGAAATCCTTTCCACGGAACGAGTCTCCCTGCCGAGAGCACGAGCTTATCGTCCACAGCAATACCAAGATTATTTCGTGCCTGTTCGCGTGATGGTAGTGATGTTGGCGATTCGATGCCGTTATAGACCGTCTGTACCGGAGTCTTTGATCCTCGCTTTGCCCATCGAGATACGAGCTTGGTGAAATAGCCGCTTGGAGTGATCACAAGATCAGCATGGCGCACAATGGTTTGCTCTATTGAACGAAACATCTCGACCATAAAACCATATCGGCGGTCTTGAAAATCATCGACGGTGTCAGTAACACCAAACTTTTGCGAAGCGGTCTCCCATGCGTAATCACCAGGAACGCGAGCAGCGAATCGTTTTCCTCGAAGACGCGCGCCAACAAGAGCCGGAAAACCTGCACTCCCCACGTCTTGGGCATACACCACATCTGCGTCACCTGCGTGACAAAAAACCTCCCACGCATACGCAATGTGCCGTATCACCTTTGGAAGATATCCGACCACGCGAAAAGGAAGCACCTCAACCTCCCAACCAAGAGCGGGCAAACGATCAAACATTAATTTGCTGTAGGTGGCGGGACCACCAACCTCTGGCGGATAGATTCCTGTGGCTATAAGGATTTTCATGACACTACTTGATAGACCTCCCTATCGATACGTTCTGCGATCACATCCCAATCATATCGCTCTCGGATCATTGTGGTTGCATTAGCGACGAGCCTCTCACGAAGAGTGGGGTCAGTAGCGAGACGGCGGAGCGCCTGCGCAATCGATTCAACATCACGAACTTCGCACAAAAGGCCGGTGACATCGTGTTCAATGAAATCAGGGATACCACCGGTCCGCGTCCCGATAACGGGAACACCCGCCGCCATCGCCTCGAGAAAGACGATGCCAAATCCTTCGGCGCGCGGCGTTCGTGCGAAAGCATCAGACATCGCAACGAGCGGGCCAACATTCTCATATTTGACCTGCCCCATAAATCGCACGTGTTTTTCGAGACCTTTCTCGCGCACATACGCTTCGAGCTCTTCCCTCTTGCTTCCGCTGCCAATGAGCATGAGAAGCACGTTGGGATTTTCTTTGGCAACAACAGCAACTGCATCAATCAATTCAGAAACACCGTTCTTTGGTTCGATGCGTGAGATGTTGGAGATAACAAATGCATCTTGTGGGATGTTGTGTTCTGTTCGAAGTTTCTGACGCTCATCAACGGTGATTGGTTTAAAAAGATTTGTCTCAACACCGTTGGGAATCATCACGCACGCCTTGGCACCTTGGCGCATGTAGTGCGCACAGAGGTCATTTGAAACCGCATGACACACAACAGCGTGTCGATACACCATGCGCTCGAAGAAATCCTGAAGCCTTACGATGAAATTGAGGCCCACCTCTTCGTGATATATAGTGAAGTCTGCAGACTGGATTGTGAGCACATAGGGCACGCCGGTAAGCGCACGAGTGGCAAGGCAGACGAGTCCGCTAAAGAATCCGTTAGCATGGAGAAGCGTGATGTGTTTCGTGAGCGTAAGATAGATTGTGTAGCCAAGGAGAATTGGCATCATCGAGATGATGTACCAGTACGAGCTATACGAAAGATCGCGGAGCGGATAGAGTGATGCCTTACGGATGATTGATGCGCGACCGCGATTTTCGACAGCAGGCTGACCGGCGACTTTTCCGGTCACGACGAACATATCGGTGTGCTGTCCGACTCGCTCGACAATGTTCTTGAGGAACACTTCGAACCCTCCCAACACGGGAAGATAGTGTAAGACCGGCAGAAGAATTCTATGATCACGTTTCATCCTACAATTCCGTTTAGAACCTATATCCGACGGCTCATTACGCGTCCACATGACCCCGAGCCTCGGCTTTCCGCCTTGTTTCCAGGCCATAGTATCACATTGACCGATTCTGGCCGATCGGCGCTCGCCCTCATCATCGAGACGCTCAACCTCGAACACAAGCGCATGGCGCTTCCCGCATTTCTCTGTAACAACATCCTTCCGGTGCTCAAGCACTACAATATCGAACCGGTATTCCTCGATATCGATCCCCTCACCTATCAACCTGCTGAAAGTGCCTACGAAACACCATGTGACGCCGCGCTCATCGTTGCAACATATGGAAAACTGCCAAATCCATCCATCATCCAATCATTACGTAATCGAGGAACCATCGTCATCGAAGATTGGGCGCACGTAGCGCTCCCGACGACACCAATCGATCGCATCGACGGCGATGCGCGCTACTACAGTCTTTCAAAAACGCTCCCCGTCCCCGATGGCGGGCTTGCTATCATCCCTAAAGGCCATGTCTCAGGCAGCACGCTCGGGCATCCTCACACTACGTTCACATCAATCAAAGACGTGAAGAAGCTGATGCCATTTGCCGCTACAACCATCGCACTTGCTCGATTCTTTTTCTCACAAAACAAAGTAGCCTCGCATCCACCGGCATGGCACGGTCTTGCACACCTGCGTCGTATCTCACGTCGCTTTCTCGGTCACGCTCTTGCCAGTCAAAATGAGAGAAGCAGTGCTTACTGTCACCCAATACGAGTGAACGATTTACGAACAGCGCAGGGTCGTCTCTTTAAAAACAACATCATCGCCGAACCGCTCTGGAATCATCCGATTATTGAAGCAACGGAAATCGACCGTTCACAATTTCCAAATACTATCGAAGCCGCACAACACACGCTCTGTGTTCCGTTGTGGCACGTGCGAACAGGAAACGATACACGCGCGTATGAGCAAAAACTAAAACACGCGCTTCCCAATGAGTTTCGTGGCTTTGGAGAGGAGGCTAGTAGGAACGAGCTTCCATAGCGCCCGCAGCGGAGACTGTCGAGCCGCTTCATGCGCAGACCTGCCTGCGCAGGCAGGTGAACCGCTGACGGTATAGATTTTGCACTCTTCACCGCGCCACCCCTCTTTGAACGTGCGGAGCGATGAGGACGCGTTCGTGCCTCCTAAGAAAAGATCCAATTCCCCGGCTTGCTGAAACTGTTTGATTGCATAAAAAAGGATGTGGTGCGGAGCATGAACACTCTTCCCCGCTCGTGATGACGCACTGATGAAATGATAGGCAGAAGCCTCATTAGCAAAGAATACCGACGCAGCCTCGATTTTTCCTTTGAGAACAAATACAAAGACGTCTCGATGCATGAGATCTTCGAAAGCCTCCCGTGGCAATGCGATGCCTCCCGCTTCGTGCATCGTGTCTAGGTAGAGTGCATAGACACGATTGGTTTCTGAGATGTTAGCTCGACGGATATCGGCTCCTTGGGGCATCTCCTCATCAAGAATGTGGCGTAGCGTCTTGCGCACTGAATCGATGCTGAACGACTTCAGAGCAACGTGATAATCGATGATATCAGCCGATAGCGCTGTTGGCACAACTTTTGCAAGATGCTCATGAACACGCACCATGCTCTCTGTTCCGAATCGCTCGATAAAATCTGCACGAAATGATTCCAGCTCAATCGGCGCTTCAGCGAGAGCAACAACATCCCCACCATCTGAGAATGGGGCGCTAGTGATGCGATCACCGATCTGGGCGACGCGAACCGCGTGCGTACCACGATAGACAAAATGACGAAGCTGGATATATGGAAATGCAGTCGTGAGAACACGCTCCCACGCCTCGCTCCAGAATGGGGACCGGACTTTTGACGTATCAGTCAGCTCTTGAAACGCATTATTCATGGCGAGGATTCATAAAGATACTCGCCTGCTCGCTCATCGTCACGATATCGATTGCACGACGGTCGCGAAGCTCAGCCGCGTGCGTGAGCACTGCGTGGAGGATCTTGAATTGTGTCTCGGTGCTATATGAAAAGTTCGATGGATGGAACCAGAGATGGAATGTCTCACCTCGCTTTGCGGCGGTATCGAGCGCGTGACATATTTTTCGGATTGTCTGGAACGGTGGAAGAAGCTTTTTGAGACCTTTGCGCGACAAGAACGCGAGGCTGTCAGGTATATTCACCAATCCACTCGAGTGAACCGTTGGGATGACGGTGTGAGCCGTGGGAAGCCAATAGTCAATACCGCTGCCGAGCGGCCAGAGGCGGTATGGAAGCTTGTGATACCACGCACGATTGAGACCGCGGAACGATGTGATGCCATGATCCGAAAGAAGATCGTGGTGGCCTTCTTTGTTGCGAGGGAAAACGAATGATCGGAACGAAAGGTTATGCTTTTTGTGAATGTCCGCTGCACGACCTATATCGTCTTTTGCAGATTCGCGATCAATCTCACCGTAGAGAGGGTGCGCATACGAATGACTTCCGATTTCGTGACCGACCGACGACGCAGTGATGCGCGTAATGAGACCACGCGCGTCGAACCATGCGGTGTCTTCACCATGCTCCCCCACTTCAAGAAGGTGTCCGACGATTGCCCACGTAGCAGGAACACGGTGGTGCTCGAAAAGTTCGATAAGTCGAGTTGTTATCCCTACCTCCTCTCTAAT
>JAUPUE010000055.1 GCA_030917725.1 Patescibacteria group bacterium
GCCTTCATTTTTGTTCGTCGCCCTTGTCCTCTGTTTTCTTGTTGCATATCTCGGATACGTGTATTGGGACAAATATCGAGCAATCTTCCTACAAGACTAGATACATTCGTAGTGGAGTACAAAACCCCCGCGAGATTCTCACGGGGGTTTTGATATACTTTTAACCTATTACAACCTAACTACTTCACTATGGATAAAGTTCAACACTTCGAAATTCCGGCAGACGACTTGGCACGAGCACGCGCTTTTTATGAAACGACATTCGGATGGAAAACATCGGACTTCCCGATGGCCGATGGATCTACGTACGTCGGACTTCACACTGGTCCAACAGATGACAAAAACATGCTCGAAGAAAAGGGCTTCATCAACGGAGGCATGTTCAAGCGCGGTGGGAATTTTCCCCCCACTTCTCCAGTCATCACGATGGTTGTTCAAGATATCGACGCCTCGCTCCAAAAGACTGAGTCAAACGGAGGCAGTACTGTTCTCGGCAAACAAGAGATTCCCGGCATGGGCTACTATGCATATGTGAAAGATACCGAAGGAAATACTGTGGGCCTCTTCCAAGAAATTAAAAAGTCTTAATCTTCATTCTCATGGAATCACAAACAAAAACAATCCTCACTGTGGTAGTGCTTGTTGTTCTCGTACTCGCCGGAGCGATGTACTATCGCTCGCAAAAGATGATTGATGAGGCAAACACACCACCCATCGAAGAAGAAGGTGTCGCATGTACGATGGATGCAATGGAATGTCCCGACGGTTCGTATGTCGGCCGCGTCGCACCTGACTGTCAGTTCGCACCGTGTCCCGGAACCGTTCCTACGTATTAAAAGTCTCTCCAGGCGCAACGAAAGCCGTAGTCCTCTGGACCACGGCTTTTTCGTCTCCAATCACCTCCCGAAGGAGTCTCCCCTTTTTGTGGGGTCACGGCTATAAAGCGGCCGGTCGCTTCGAATCAACTAACGAACATCTCCTTCAGGGGTCGTTGGGGTCGTATGGACCGAACACCGAGTCAGGTGGTTCATCTCGGTTCGAGGATTCCGGAAGCGGCCCAGCGCGCTGGCGCTTGAGCTCTTGAATACGATTTCGGTATGTTCGCCTCTCCTCCTTAATCGTCCGCTCGAGTTCCGCAATATGGCGGTCCTTCTTCACGCGGTCAGCTCGGAGTTCTCTGATGTGGAGATTTTTCCCCTCGTTCACCGCCTTCAACGCGGTAATGCGTTCGGAGGCAACACCTTCGGCCTTGTGCTTGCCGATTCGCCACCCCAAGAAGAACACGACACCAAGGAATACGAAGGTAAAGACCACCCACCACACAGCATAATCCGAAGCCACTGCGTGTCCATTTCCGTTGATGGCGTTCCACTGTAGGTCTCCGCGATGCTTCGCAATGCGGAGCGACTGGAGCTTAACCTGAGTGATCGCCTCACTCTGCTTGAGCAAGATGATTCCATCAAGCGCCATGTCTCTCTCGGCCTGTACGGCCTTGAGCTCGGCGTTCTGAAGTGAGTCGATCTGCGCGAGCAGATTGTTAATCTGCTGTTGCAGCTCCTGCGTGTTACGCATGGAAGGCCGCGGGGTGGTGGATGTGACCTTCGCGACTGCCACAGGGGCGGTCGCAGACTGCTTGCTACCGGCGCTCCAGTCCAACTTGACGTAGGGTGCCAAACCTTTGTTGAGCTTTCCCTTCAAGTTGTTGGATGTCGGGGTGGCAACGGGCGGTCTCGGGGCTACCTCGGGCTCCATGCCAAGCGGCCATGCAACTTCGACCTCGTCGATGACGATGACCGTCTCTTCGGGAGCCGGCGGACGCGGAGTTGTCACTTCCGAGACAACAGGTGCGACCACCGACACCGGCGGGACCGTGTAGTACTGCGGCTTGCCCGCCGACGCACAGGCGTTAGACACCAGTGCGAGCAGTGCAATCATCAACAGTCTGAAACGCATGAGGTTCTCCTCTTCGAAAGCGAGTGTGGGTTTGTTTTGTGTGATTGGATACGACAAAGAACTCCACAGTGCGTAAGCACTGAATATATTTGGCCAGCCGATATTTAAACACAATTTGGTGTCGGAGTCAATCATTCGATAGGTCGCTTCCCTTGCCCATCTCCCCTTTCTTTTGTATACTCCTCCCACGCTTTCGTTAGGGGGAAAGCATTATTTATTAAACGCCGGAGGCCTCCAGTTGTGGGCACGGCACACACATCTCATACGTTTCCGTCGCATGACGCGTTTCGCAGGGGATGTCCCCGATTTTTTTATTCTCTATGGCAGACACAAGCACACTCTCAGTGATTGAAGAATCGCACGAGGGAGAAACGCCAATCGTAGACAATCGCCTCATGGCGACCTACGCAAGCGCAATGAAGGAGACGCCAAAGGCTGGTGACATCATCACTGGTAAGGTGCTCGCACTTCACAAGAACTCAGTCTTCGTCGACTTGCACCCATTCGGTACAGGTCTCATCTTTGGACGCGAGTTTGCAAACGCACGCGACATCATCCGCAACATCGCAATCGGCCACGAAGTGACCGGTACGATCGTTGACGCAGGCAACAAGGATGGATACATCGAGCTCTCACTCAAGGAGGCTCGTCAGGCATTCATCTGGAACGAAGCAGAAAAGGCATTGCGCGAGAAGCGCCAGCTCGATCTTCCTGTTAAGGAAGCAAACAAGGGTGGTCTCATCATCGAATGGCAGGGCATCTCGGGATTCCTTCCCGCATCTCAGCTCTCAGCTGAGCACTACCCACGCGTCGATGGTGGCGACAAGGATCGCATCTTCGAGGAGCTCCAGCGCCTCGTTGGCAAAAAGATCAGCGTTATGGTCATCACTGCAGATCCTAAGGAAGGCAAGCTCATCTTCTCTGAGAAGGGCACCGGACAAAAGGAGAAGCAAGAAATCGTTGGCCGCTACGCGGTTGGCGATGAGATTGAAGGCAACGTCACAGGTATCGTCGACTTTGGTGTCTTCATCAAGGTTGCAGACGGTCTCGAAGGACTTGCACACATCTCAGAACTCGACTGGGGCTTGGTCGAAGATCCTCGCAAGCTCTTTACCGTTGGCGAACACGTTCGTGCAAAGGTAATCGAAGTGAAGGATGGAAAAATCTCACTCTCTATCAAAGCCCTCAAGGAGAACCCATGGGTCTCTGCAGGCAAGAAGTACACAAAGGACGACACCGTTCAAGCAGTCATCATCAAGTACAACAAGCACGGTGCACTCGCATCGATCGAAGAAGGCGTCGCTGGTTTGGTCCACGTCTCCGAATTCGAATCAATCGAGAAGCTCCGCGAAGCGCTCGAGCTCG
>JAUPUE010000060.1 GCA_030917725.1 Patescibacteria group bacterium
GGAAAGACCGAGAGTTTCTCGGGGACCCCGAACCGCCCATCTGATTCGCGCCTCTCCGTTTCAATCCGACCCCGCTTTGCGCTTGCGCAGGGCGGGGTCTTCACTTTTTTGGTACACTAGCCCCAATGAACCCACAGGATATCGAAAACCTTGCCAAACTGGCGCGTATGGAGCTCTCGGAGGCCGAGAAGGCCTCTTTGGCGTCCGATATGAAGAATATCTTGGCCTTCGTTGATCAAATCAAAGAGGCTGATATCAGCATGGAAGCTGAGGGTCGTTTGGGACCCGTCTACAACGTTTTTCGCCCTGACGAGAACCCACACGAAACAGGAACTTACACCGAGGCCTTGGTATCTGCTGCACCTGATCGCGAGGGTGATTTCGTAAAGGTAAAGAAGATTCTCTAGTTATGACACCCGACCTTTCACAACTGACGATCGCTTCGGCACGAAAGCATCTTGATGCGGGAGATTTTTCTGCTGTCGATCTCGCACAAGCATCGCTTGATGTCATCAAACAAAAAGATGCTGACATTCATGCTTTTCTCGAAGTCTTTGATGATGTACTCGAACAAGCTACTCACGCAGATGAGATGATCAAAGCAGGGAAGTCACAGCAACTCACCGGTATTCCACTGGCGCTCAAAGACAACATGCTCATCAAGGGTAAGCGAGTTTCTGCGGGGTCAAAGATTCTCGAAGGATATGTTGCTCCGCACGATTCAACGCTTGCGGTGAAGCTCAAGGAGCAGGGTGCGGTGATTGTTGGTCGCACCAACATGGATGAATTCGCGATGGGTTCATCGACTGAGCAATCTGCATATGGTCCTACCAAGAACCCACTCGACACATCCCGTGTTCCTGGAGGTTCATCAGGTGGCTCTGCTGCCGCTGTTCTCATGAACGCGGTTCTCGGCTCGTTCGGTTCCGACACAGGTGGCTCTATCCGACAGCCGGCAGCGCTCTGTGGCATCGTCGGACTCAAACCGACGTATGGTTCGGTGTCGCGTCACGGGCTCATCGCACTCGGCTCATCACTCGATATCATCGGTCCTTTTGCAAAGACTGTCGAAGACACCACGATGCTTTTTGAGGCAATCAAAGGTAAAGATTGGCATGACACAACGACCGTAGATGAAACCTCTCACCCGTCTGTTACGCCTTCACCAAAACGGATCGGTGTTCCACGCAAGTTTCTTGAGGAAAATAAACTTGCTGACGATGTGCAGGCTGATTTTGATGCCGCACTTCAGCGCCTCACCGACTTGGGCTACGAGCTTGTTGATGTTGAGCTTCCTAATGTCCACTATTCTGTTCCAACATACTACGTCGTTCTTCCTGCCGAAGCGTCATCGAACCTCGCACGATTTGATGGAATCAAATATCCATCGTCGCCTGTGGGTCACGACGAGCAGGCCGGTCTCATTGAAAACTACTCCAAAGTCCGCGGTGCAGGATTCGGTCCTGAACCTCGCCGTCGCATCATGATTGGTACGTACGTGCTTTCATCAGGTTACTACGATGCCTACTACAACCGTGCCAACGCGGTCCGCCGTGCCATCACCAAAGACTTTACCGATGCATGGAAGCAGTGTGATGCCGTTGTTACTCCCACGACCGCCGGTCCTGCTTTCAAGATGGGGGAGAAGATGAACGATCCTGTTGCGATGTATCTCGAGGATATTTTCACAGTCTCATCGAACCTCACCGGCATGCCTGCAATTTCTGTTCCGTCGGGCACTGTTGTACGCGATGGTGTGAATCTTCCGCTCGGGCTTCAAATCATCGCACCACACATGGGGGAGAAGAGTATTTTTGAGATAGGGAAGAAGTTTGAGAATAAATAGCAATAAGCAATTGGCAATTAGGAACACTATTACCTAATTGCTACTTGCCAATTGCTGTATACTGTCCTCATGGCCGACAAACCAGCTTCAAAACCAGTAGGCAACGCTGATGCGGCAGGACGTCTGACGACCATGCTTCTTGTGCTTGCTGCGGTTGCGTTCCTCCTCAATCGTTTCGGTAATCGCGTTCAAGATGCGTCCGAAGGTGGAACATCTGTCCTCGCTGCTATCAAGGCATTTCTTTTTGGCTTCGAATCTTTCAATGAGTGGGTCTATGCGGTACGCGTGCCACTCATTATCATTTCGTTCACATTCTCAGCAATCGCTCTTTGGGGAATAGTAAGTGCAAACAAAAAAACAACCAAACTTCGCGCAGGTTTCCTTGAGTCGATGGCCCTCTTCGAGAAAAAGATGACCGACGAGGCACTCTCGGATAAGAATGCGCGATGGGAGCACGTGCTCACGCTTGCGAATTCAGAATCTCCTGGTGATTGGCGCACCGCAATCATTGAGGCCGATATCATGCTCGATGAGCTCCTCACCGGTATGAGCTATCACGGCGACTCGCTTGGTGACAAACTCAAGAGTGTCGAAGCGAGCGACTTCCGAACGCTTGATCTTGCATGGGATGGTCACAAGATACGCAACCGCATCGCGCACCACGGCTCCGACTTTATCCTTACTGAACGCGAAACAAAGCGCGTCATTGACCTCTATCGTCAGGTGTTCCAGGAATTCGACTACATCTAGTTTTTCAACGCGCTATAATTATCCTATGCCACCAAAGAACGATGACAGCCCGATCGAGTCACTTCAGCAGTCGCTCGACACGCCGGATGCCGACATGTCTCAGTCATTCACACGCGCGGGGTTCCATCGTGATGCGGTTGATACACCAACAGGGTGGACTGACCCCGAACCTTCATCAATAACGCCACTCATGAGTCGTATCTCCTTTAGTAAAAAACATCACACCGTCGCCAAGTGGCTTTTTGGCGTTGCGGTGCTCTTTTTTGTCATTGCGGTTGGTGTCGCGGCATTCTTTCTTACTGGCAATCGCAATATTCTCTCAGCCGACAAGATTGACATCGTCGTAACCGGCCCATCTTCAGTTTCTGCCGGCGAAGTCGTTCCGCTTGCTATCGAAATCAAGAACAAGAACGCGTCGACACTCGAAGTCGCCGATCTTCTCATCGAATATCCGTCAGGTACACGATCTGCCGATGACGTCAGCCAACAGCTTCTCCGTTCGCGTGTGGGGTTGGGCAACCTTGCTCCTGGTTCCAATACTGCAACCACAACAAAAGCAATCATCTTTGGTGAAGAGGGTACAAAACAACAGATCGTTGTGTCACTCGAATATCGCGTTGCTGGTTCTAATGCCATCTTTGTCAAAGAACGCGCATTTGTCGTGGAGATTGATGACAGCCCGGTAGCCCTCTCTGTAGAGTCTGCATCAAGCATCAATTCTGGCGATGAGGTTAATCTTGAGCTCACGGTCCGTTCGAACTCGACTGCGCCTATCGAAAACGTCATCATCAAGGCCGAATATCCGTTTGGGTTTGAGTTCACCTCATCGAGTCCTGATGCGGTGTTTGGCGAAACTATTTGGTCGCTCGGTGATTTGGAACCACAAGGGGAACGAACTGTCATTGTGCGCGGTAGGCTCGAAGGTCAAAATGACGAAGAGCGCGTGTTCCGCTTTGATCTTGGTGTACAAGAAGGCAGTGATCTTACTGATATTGATACATCATTTGCGCAGGCTGAACATTCGATCAAGATTGCACGTCCGTTCATCGACCTCAGTCTTGCGGTTGATGGAGACACGGGAGACCTTTTCTCATTAGGTATCGGGCAAGACGTTGATGTCGATATCAACTGGAGGAATAATCTCTCTGGCAAGCTTGCTGATGGTGTCGTTCAGCTTGTTATCACGGGGAATGCTATTGATGAGGCGCGTATAAACGCAGGTACTGGTTTTTATGATTCTGCGAAGAATGCGGTTACATGGGATAAGCGAACGCTCTCGACACTCGCGCTCTTTGAGCCTGGCGAGACAGGGCGCGCATCGGTCGGGCTTCGTGCGCTCACATCCGAGGATCTCGCAGGAAGAGTGGTGAACCCGCAGATAGATCTCGCTCTTACGTTCCGTGGTATGCCAGTGTCGGCGAGCGATGTTCCTGAACAGGTGCGCACCGAAGCGGTTGGTACAATCCGTATCGCCACTGAAGCAACACTCGATGCAACGCTTTATCATGATGATGGACCGCTCACCAACTCTGGTCCTATTCCTCCTCGTGTTGAGACAGAAACGACCTACACGGTACTTTGGGAGGTATCAAGTTCAGTTAATGATGTCACCGGAGCACGCGTGTCTTCGCAACTTCCACCATATGTCTCTTGGAAGGGGATTGTGTCACCCGCTGACGAAGATATCGTATTTGATCCGTCGACCGGCGAGCTCGAATGGACTGTAGGAACGGTGCGCGCAGGAGCAGGATATTCAGGAGCGGTTCGCAGTGTTGCTTTCCAGATTGGCTTCGTTCCATCGCTCACACAAAAGGGCTCTTCACCAATACTTATCCAAGAAGCAACGTTGTCAGGTACTGACGGTTTCACTGGTTCAAGTGTTGGAAATACCGTCACTCAACAGACGACCGTCATCGACGGGGACTCAGGATTTAGGCAGTCTGACGGCAAGGTGGTAGATTAGTTTTCATTAGTGGCTAGGAGAATCAGAAGAGGATACAATGCTCATATATCCTTATAGCTAATAGCTTTTATGAACTCTTCTCGTCTTGATGTCCACATAAACCCAGGCTCGGTTTTCAAAGCGGCACTCGTTCTCATCGGCATCTACGTCGCGTATCTTTTGCGCGATGTCATCCTCGTTGTCATCGCCGCTATCGTTATTGCTTCAGCCATCGAGCCGATGACACTGTGGTTCACTCGTCACAAGGTTCCGCGCACAATCGGTGTCATCATCGTTTATCTTTCGATAGCGATCGTTATTTTTGGTGTTGTGTATCTTGTCCTTCCGTCGCTCTTGTCTGATGCTGCAGGTTTCCTTTCACAAGCACCGCAATACGCGAATATGGTCGATGCAGGAACACTTCTCGAACGATTTAACATCTCGGGTGATTCGACGCTCCTCCAAGGCCTTTCTGAGTCGCTCTCTGCCGGTGATCTCGTTTCGGGCCTCCGTACATTCATCGCTATCCCGGGTGGCGTCTTCAAAATCGTCTCATCAATCTTCGGTGGCGTCTTCTCATTCGTACTCGTGATCGTCTTGTCCTTCTACTTTGCTGTGCAAGAGCGCGGTATCGAGCAGTTTATCCAAATTGTTGCTCCAGCAGGGAAGCAGGCGTACGCCATCGACTTGTGGCAGCGCTCGCAGCGAAAGATTGGCCAGTGGATGCAAGGACAGCTCTTGCTCATGCTCCTTGTTGGTGTGCTCGTGTTCTTAGGCCTCACCATCTTGGGCGTCAAACACGCTTTCCTCTTTGCGCTTCTCGCAGGTGCGTTTGAAGTCATTCCGCTTTTCGGTCCCGTGCTCGCATCAATTCCGCCCTTGTTGGTCGCATTCTCTGACGGTGGCGCGAGTGCGGTTCTCATGGTTGCCGGTCTCTTCGTAATCATCCAGCAATTTGAGAACCACCTCATTTATCCGCTCGTCGTCAACAAAGTCGTGGGCATCCCAGCAATGGTCGTCATTCTCGCACTTGTTGTCGGAGGTCAGCTCGGCGGTCTCCTTGGTGCGCTTCTCTCGGTCCCAATTGCCGCTGCCCTCATGGAGCTTTTCCACGATGTGAAGCAGCGTGCACTGCGCGCGAATGCAGCAGCAGCTCCTCACGAAGGTACGCCTGCAGTTTAACCACTTCTCATGAGCAGGCCTTTCTACATCACAACGACGCTCCCGTACGTCAACGACAAACCGCACGTCGGACATGCGCTCGAATTCGTACAGGCAGACGCGCTCGCGCGTAGTCGACGGCTTCGTGATGACGAGGTGTTCTTTAACACTGGCACCGATGAGCACGGTCAAAAGATCTACGACAAGGCGGTCAAAGAAGGACGTGACGTCAAAGAGTACGTCGATTTCTACGCTGAGCGATTCACGGCTCTCAAAGAGAAGCTGAATCTTTCGTATGATGCATTCATCCGGACGACCGATGAGAAACACATTCAGGCTGCGCAAGAGATCTGGAAGCGCTGTGAAGCCGCAGGAGATATCTACAAAAAGAACTACAAGACAAAATATTGCGTTGGTTGTGAACTCGAAAAGACTGACTCTGAGCTGGTAGAAGGGAAGTGTCCTATCCACTTAAACCTCGAGCTTCAGATTGTCGATGAGGAGAATTATTTCTTTAAGCTTTCCAAATACAAAGACGCACTCCTCGCGTACCTTGCGGGCGATGTTGTAACACCACTAGCTCGCAAGAATGATGCAATCAACTTTGTAAATGGTGATGGTTTTCAGGATTTCAGCATCTCGCGTTTGAAAGAAAAGATGTCGTGGGGTATTCCAGTTCCTGGCGATGAATCCCAAGTGATGTACGTCTGGTTTGATGCACTTACCAACTATATTTCGACGCTCGATTGGCCCAATGAGAGTGCTGATTCTAATTTCACCAAATACTGGATGAATGGCGAGACGCTCCAAGTCGCTGGAAAGGACCAGGTTCGTATGCAATCGATAATGTGGCAGGCGATGTTGCTATCTGCCAATGTTCCTCCGACTCAGCACGTTTTCTATCACGGCTTCATCACAAGCGGGGGACAGAAGATGAGCAAGTCGCTCGGGAACGTTCTTGACCCGTTCGACTATGCAGAAGAATTCGGCATCGACGCGGTGCGTTATTTCTTTTTGCGCCACGTGCACCCATTCGAAGATTCTGACTTTACGCGCGAGCGCTTCGTCGAGAGCTACAACGCCGGTCTCGCCAACGGTCTTGGCAATCTCGCGTCGCGCGTCATGAAGATGGCCGAAGAACATCTCACCGAACCGGTGGTTGTTGCAGAGAAGGAAGATTTTACCGACTACTTCGCGCTCCTCGATGCATTCAAGTTCAACGAAGCTTCTGATTTGATCTGGCAGAAGATCGCCGAGTGTGATGCCCTCATCCAGGAGTCACAGCCATTTAAGGTGGTCAAAGATGATGCCGAGAAGGGGAGAGCGCTCATCGCCGACCTTGCGGTACGGCTGTACACCATTGGCCGCATGCTCAACCCACTCATGCCTTCAACATCTCAAATCATCAAAGATGCCGTGAAGGCCAACAAGAAGCCGGAGAATATGTTTTCGAGGAGGGAGGCTTAAAGGGAAGCCGCAATACTCTATTGACAGGAGGTTTATATCTGCTATAATACGGCTTAGAAATTGGGTCTTTGAGAATGATTGCTTCGTGATTTAAGTCCATCGTGGTGGGTTCAAACCACGAAGCAATCTCCCCGAAAGGAGCCATCACCATGTCCCTTCTTCTTTATGTTTCGATTGTTATTTTCATCATCACACTGGTTCTGATGGTGATTCTTCACCGGGTGCAGCGCCAGGACGTCTTCTTGAATAGGCGGCGATTGGTGCTAGCACTTAGGCTCAACGCCTCAACCACTTTGGCGAGCGTGGTGCTTGCTGGAACGATAATCATGAAAAGGGGCTGGCCACTAGGTACGGAGGTAACCATGTCCGTGCTAGTCGTGATGCTTCTTATATGGATTGGAGCGTTGGTCAGTTCACTTCTCGGGATACCCATTGTCAAATTCGTTAGGAGGTAGAACGGCAGGTGCTCTTCTACCACAGGTCCACCGACGAGCCCACGCTCCGTCAGGTGGGCTTTTCGTTTTTATGGAAAGTAACTGCTTGATTTTTTCCAACGCTCTGGCATTGTCTCTGCAGAACGAAACATTCTTTGGGAGACCAGAAAGGGGTGACCGATGTTCATGCCGCTCGTTTGGACCGTCGTTGTCGTCGTCGGGATCGTGCTCACGAGAGCCCTCTGGGAGGGTTCCTGGGAGCGCATCAAAGTGCTGGGGCTGTCAGTTGCCGCAGCTCTCGTCGCGAGGGGTGTGGGGTGGCTGGACGGCCACCTTGCCCAGTGGCCGTGGGGAATCGGGACTTTCAGCTCGGCCATGTGCGGAGTTGTGGGTCTGGTGCTCTGGGTTCTCGCTCTCATCGGCATCCTGAAAGCGGTCTTCGAGGGTCTCGAGAATCTGAAGACTTCGAACGGCTACTGACTCTGTACCAAGACTCCGCAGGAGGGCTCCGACGCCCCCGCGGAGCCTTCTTGTTTCTGGTATCCTTCTCTCATGACTTTCAAACACATCGACATACATTCACACCTCAATTTCTCGCAATTCGACGAGGATCGTGAGGCTATCATCGCCGAGATGAAAGACATCGGCATGGCGACTATCTGCGTCGGCACTGATAAGAAAACATCTGCCGAATCGGTGGAGCTTGCTGCACAGCACGACAATATCTATGCAACGGTCGGTATCCATCCGACCCACATCGAGGAATCAGAAGGGAAGTGGGAGGTCTTCGACGAGGCTTATTATGAATCGCTTCTTTCGCCCAAGGTTGTGGCGGTGGGCGAGTGCGGTCTTGATTACTTCCGTCCGCCTTTCAATAAGGAAAAACAGAAAGAGCTTTTTATACAGCAGATTCAATTCGCACAAAAGCATCAGCTCCCGCTCATGCTCCACTGCCGTTCATCAAAAGGCACACAGGATGCATACGAAGACGCACTCGATATCCTTGCAGGGTCCCCTGATGTGAAAGGGAACTTCCATTTTTTTGTTGGTGATACATCAATCGCCGAGCGAGCGGTCGAGAAAGGCTTCACACTCTCGTTCGACGGGCCGATTACCTTTGCAAGTGATTATGACGAGACAATCAAATCGATTCCGGCAGATATGATCATGGCCGAGACTGACGCACCCTTTGCGGCACCGGTACCTCATCGTGGTAAGCGCAATTCGCCCCTTTTCGTCACCTTTGTCTCTGATCGCTTGGCGGATATCAGGGGTGAGGATAGGGAAGCGTTTCGTGCACAAACACTTGAGAATGCGAAGAGAGTATTTGGCCTTTAAAACTGACTAAGCGGAGCAGTCCATCCCTTCTGTGGAGCGAGGACTGTTTGAGGAGTCGCCGGAGGGCGCGACGAGTTCCGCAGCGGAACAAGAAGGGGTGGCTGTGGAGCGATTTCACACGGACCGCGCAGCGAAAGTCATACCCCGTTTGGAATAGTGGTCCCCACATAAACAATTCCTAAAAAGACCCTTGCAGGAGGCCCTAGAACGTGCTAATTTGTAGCGCATGACAGACGAACAAGAGATTGTAGGAACAGAGGCAGACATGGAGGATTCTCGTATCTACGAGGCCGCTTTTCATATCGTTCCAAGCCTCGATGAGGCCGGAGCAGCAGCAGAAGTAGCTGATATCAAGAAATTCCTCGTTTCGAACGGTGCAACTATCCTCGGTTCAGGTGAGCCTATGCTCATGGAACTTGCATACGAAATCCAAAAGGATATCGACCGCAAGCGCCACACCTTCACCCGTGCGTACTTCGCATGGTTCGTATTCGAAGCTAGCCCCGAAGCCGCTCACGCGGTCAAGGAGATGCTTGGTGCACGCCTCACGCTTGTTCGTTCACTCCTTATCAAGACCTCAAAAGAGGCAGCAAGCGACCGCCGCCACCCTGCGCTCCTCGCGACTCCTTCGAACGAAGCTCCTGTAGTCGAGGAACCTGTCGAAGTCGAAGAAGCTCCTGTAGCAGCTGACGAAGAAAAGAAGCCTATGGATGTCGAAGTAGTTGATGCTGAGATCGCAAAGCTCGTTGTTGAATAGAGGGTTTTACCAAGCACTCTAACGACCACACATCATGTATCTCAACAAAGCGCTCATCTACGGCAATCTGACTCGTGACCCTGAGCTCAAGTCGCTTCCGTCGGGATCAGCAGTTGCTACGTTTGGTATGGCTACCAACCGTGTTTGGATGGACAAAGACCGAAACAAGCAGGAGACCACGGAGTTCCACAACATCGTTATCTTCGGCAAGCAGGCCGAAACCACCGCGCAGTACCTTCGCAAGGGTTCAGCAGCTCTCATCGAAGGCCGTATCGTTACTCGCAGCTGGGACGACAAGAATGACGGCACCAAGAAGTACCGCACTGAAATCGTCGCAGAACGTGTACAATTCGGTCCACGCGCTGGAGGTCCAGGAGGCGCTCCTGCAACCGGTGGCGAGGCGGTAGCATCACGCGGTGGCGCCAAGGAGCCTGAGATGGACACCATCCAGTACCCAGACGCTCAGAGCGAAGGCATCAACCCAGAAGATATCCCATTTTAAACAAATCATATGCAGTGTTATTTCACCAAGAACAAGATTGAATTCATCGACTATAAGGACACCGAGATGTTGAAGCTTTTCATCAACTCGTACGGTCGTATGAAGACCCGTCGCTACACAGGAGTCTGTGGTCGTCACCAGCGCCAAGTTGCCGAGGCAATCAAGCGCGCACGTATCATGGCGCTCATTCCGTTCATCGTTCAATAAAGGATACGAGGATACAAAGATACTAGGATACAAAAAACCGACATTGCGTCGGTGTTTTTGTTTGTATCCTTGTATCCTCGTCGCCTTGTATCCTTACGAAATTCGTCCGACGTATTCGTG
>JAUPUE010000013.1 GCA_030917725.1 Patescibacteria group bacterium
TCGGCGCTGGTCCGTCACTTACCGCCGAGGACATCATCATCATGTCTGCCGCTCCGCTCGCAGGTTCTCCTTCTAGGAAAACATCCAAAGGTTGGGGGTTAATGGGTGCTATTGGTGCGGCTGCTTTTTCCATTCGCGCGGCTGTCGGGGTTTCTTGAGGAGTTTCTTGAATTACATCGCTTCCAACCATGGCATCAAATTCAATCAAGCGTTCTTGTGCGTGATCAACTTGAGATGATGAGTCGATTGAGGATTCGATACGTTCGACAGCGATATCGATAGGGAAAAGAAGTTGTCCGGGGCGGGCACCGTCCGAGGCGCTGACGGTGCCGATAAGGAATATGAAAATGGCTGCGAATGAAAGTGTTTTGTGAAGAGGAAATACAAATGGCGAAAGCGCTGGCGTCGAAGGAAGTCGAGACGCGATACCGTTCCACGCGCGTGAACGCTCTTCGTTCGAGAGGGGACGAATGCGGATGTTCTCGATTTTTTTCATATCGTTAGTTTCCATGGTTCTTGAGGATAGTCTCGAGTTTGGCGAGCGCCCGATGATGGTGGACTCGTACCGCAGTCTCCGTCTTCCTGTTCGCTTCAGCAATCTCTCCAAATGAGAGCCCACTCCAGTATCGCAGTGTCAGCACGTCGCGATCTTTTTCGGAGAGCTCTTTCATGCCGAGCTCGATTGCATGGACATCACCGAGAGCATTGATATCCATGTCGTAGCGGTCCTCTTGGGGGAGCTCACTGATTTCGGAATCTCTACGGCGCTTGCCGTAGTGCTCCGCGAGCTTACGTCGAGCAATCAAGAAGATGAATCCCCAGACCGATGCGTCGTTTACATATGAAAACCGCAAACGTGCTGACCACAGATCGAGAAAGACGTCCTGGAGCACATCAAGTGCTTCTTCGCGACCGCCGACGCGCGGAATGATGTATGAGAAGACGCGGCCGGAGAGGCTTTCGTAGAGCTCTTTGAATGCAACTTCGTCACCGCTTTTGAGGCGTTCGACGAGGCTGCGGAATCGTTCTGTGTCCTGGCTCATATATATGGTCTGGGTGCCGTTTCGTTACATGATACACGACTGTAACGAAACGTATCTATGGCGGTATATAATGGTCGGTAACGGACTTACCATTATTACTTAGTATTTATTGTATGGATTCACTTATGAAAGAACGCGCAATGAAGGCACTCTATGTGTTTGGCATTGTGCTCACGGTTTACGTTGGTATTCTCGCAATTGGAAAACTTCGCGAGTACTCATATATTGGCTCGCAGTATCCGAGCGGAAATGTCATCACCATCACCGGTGAGGGCGAAGTATTTGCTGTTCCTGACATTGCTGAAATCAGCTTTAGCGTCAACGAAGAAGCGGCAACACTTCCTGAGGCTCAAGAGGCTGCAGCAATCAAGATGAACGCAGCAATCGAATACCTCAAGGCACAGGGTGTCGATGAAAAGGACATCAAAACCACAAACTACAGTGCAAACCCTCGTTACGAATATCGTAACGGAGGCGTTACGCCGATGTACGACACATCTGTTATGTACGAAGGAGAAACTTCTACTGGTTCGGCAGAGCCTATGAGGGCAGTGTCATACCCAGTTTGGGACGGTGGCGACACCCGCGTCTTGGTTGGCTATGACGTTTACCAGACAATCTCAGTGAAGATTCGCGATACCGACAAGGCAGGTGAGCTTATTGCTGGAGTTACAGCAAAGGGCATCACTGATATCTACGGTCCAAACTTTACGATTGATGACGAAGACGAACTCCAGCGCGACGCACGCCACGAAGCTATCGAAGACGCACGCGAGAAAGCAGAACAGCTCGCCGACGATCTCGATGTCCGTTTGGTTCGCATCGTTTCGTTTAACGAAAACGGTGGTGGCTACTACCCGATGTACGCCAAGATGGAAATGGCGATGGACAGCGATGGTGCTGCTCCGGTCGCTCCAACCCTCACACCGGGTGAGAACCGCATTTCGGCATCGGTGACAATCACCTACGAGATCCGTTAGAGAAAGGCGACAAGGCAACAATTGAAATAGGGAAGCCCGCTTCGAGAGAGGTGGGTTTTCTTTTTTGCCGTGGTGGTTGACAAAAAGGCTTCAAAAAAGCATCCTTCTGCCAGAAGTACACCGTGGACTGTGATTCTCGTGTAGAGGATTCTGCCCACTTTACCGCTGGTAGGAAAAGGAGATGCCGTATGAGCACCGCCGCACCGCAGCACATGGTGAGCCCGTTGATCCACTGGTTGGACGCCGGAATCGGCGGTGTCGACCCCATCGACCACCTCACACGCCTCGAAGCAAAGGGGGTCCGCATTGACCTCATTGCCCGAGAGGTGCTGTGCCACCGGTCGAACAAGCCGGGTCCCAAGCGCACCGTCGCCCTCGGTCGTTGTCGAGTCGGTGATCTCGGTTTCACCGAGCCGCCGACGACCACCCAACTGATCGACCGCGTCGCTCAGTTCGGCACCCTCTGCCCGTCCGAGACGGCGGCGCACCTGCAGGAGGTGTTTACCGTGCATCCGAGCTCGGACTGTTTTTCGGTGTTGATGGCACCGATCCCGGATCGGCACGACACCCTGTTCATGCTTACGGTCAGGAAGACCAGCAGCGGCGTCTGTCGTCTCAGCGCACGGTACGCACACCCTGGCCACCGCTGGCTCCTTCACTACGAAGTGGTCGCGGTAATCCCCGAGTCGTAGGGGAACGCATCGATTCTCTGCGAGTCTGATTCGCGCCGGGCACTACCGCCCAACACATCCATCGGTGTATCGATGGAACTACCAGCCTGTGCACTCGTGCACAGGCTTTCTCATATCTCGTTTTTATTCACGTTCTCTTTTTTGTAGAACTGATACAATAAAGCGCAAAGATATGCGCGTTGATACCGAACAGTTCAAACAATTTCTCATCGATGCACGCCTCGTAACCGAAGCGAAGCTCGCTGATATCGAGAAAGCCGCGGAGAAAAACGACACAACGCTCGAAGAAGCGCTCGTTTCCGAAGGTGCACTATCCGAAGACGACGTGCGTCGCGCTAAAGCTCATGTCATCGGTATTCCATTCGTCGATCTTAAAGAACAGAAGGTTGAGTTTGCGGTCCTGTCGCTCATTCCTGAACCGATTGCTCGAACACACAACATTGTTGCGTACGGAAAAAGCTCGCACGGCCTTGAAGTCGCGATGCTCGATGTTGGTGACTTGCAGGCGATTGATTTCGTTAAAAAGAAGACCGGTCTTTCGATCCTTCCGCGCCTCACCGATGCAGAATCAGTGAAGCGCGCCCTTCTTCAATATCAAAAGAGCCTCAAAGCGGAGTTTGGTGACATCATCAGCACCGAGGCGGCATCGCTCGTCGCCATCGCCGAAGGTGATGGTTCCGAAGCGTCGGGTGAAGACCTCAAGAAGATGGCCGAAGATTTGCCGATTGTGCGCATTGTCGACACGCTTATCAAACACGCTGTCGTTCAAGGTGCATCCGACATCCACATCGAACCGATGGAGCGTGAACTCTTGGTTCGCTACCGAATTGACGGCTTGTTGCACGATGCGATGACATTGCCAAAACAAGCAGCACCAGGCATCGTCGCACGCATCAAAGTGCTCTCAAGCCTCAAGCTCGATGAGAAGCGTCTGCCACAAGACGGTCGATTCAAGATTGATCTTGATGGCGAGAAGGTGAGCTTCCGTGTTTCGACATTGCCAACATACTACGGAGAAAAGACTGTTATGCGTGTGCTTCGTGAGGGTGGGGGAGGTTATACGCTCGAAGCACTCGGTTTTCATGGTGAAGGGCTCGAAGCAATCCACTGGGCGACTAAACAGTCGACGGGAATGATTCTTACAACAGGACCGACCGGTTCGGGTAAAACGACAACGCTCTATACCGTGCTTGATATTCTCAATACGCCCGACGTGAATATCTCGACCATTGAAGATCCGGTTGAGTATCAGATGCCGCGTATTAATCAGACACAGGTGAAGCCTGAGATTGGTATGACATTTGGTAACGGTCTCCGTTCACTCGTCCGCCAAGACCCAGACATCATTATGGTCGGTGAAATTCGTGACACCGAGACCGCATCACTCGCAGTGAACGCATCGCTCACTGGTCACTTGGTGCTCTCGACACTCCACACAAATTCGGCTTCTGGGGCCATCCCGCGCATGCTCGACATGAGTGTTGAGCCGTTTCTCTTGGTTTCGACAATTAAGATCATCATCGGTCAGCGTCTCGTGCGCGTTCTCTCAAAAGAGAAGAAAGAAGAATACACACTTTCAAAAGCCGAACTCGCGACACTTGGGAAAACAGTCGATTTGGACCGCATGCTCGGTTTTCTTGTCACTGAAAAAATTGTCAAAACTGGCGCCACATGGGAAGACGTGACGTTCTACCGTCCAAAGAAAGGTTCTGACGCCGAGGATGGCTACAAGGGACGCATTGGTATTCACGAAGTGCTACGCGTAACTCCAACAATCAAAGAGCTCATCATGAAAGGTGCGACGGGTGATGCTATCGAAGCACAAGGAAAGAGTGAAGGCATGATGACGATGCTCGAAGACGGTGTATTCAAAGCAGCACAAGGCATCAC
>JAUPUE010000017.1 GCA_030917725.1 Patescibacteria group bacterium
GCTCAGGGAAGGTTATCGACTTCGCGCATGTTGATGAATTCTATGCGCCACACAAGGGTGTAAACAGACATGCTGTGGCGACGAATATCTACCTCGAACTTGCTGACGGCGAGATGGATGATGTCGCAGAAGAAGAAAGGGCACTCCACCAGGTTTCGTGGAAAACACGAGATGAAATGATTAAGGAGATTACACACGACAACCACCGTTTTGTTTTTGACTTCGCGGTCAGCGGAGGAAAAGCGAATACATGGAGCGGCACACTCATGAATTCCGGCGCATTCGATACAGTGTCGAATGAGGAAGCAAAGAAACAGATTACCGACTCTGTCGGTGGTCGTTGGGTCACAAAATACAAACTCCGTGACTGGGTGTTCTCGCGTCAGCGCTATTGGGGCGAGCCAATTCCACTCGTGCACTGTGAAAAAGATGGTGTTGTGCCGGTTCCTGAAAGCGAATTGCCGGTGACGCTTCCCGAAGTTGAACATTACGAGCCATCAGGAACAGGAGAATCGCCGCTCGCGAACATTGATGAGTGGGTGAATACCACATGTCCAAAATGTGGCGGACCTGCGAAGCGCGAGACCAACACAATGCCGCAGTGGGCGGGCTCGTCGTGGTACTACCTCCGCTATATTGATCCAAAAAATGAGAACGCGCTCGTTGATAAAGAAAAAGAGGCGTACTGGTCGCCGGTTGACATGTATGTCGGCGGTGCGGAGCATGCAACACGTCACCTCATCTATGCGCGCTTTTGGCACAAATTCCTCTACGACATCGGCATGGTCTCGAACGTCGAACCTTTTATGAAACTCAAGAGCGTCGGTCTTATCTTTGGTGAAGATGGTCGTAAGATGGGCAAGCGATATGGCAACGTAGTGAACCCCGACGATATTGTGCGTGAATTCGGTGCAGATGCACTCCGTGTGTATGAGATGTTTATGGGTCCGTTCGAACAGGCGATCGCATGGTCAACCGATGGTCTTGTTGGTACCCGTCGCTTCTTGGAAAAGGTCGCACGCTGTGCACAGCGTGTCACTGATGCTGCTGTGTCCGACGATCTTGCTGTTGTTATGAACCAGAGCATCAAGAAGATCGGTGAAGACATCGAAGGATTTCGTATGAACACCGCAGTGAGCCAGTTAATGATTCTTATGAATGCTCTTGAGAAAGAGACGGAGGTTCCTCGCGTCGCATATGAATCGCTTCTCCGAATGCTTGCTCCGGTTGCTCCGTTCTTGGCCGAAGAGCTTTGGGAACAGCTTGGTCACACGACGTCCATCCACCTTGAGGATTGGCCTTCTTTTGATGCGGCAAAACTCACGAGTGGGGAAGTCTCGATTGCTGTTCAGGTGAACGGGAAGGTTCGCGGGGTCCTTACTTGTCCACAGGGCACGCCCGAGGCGACCGTTTTGGCCCTTGCCCGAGGCGACCAAAAGATAGCCCCATGGGTCGAAAAAGGCTCTATTTTGAGGGTTATTTACGTCCCCGATAAGGTCATTAATATTGTCTTGGGAGGGGATTGACGTATTTTTGTAGGCATGCTACACTTATCAGGCAAGGTAATCCAAGCTTTATAGCCTTATGTCAAAAAACACCCCAAAACAATCGAAAGGGAAGGCCGGCGGTCCGGTCGCGGTGACATTCAACCCCAAGCAGGTCGGCAAACGACTTATCGGGGTTCTTTCGACACGTGCTCGCGATGTCATCGTCAAGCGCTACGGTTTGGGTGAAAAGACCAAGCGAATGACGCTCGAGGCTATTGGTGAGGAATACAACATCACTCGTGAGCGCGTTCGCCAAATCGAGAACTACGCGCTCGCAAGCATCCGCAAGTCGGATGTCTACGGCAAGGAATCTCCCGCATTCGATGAACTCAAAGAAGAGATGCTTTTCTACGGTGGTATTGTTTCCGAAGAAAGCTTCCTCGCGCACCTCTCCAAGGATGCGAGTGTCCGCAACCACTTCCACTTCTTGCTCGTTGTTGGTGAGTCATTTGAGAAGCGCAAAGAAGATGAACACTTCGAACACCGTTGGTTTGTTGATGGTGATGTTGCTGAGACAATCGAACAAGCACTCCACAAACTCTACGCGAGCCTTTCTGATGATGATCTCGTCTCCGAAGGTAAGATTATCGAAACATTCCTTTCACATATCAAAGAACTCTCTGAGCACTACCAGAGCGAAGAGATGGTTAAGCGTTGGCTCGAGATTTCAAAGAAAGTCGGTAGCAACCCGCTCGGCGAATGGGGTCCCGCAGCGTCTGCCTCAATTTCACCAAAGGGTATTCGTGACTACGCATACCTCGCTATCCGTCAGCACGGTTCACCACTCCACTTTACCGAAGTTGCAAAGCGCATCGCAGAGCTCTTCGACAAGAAGGCGCACATTGCCACGACACACAACGAACTCATCAAAGATGGCCGTTTTGTTCTCGTCGGTCGCGGTCTCTACGCACTTACCGACTGGGGATACATGCAAGGTGTCGTCCGTGACGTCATCAAGAAGGTTCT
>JAUPUE010000036.1 GCA_030917725.1 Patescibacteria group bacterium
GGGCCTCACATTTCGCTTACTGCAGACCCGATCTTTCACATCGGCTCTTTTCCGGTAACCAATTCCCTCTTCTTGGCGACAATCATCATGGTGCTCTTTGTGGCCCTCGCCACATGGCTCCGGGGTCGATTCAAGCTTGTTCCTTCAATGATTCAGAACGTCTTTGAGATGTTCATTGAGGCGCTTCTCGACTTGATGGACAGCGTTCTCGGCGAGCGCCGTCTTTCTGAGAAATACATGCCGATTGTTGCAACGATTTTCTTGTTCGTGCTTTTCTCAAACTGGTTCGGTCTCTTGCCTGGTGTCGGTTCGTTCATCATTGGTGAACATGCAACACCGTTGCTCCGCGCGCCGTCTGCAGATCTCAACTTCACACTTGCACTCGCTATCATCTCCGTTATCTCGGCAAACCTCTTTGGTATTGGAGCGCTCGGTATCCTTAAACACGCCTCCAAATTTATCTCATTCAAAAACCCAATTGCCTTCTTCATTGGCATCATCGAGCTGGTCTCCGAGGTTGCAAAGATGATTTCATTCTCATTCCGTTTGTTCGGAAACGTCTTTGCTGGAGAAGTCTTGCTTGCGATTATCGCTTTCTTGGCTCCATACGTGCTCCCAATTCCATTTCTTGGTCTCGAAGTCTTTGTTGGCGTCATCCAAGCACTCATCTTCTCGATGCTCACCATCGTCTTCATCGCCATTTCGATTGCCGACCACGACGACCACGCTCCCGAAGCTGCACATTAGAACACACTCTCCACAGCTTTTTTCTGGCCTCATTCAAGGCTTTTTGGTATCATGCACGGCGTATTAACCGGGGTAATATCATAATTTTTGTATGGATCTAGAGACAATGAAACTCGTCGCAGCCATGGGAACCATCGCAGTCGGCGCTATCGGACCAGCTATCGCTATCGGTATGATCGGATCACGTGCCACTGACGCTATCGGACGCAATCCTGAAGCAGCACCAAAAGTTCAGACAGCCATGATTTTGGCTCTCGCTTTTGCCGAGGCTATCGCCATCTACGCGCTCGTTATCGCGCTCATCATCAAGTTCGTTTAAGCGGTCGTTTCCGTCACGATGGCTGATCTCTTCCGCTCACTCGGGATCGACTGGCGTTTGTTGCTGAGTCAGGCAGCAAACTTCATCATCCTTCTTATCGTTCTCCGCGCATTCGTCTATGCGCCGCTTTTGCGCGTTCTCAAAGAGCGCCGAGCCCGCATCGAAGAAGGTCTCGCAAAGGCCGACGAGGCAGACAAGCGTCTCATCGACGCCAACGAAATGGCTGCAGCCAAGATGAAAGAGGCTGAACGCGAAGGACTCTCGGTCATCGCCGACGCTCGCATCAAAGCAGTCAAAGACAAAGCCGCTGCAGACGAAAAGCTCAAAATCGAAGAAGCTGCAGCTCGTGTGAACCTTGAAGAAATAATGAAGCGTCGCCGCATCGAGGCAGATGCCGCACTTGCTCACGAAGAAGGGGCCATCATTAAGGCTGCCATCCTCAAGACCGTCGAACTCTCACCTGATGCTGTTGATGATGCCCTCATCGCACAAGCCATCACTCACGTCAAACAAAACCGATCATGAACCGCACCGCACGCCACTACGCAGAAGCATTCGTAAACGCCCGCCGCGAAGGTGGTGCTGCAGACGAGGTCCTCATCAGCAATCTCCTCAAGATCGTCGATAAACACAACGACCGCCGCAAGCTTCCTGCAATCCTCGCGCAGATCGAGAAGCTTCTCATCACCGAACGCGGCGGTTCGCACTTTGCCATCACATCAGCTCGCACACTCAGCCCCGAGACACGTGCAGCGATGGAGAGCCTTGGAGGTCCCGACGATGTGATGACGTTCTCAACCGACGCATCACTCGTTGCAGGTATGAGGATTGCCAAAGACCATGAGCACGAGCTCGATTATTCATTCTCGCGCGCCGTCAGCCGCCTTTTCCAATAAGTTATAAGTAATTTATGTCATACGATATCGTCGAACAACTCAAGAAAGAGATCGCCGGATTCAAACACTCGCCCGATTGGGAGTCGGCTGGCCGCATCATCGAAGTCTCCGACGGTATCATCCGTTTCTCGGGACTTTCAAAGACACAGAGTCAGGAACTCCTCACCATCGAGACTGACGGCGCACCTGTCGCGGCGCTCGCGCTCAACTTGGAAGACGAGACGGTCGGTGCCCTCATCTTGGGAGATGCATCACGCGTCACCGAGGGTTGTCGCGTCACCGGCACCGGCACCATCCTTTCGATCCCCGTGGGTGATGAGTTGATCGGTCGCGTTGTTGATCCTCTTTGTAATCCTGTTGATGGAAAAGGCCCGCTCTTCGCTGATATCACTAAGGCACAGCGCAATACGCTCGAGAATGAAGCTCCGTCTGTTGTTGAGCGTGAGTCGGTGAACACTCCCCTTCACACCGGTATCAAAGCTATTGACGCGATGATCCCGATCGGCCGTGGACAGCGCGAGCTCATCATTGGTGACCGCACGACTGGAAAAACTGCAATCGCGCTCGACACCATCATCAACCAGCAGTTCGACACCAAGCGCCGCCGTCCTATTTGTATCTACGTCGCTATCGGACAAAAAGAAGCGAAGACCGCGCGCATCGTCGAGACATTGCGTGAAAAAGGCGCACTTGCCTACACCATCGTTGTTTCAGCACCGGCTTCATCACCTGCATCGATGTGGTACCTCGCACCATTCACCGGCTGTGCAATCGGGGAATATTTCCGCGACAAGGGCGAAGACGCTGTCGTTGTCTACGACGACCTTTCAAAGCACGCGTGGGGTTACCGTGAGATCTCGCTTCTCCTCCGCCGTCCACCGGGTCGTGAGGCATACCCTGGTGACGTCTTTTATCTTCACTCCCGTCTTCTCGAACGCGCCGCAAAACTTTCTAAAGAAAAAGGTGGTGGATCGCTCACTGCGCTTCCGATTATCGAGACGCAACTCAACGACGTCACCGCATACGTCCCAACGAACGTCATCTCGATTACCGACGGACAGATCTATCTCGAAAGCGATCTCTTCAACCAAGGTATCCGTCCTGCGGTGAACGTCGGTCTCTCGGTCTCGCGTGTCGGTTCTGCCGCTCAGACCAAAGCCATGAAAAAAGTGGCAGGGAAGTTGCGTCTTACACTCGCCCAGTTCCGCGAGCTTCAGGCCTTCGTCCAATTTGCATCAGACGTCGATGAGATGACCAAAAAGCGTATCCGCGAAGGACAGGTGATGACCGAGGTACTCAAGCAAAACGACCTCTCGCCGCTTCCGTTCGAGATTCAAGTTGTTCTTTTCTTCGCAGCGCTCCGCGGACGCTTTAACGACGCGCCGCTCGAATCACTCGCCGTCACACAAGAGAAGTTCATCGAATACCTCACGAGCCTCCACGCGCCGCTTCTCACCGAAATCCGCGACAGCGGTGAGATCACCAATGCAACGGAAGCAAAGCTCGTCGAGGCGCTCGAACGATTCAGCATCTAAACTTTTAATCGATATGCAATACAAAAAACTTGATACATCGGTGGTACGAAACGGAGTCTACGAACACTACCGAGGCAATAAATGTATCGTTGTTGATATCGCAAAAGATGCGGATAAGGAAGGTGACGAATTCTGTGTCATCTATCGGGCTCTATATGACCATGGTCAACTGTACACAACCGCAATTGATCGATTCACCGGAATGAACTCTGCTGGAGAGCCTCGCTTCCGTCTCTTAAAAATCGAGGAAGAAAACAGAAATCCGGAACACGTATACCCAACGATTACGATGTAAAACTCATGGAATCCCCACACGTCCTCAAAGGAAGAATCGCGAGCATCAAGAACATCCGCCAGATCACCAAGGCGATGGAGCTTGTTGCTGCGACCAAGATGCGCAAGAGCCAAGAGATTGCGCTCGCTTCCCGCCCCTACGCTTTTGAGGCGTTGCGCCTGCTCAAAGAGCTCACAAATCTTCCCGAGGACCACGCAGCTGCATTACCCCCACTCCTCACTCCTCGTCCGATTAAGCACCAGCTTTTCGTTGTTGTGACATCAGACAAAGGCCTCGCAGGGTCGTTCAACGGAGCAGTGCTTCGAACATTTGACCGCATGTGTGCAAAAGACGGCATCGATCTTACCGATGAACGCTATCACTGCATCGGCATTGGACTCAAAGCAATCCAGCACCTCAAGCGTCGCGGCGCGCACATCGTTGCGTCATTCGTCCGCGCCGGAGACTACGCGAGTGTCGAACAGGTCCGCCCGATCGCCAATGCGATTATCGAAGGATACGAAAACGAATCATGGGATGCGGTAACCGTATTCTCGACACACTTCCGCAACGCACTCAAACAAGATGTGTTGGTACGCTCGCTTCTCCCTATCACGTACGAAGGTGTTAAAGCACTTACCGACGAGATTGCAACATCCAAAGGAGGGTCAACAGAACAAACCGCACCTATCACCGGAGATTATCTTCTTGAACCTGAGCCAACTCCGCTCCTTGCCAGCCTCGCTCGCCATCTCGTCTTGATGCAGGTCTACCACCTTGTTCTCGAAGCAAACGCGTCCGAGCACTCGGCACGGCGCGCAGCAATGAAAAGCGCGGCAGATAATGCGCGAGATCTTGGTGAGTCGCTCGGCCTCCTGTACAACAAATCGCGTCAGGCAGCGATCACGAAGGAAATCATTGAGATCAGCGCGGGTTCACTTACATCATAATCAGTCATTTAAAATAAATTTATGAACGGCACAATCGCACAAATCATCGGACCGGTCGTCGACGTCACCTTTCCGGAGGGAACAAAACTCCCACCTATCTTCACAGCGCTCACCATCGCGCATGAAGGACGTCTGATCTACCTTGAGATCCTCCGCCACCTCGAACCGGGCCGCGTGCGCACCATCTCGCTCCAAGCAACCGACGGTTTGATGCGTGGCATGGAGGTCCTCAACACAGGACACCAAGTCGAAGTGCCAGTTGGACAAGAAGTGCTCGGCAACATCTTCAACGTCATCGGTACCGCACTCAACGAACCAACCAAAAAGTTCGCGAAGCACTGGCCAATCCACCGCTCTGCTCCCCCATTTGTGGAGCAATCAACCAAGACAGAGATCTTCGAAACCGGTATTAAGGTCATTGACCTCATCTCGCCGTTCATCAAGGGTGGTAAAGTCGGTCTCTTCGGAGGTGCCGGCGTCGGTAAGACCGTCCTTCTCATGGAGCTTATCCGCAACGTCGCCGAAGTCGGTGGTGGTGCCTCAGTGTTCGCTGGTGTCGGTGAACGCACACGTGAAGGTAACGACCTCTACGAAGAAATGAAGGGTTCAGGTGTCATCGACAA
>JAUPUE010000037.1 GCA_030917725.1 Patescibacteria group bacterium
TTGAGGCTGACACAGGACTCACAGGGCGAAAGATTGCGGTGGACACGTATGGCCCAACGATTCCTGTGGGAGGTGGAGCGTTCTCAGGCAAGGATGCGACAAAGGTGGATAGGAGCGGGGCGTACATCGCTCGTAAAATTGCGTGTGATTACCTGCGAGCGCGCGGGGCGCACGAGGTGTTTGTGCACATTGCCTACGCAATTGGCGTTGCCGAACCCTTGATGGCCGTTGCAACGATTGATGGAGTCCAAGAAAAAATCACCGGATACGATTTGCGCCCGCACGCAATCATCAACGCACTCGACCTTCGTCGCCCTCAATTCCGCGAAACAGCAAAATACGGCCATTTTGGTAATGGGTTTAGGTGGGATGTGTGAGGTGATTTTATCTCCGTCTTACCGAGTGTGGATATGATGCGGGGATGGAGCGCCCCAACAATTATGCGTTTATCGATAGCCAGAATCTCTATCGAGGTGTTAAGCGTATGGGCTGGAAACTCGATTGGGCCCGGTTCCGGATTTATTTGCGTGAAAAATATCATGTTACCGTTGCGTATTTATTCATAGGATATATCCCCGAAAATGCTTCTCTGTACGCGGGGCTCCAACGGGCGGGCTTCGTGCTCATCTTCAAACCAATCCTGCGCGACGAAAACGGCTACGCTAAAGGGAACGTTGATGCTGACCTTGTGCTTCAGGCGGCCCTTTCTTTTGAGCTGTACACACAAGCTGTCATCGTTTCGAGTGACGGTGACTACTATTCGCTTGTACAGCATCTTTACAAATCGAACAAGCTTTGCTGTGTTATAAGTCCCGAACCTGCAACATGCTCAGTTCTCATCAAGAAAACGGCAAAAGAACGTCTTGTTTTTCTCGACACACTTCGCCACAGATTGGAACAAAAATGAAAGAGCACCGCATGAGGACGAAACCTCATGAAGTGCTCTTTCCTGGATATGACAGAAGTATAGCTCCTCGCTCTCTTTGTCGTCAATCGCCAACTTTATCTCCCGTTTATCCCTTGATTCCCAAAAGTTCGCGAAGGTGTTCCTCATCAAAACCAATGATGACGTCTTCGTGGCCGTCTTTGGCAACCGTGATGACAGGAACGCCCATCTGTTGAGTCTTGTCGACCATTACTTTGCGCGCTTCGAGATCAGTACCGACGTTGTGGTCGGTGAAGGCGATGTTGTTTGCAGTAAAGAACTCCTTGGCCATGTGGCAGAAGTGACAGGTGGCGGTTGAGTAGACGGTTACGGTTGGTTGCATATGAGCTTTTAGCGAATAGCGATTAGCTTTTAGTGAGAGAATTGTACTCTCTCTGATGCTGCTCGAGCAAGGTGTGGGGGTGGGGAAGAGAAAGCTACTCATCTGTAATCCTGAGTGGTCTTTTGGAGCTCTAGACAAGTATTTAAAATATGTTAAAGTAGGGTTTGAAATAGGGAGGCGTCGTGCCTCTTTTTTGTACCTTATCAACGAAGAAAGAAAGGGAAGAAAAATGAAGAGATTGTTGATGTGCCTGTGCGTGTTCGCGTTCCTGCTGGCCTCGGCCGCCTCGGCACAGCCGTTTCTGGAGTGTGCAGCCGACTACCACTTGGCTCTCAGGGGCGACTACCTGAACGGAACGACCAACACCCTGAATTTTGGGGTGTGGCCGTACGTCATCCCCGAGCTCGATCCGCCGACTACCACGTACAACAATGTCCTCGGCGTCACTGCCGACGGCATGCTGTCCGCGACGCGAGCTCTCGGGAACCCTGTGTATGGGCTCGCGACGTTTGCGACGGCGAACCTGTTGATCGGGAACTACGACGCCGCGCCGACAACACGTCCGTACTCGACGGATGTGGAGTTTCTGACCAACGTCTGCGAATTCGATTCGAACGAGTACCTCGGTGGCAACAGTGCCTACTGCACGAAAGCCACCCAGTTTTACGGCAGGGTCACGGGGCAGTTCCCGGATCCGACGGCTCTCGTGAATCGTTACATCATCGAGGCTGGACGTGGTTCGCTGTCCGGTTGGGACCTTGCGTCCCATATCCGCGCAGCATGGCGCTCCGGCTGGCACACCTACTCCGTCGGCTTGGTTGAGGAGATCATGGATCGTCGCGCCGAGTGGGAGCATGTCTTGTTGGGTGGGTATGACTACACCACGCTCTCCCACGGCAGCCTCATTCGGGTTCTGGTCGAGATGTATCACGCCGGCGACCTCGACGTGTCGCGCTACAGCGACGCGCTTCTCATGGCCGCAAGCCTGCTTCCTCTCCAGGAACTGGACGGTTCGTGGGAAGGCGATCCCCAAATCACGGCGTTCGTTTTGCTTGGTCTCCGGTCGGAAACCACCGACATGCAGATCTGGCACACGGCAATCGTGCTCGGGGAAGACTACCTCGAGAACTCGGCCGTCGACTGCGCGTGGGTCTATCCGACCGACACGGGAACCGAGGGCTACGGCGAAGTGAATAGCGAGGCCATCATGGCTCTCGCTGCTATCAACGACCTGCCCTTCATCGACGGCTTCGAAACGAGCGGCACCTCCGCCTGGTCCGAAGAAGTCGGCACCCCGTTCGCTCCGGCGACATTTGCGCCGATTCGTTCGGCACGGATGCCTCCGATCCAGCCGATTCGTTAGCACTTCTTCGTTCGACAACTTCACCCCGCCCTGCACTCTGTGCTCGGCGGGTTTTGTTATTTCTTAATTGCCAATTGCTTATTGCTGGTGGTCCTACAACGTATCCTCCAACTTCAACGCCACTGGAATCGCTGAGATGACCACGAGGCCGAGGACAGGGAAGAGGAATGGAAGCGGAATGATGAGGAGGAGAATGCCGGCGATGATGGCAGCAACGATATAGGCGAATGGTTCGATGGTTCGCCAAACGCTTGCCATATCGGCTTCTTCGGGAGAGATGTTCTTGAAGAAATACGTCTCGTTCATGATGTCGACGCTCGCGGCACCGACGCGGGTAAGGAGGAGTGCCATTGCCCAGATAAAGAATGAGGGAGTCTTGATGAAGAAGAGCGCGATGGTTGCCATTGCAAGAATCGAGAGACCAGCGATGAGGATTTCTTTTTCACCATAGACCTTGTCGGCGAGCGTTCCGAGCGGAAGCGTAAAGAGCGCAAACGGAATCAACATGATGGTGAAGATGATGCCAATTTCGCCCCACGGCATCTGCATGTAGGTGTGGAGATAGAGCGGGGTGTAGATGACCATCCATGCGTAGAAAAAGCGGAGGACGAAGTTGATGTATGAGATGCGGGCGAGTGCGGGGCGGTGAATGAGCTTCTTGAGTGCGCCGAGGAGCGGGGTGGGTGTGTAGACGGGGTCTTTGAAGTGTTTGTATGAGAACGAAAGAATGAAGAGTGCAGGAATGAGGATAGCCGCCGAGAAGAAGTAGACACGTGAGTAGTTTTCGGTATCACCGAGCAAGAGACCAATGAGGAACGGCGAGAGGATGAGCGCTGTGTTTCCAATGGTGAGAAACGTACCACGAACGACGCCGGACTCTTCGTTTTCGGACGTGTTCTCAAGAAAGACGTCCATGTCGACGAGAAGAGCAGAAATACAGGAGATGTGAAGGACGAAGAGGAAAACGATAGCGATTGGGTTTGTAACAACAGCAAGACCAACAGAGGTGACGATGCCGACGCACATCACAATCATTGACCAGCGCACATCACCTACGTTTTTGAGCAAACGTGGAATGAATGAGATTGTAGCTATCGATCCAAGTGCTGCGAGTGCATAGATGAATCCAACCATGCTCGGCCCCCAGTGGCGCTCGAGCATGCTCGAGTTGATGTAGGTAACCGAGAAAGCATAAAAGGCGAGGAAGAAGTTGAGGAAGTAGGTTATGTGGAGAAGGTGGCGTTTATACATGTTGAATATGGTAGCACGGGATATTTTGTTTCAAATTGTACGAAGCGACCTACCTTCCGAGGAAATGTCCCAGGCGGAGGCCGATGAGGCCGAGCGGGAGCCCCCGAGCGAACACGCGAGAGGGGCGGGCTGGGACATTTCCGCAGGAATGGTGGGAGCGGAGTCTCTGTGCTCTCCAGAGGGATGGGCGAGCGGAATACCTGATTCTAACGGACCTTCGCTGCGTGGTCCGTGTTTTGTCCTCGCAGGCTCGGAAAAACCCGGATCCACTCCGCTCTGCGCCATATATTTCGAGCGCAATAACAAAAGCACCCTTTCGGGTGCTTTTGACTAGATACCGATGATCACTGGAATAACAATCGGCGACTTACCGGTCTTCTGGAAGAGGAACTTGCGAACCTCGTCGGTTGCGGTGTTTTTGACCATGTCAAAGTTGATAGGGTTCATGCCCTGTGAGGTGCGTTCGACGCTGCGTGCGACGAGTGAGCGTGTTGCAGAGATGAGCTCCTGCTGTTCTTTGAGATAGACGAATCCACGCGAGATGATGTCAGGCGACTTGCGGAGCTTGCCGGTCTTTGGGTTCACCGAAACGACGATGACGAAGATACCTTCTTCGGCCAATGCCTGACGGTCGCGGAGGACGACTTCTTGGGTGCCACCGACTGAGAATCCGTCGACCATGATGAGGTTCGAAGGCGCCTTCTGGTCGAGGACGCGAATCTTCTCGCCGTTGTCGTAGATTTCGATAATCGAACCGTTGTCTGGGACGATGACGTTTTCCGGAGGAGTACCGCGTTCGATAGCGACCTCTTTGTGAATCTTCAACATGTAGTGGTGACCGTGGAGCGGGATGAAGAACTTGTAGTCCATCTGGTGGTGGATCCACGAGAGCTCGCCACGGTTACCGTGACCCGACGCGTGCACTGATGTGTCGAGGTACGTGATGATCTTTCCGTCTTGGCGGTAAAGGTTGTCTTTGAGTTTCTGAATCGCCATCTCATTACCAGGGATGACCGATGACGAGAAGAGAATGGTGTCAGAGGGCGAGAGTGTGATGTATTTATGCGTCTTGTTCGCAATGCGATCGAAGACGGCGTATTCCTCACCCTGTGCACCGGTTGCCAACACAAGAATCTTGCTTGGTGGGTGATCCATCATTTCTTCAATCGGGATCATGTTGCTCATGTCCACCAAGTCGAGTTGCTTCACAATCTCGAGGTTTGACTTCATGCTGCGGCCGTCGACGACAATCTTTTTGCTGTACTTGTTGGCTGCCATGATCATCTGGATGATACGCTCGACGTTCGAGGCGAAGGTACCGATGATGAGGCGTCCGGTGCTGTCCTTCATGATGCGATCGATGGTCTCGATAGCGTATGACTCAGGAATAGAGAATCCAGGCTTTTCGACCGACGTTGAGTCGAGTGTAAAGAGGAGGATTTTCTTGTCCTTAAAGATTTCGTAGTGGTCGATTTCGAGCTGAGTAGCTTTGCCATCAACATGGTCGACGCGAACGTCTTCGATGAATGCAATCGTACCAACTGGGGTTTCGATCAAAAGACCCATTGAGTCTGGAATCGCGTGTGAGATGGCAAAGAAGTTCACAACGAAGTTCTTGCCGATTTGCATGCGCTCATCGCCTTGAATCGTGCGAAGGTTGAGCGGTTCAACGGTTGGGAACTCTGTCTGACGCTTTGCAATCATGAGAGAACCGAAGGCGCGGGTATAAATTGGAGGATTGCCCATGTCTTCGATGACGAATGGGATAGCACCGATGTGGTCGAGGTGACCGTGCGTGATGAACATCGCCTTGATCTTTTCTTTGCGGTCTTTGAGATAGGTAACGTCAGGAAGAATGAAGTCGACACCAGGTGTTTCGACTTCGCCGAACTGGAGACCTGCGTCGACAACGATGATTTCATCGCCGTATTCGATAGCGGTCATGTTCTTTCCGATTTCTTCGACACCACCAAGTGGGATGATGCGAAGGACACCTTCTGCTGGAGGCAAAATGTGTTTGCTATCGACGCTTGAGTTTTCGGGACGGCTCGAGCGGGGAGCGGGACGGCGTGATGGTCCGCGTGAGTCGCGGTGTCCAGAACCGCCACGAGATCCGCCACGATCAGGACGGCCGCCTCCTGTTGAAGGGGCTCCAGCTGGGCGAGCCTCGCCCATAGGCCTACGGCCGAGGGGACCGTGAGGTCGTGGGCTGTGTGGGCGTGATCCTTGAGGACGCGGTCCGTGCGGTCGCGGTGGGCGTGGTGCGCCTGCAGCTGCTCCATTGGGAGCGAGGGCACTAAATGTTCGACGTCTTCGTGGTTCTGATGATGATGCTGAGTGATTTGTTTCGTTGTCGGTCATAAAGGGAGAGAGTAGCAATTGGCAATTAGCAATTAACTACGATCTTTGATTAATTTTCGATGATAATTATCTATCAATATTTAAAACGTTGAGAAAACAGGAAAGCCTTTCCTAATTGCCAATTGCTATTTGCTACTAGTAGTTGAGAACCGGTGATGCGGTGAGAATGGTCCGAGTGCCAGTGTGCCATTCGTAGACATTCATGAATCGTTCTGATGCTTCGTCGACAGGACCCGATACGACACCTTTGATCCACCCAGGGAGCGCATACAAGAGGTGAGGAGCGTACAGAAAGACGGCTGGGACGTCTGCCGTAATCTCGCTGTCCAGTGACGCATACAGGTCGTCCTGTGTTGCGGCGTCAAGGGTAGTCCTAATGTCCGAAAGCATATCATCGACTTCGATGTTTGTATAGAGGGCGATATTGAGGCCTGGATCGTTACGTTGTGACGAATGCCAGAACGGGTAGAGATCGCCGCCGCGTCCGACAACTTGTCCGAAGAGAAGGATGTCGTAGGCGCGTGGGCGGATGATGTTTTGGTGAAGCGCACCAAGATCAAAGAGTTCAACGCTCACGTCGGCGCCGAGTGTCTCCCATGCGCGTTCGAGCGCCTCGGCTGTTTGTTTGAGCTCTGCGGTGTTTGCTGTGGAAATGGTAAAGGCGAGACGCTGGCTCTTTTTGGCATAGACACCGTCATCACCGCGTGCCCAGCCCGCATTTTCGAGAATCGCTCGAGCTTCGCCGACGGTGGTGCTGTCGACAACTTTGTCTGCAGGAATGAGCGGAGGAGGAAGCGGTCCTTCGAGTGGTGTTGCGTAGCCGTAGAGGATGTCATCGATGATGCCTTCTCGGTCAATTGCGGTGCTCAAGGCGTTGCGGATTGCGCGCTCGGTAAAGATTTGGTTCTTGTTCTGATTGAAGAAGGCGCCGAATGTGCGAGGAAGTGGGTATGAGTCAACATTTGCTCCGAGTTTTTCGGCGGTTTCGGCATACGAAGGTTGTACATCGCGGAGTGACTCGACGGTCCCTTCTTCGAAGGCCGAGAGCAAATCGCGCTCATTGCCGTACATCATGATGGTGATGTGCTCGAGATATGGACTGCCGAGCGTGAAGCGAGGAAATCGTTTGAGTGTATATGCAAATGGAATACCAGAATCATCGCGCTGAATCGAATCAATCATGAAAGGACCCGAACCAACTGGCTCAACGTTGAGACGGTGAACCGCGAATGTCTCTTCGCTCGTTTCTTGCCAGAGTGTTCGTGGAAGGATGCCGACGGTTGTGTTGTCGATAAACTGCGCGTACGGCTTACCGAGCTTGAAGACCACCGTACGTTCATCAACAGCACTTGCCGAGATACCCTCCCATGCACGCGCAAAGGGGCTTGCATTGAGTGGGTTCTGGATTTGGTGGATGGTGTAGACGACATCGTTTGCGATGACACGGCTTCCGTCATGAAATACCGCTCCGCTGCGAAGCGTAAAGGTGTATGTCATGCCATCGTCTGAGACTTTGTATGATTCTGCGAGGTCGGGGATGAGCTCACCACTCGGAGACGGGCGCATGAGACCCGAATAGATGAGCGCGACGAGGTCTTTGTCGGCATCGGAGCGTGCGATGACTGGATTGATGAAGCGAGGTGTTCCGATGATACCTTCGGTGAGATTTCCTCCGGGTGATGGAACACTGCGACTGAAGATGTCGCGAATCTCCCCAAGCATCATGAGCGTTGAGACGAGAAGTGTTACCGACAGCACAATGACAATGGCGCGCTCAAGAAATGAGAGCGATGACATGCCCTCGCGAAGCGCGCCCGATCCGGGCAAATGAACGTGCCAGCGTTTTGTGAGATAGATGTTCACAGAAGGAACCTCTGACATATGGCCATGACGAGTTAACGCCTCGGTCTTTTGTCGCGGGCTATTTCAAGAGAGAGACGACGGCCATGACGGCGTACGCAATCGCAACGGCGATCGTGAGCAAGAAGATTGCGCGCTCTGCACCACGGCGGGTTCGCTTGAGACCGCTGTCGTCCGAACCAAAAGCCGCACCCACGC
>JAUPUE010000004.1 GCA_030917725.1 Patescibacteria group bacterium
TCGACATACAAGGTCTACATCATCGACGAAGTGCACATGCTCACCAAAGAAGCGTTCAACGCGCTTCTTAAGACGCTCGAGGAGCCACCGGCACACGTCATTTTTATACTCGCTACGACAGAGCTTGATAAATTGCCTGAGACAATTATCTCACGCTGTGAGGTGCACACGTTCAAATCGCCAACACGCAAGACGCTTCGCGACCACATGGTGAACATTGCCAAAGAAGAGGGAAGAACGCTCGATGCTGGTGCCGCTGACATCATCGCGCTCGTTGCTGGCGGCTCATTCCGTGATGCACATGGTGTTTTGCAAAAGATCATGACTGCGACCGATGAGAAAAAGATCTCTGCGGATGATGCGGCTCGTATCACCGGTGCGCCGGCGCTTTCGTTGGTGAATGATGTCGTTACTGGTATCGCCGAAGGCACGCCAGAGATTGCTCTTGGTGCTATTTCAACCGCCGCACAAAACGGCGTCTCGATGAAACTCTTCTCCGAACTCATCCTTCAGCGCCTCCGCGCGGTTCTTGTGTTGCGTTTTGCTCCCGCATCCAAAGCAGACATCTCCGAAGAATACACAGCAGAAGACGTCGAGCTCCTCGAGAAGCTTGCCAAAGATACAAAGTCACCAATCAACTCAGCATTGTTGCTCCGTTTTCTCGACGCATCCGCACAAATCGACCGTTCGGCGCTCCCATCGCTTCCACTTGAGCTTGCCGTCGTAGACAGTGTCAAAAGCGCTGCTTAATTCTGCGCAGGAATCCCTTCCTTTCGCGCGAGCTCGAGGAACTCATCTCGGGTCTCGGGTTTATTCTCGAAGTGCATAGGGACTACTATCCTTGCTTCCTTGAATGTTTTTACGAAATCAATCGCTTCTTGTGGGCCGAATGTGTAATGCGTTCCGACGGGAACCAGGAGGAGATCGACTTCGAGTGCAGTCGTGTCTATTCCAGATGGATAGAACATATCTCCTGGAAAGTAGATTTTCTTATCATCAACTTCGATGAGAAAGCCTAGATTTTCTTTGAGTGGATTGATGTTGGGACCGTGGTCAACGGTGAATGCAGTGATTTTGAAATCTCCTATACCAAACGTTGTTCCCGCCTCGATGTGCTTGAGTTCGCATGACAAAGCTCCCTCTGGAAGGGAAGCACGGCACTCGTCGTTCAAATAGAGATCTTTGGGAGAAAGCTTTCGTATGTTCTCTGGGAAAAAGTGATCGCCGTGAATGTGCGAGACGAGCATCGCGTCGCATGCGACACCTTCGAGGTTTTCGATTGGAGTCTTATTGCCGATATCGACGCCTAATCTAAAGCCACTCGCTGACTCAAAGATGAAACCTGATTGCTCGAACTTCTTAAAGGTTTTTAGATCCATAGAGTATGTTTATTGCCGGACTTGGATTCGAACCAAGATACCCGCCTCCAAAGGGCGGTGTCCTACCATTAGACGATCCGGCAGAGATCGAATACCCACAAAATACAATAAAAATCGCACAATATAAAGGTGTCGTGGTTTGTGTATACTATGCGTATGAAATGGCCCGCAAGTGTCAGCATTGTCCGACATGGACAGTCCGCATACAATCTCCTCAATAAAATCAAAAAAGACGAGCGCTCTGCGTTCGGTATATTTGAAAGTCAGTTCAAAAAAGAGTACGAAGGAGCCAATGATGAAGCGTGGGTAAGTGACGAATTGCGAACACTTGCTATTGCCGCACGCCGAGAGCTGAATGGCACATTTTCGGAGGGTGACTATGCTACACCACTCACTGAGGAGGGTATACGTCAGTCGAGAGAGACGGGGGCACGTTTACTCAATGAGATACCTATGCCCGACGTGGTCTTTGTTTCGCCATACCTAAGGACGCGAAAAACATTTGAGCATATTCTCGAAACGTGTCCGCAACTCTCCGATGTAAAGATGGTTTTTGAAGAACGTATTCGTGAACAGGAGCATGGGCTTTCTACTATTTACAACGATCGACGCATCTATCTGACGCTCAATCCAGAACAAGGTGTACTGTATCGTCGTGGAGGTGACTACGAATACCGCTTTCTCAATGGAGAGAACAAGGCCGATGTCCGCAATCGTATCCGAAGCTTCATCGACACACTCATCAGAGAACATTCGGGTCAAAACGTGTTGTTGATATCGCACCACCTCACGCTTCTCGCATTTCGAGCAACCATGGAGCGCTGGGATCGTGAAGAATTTATGCGTGTTGATAAGGAAGAGACGCCCGTTAACTGTGGTGTCACGCTCTATCAGGGTAAGCCGCTTCTTGGTCGAGATGGAAAACTCGTTTTGGAGCGATACAATCAACAACTCTATGCATAAAGAGGGAATACATAAGAAACGTGGAAGCAAAGACTATAAAACATCATGGAATTTCACCCTTTTGTATAAGAGTGACAATGATCCGCAGATTGAACGCGACATGGAGGAGATCGAACGAACGTGCGTGACGTTTGAAAAGAAGTATTCCAAAAAGGATTTTATATCGACGCCATCCAAACTCCTCGCGGCACTCAAAGATTATGATGGGCTCGAAGCGATAGTAAACGCTGCGAAGCCGTGGTGGTACTTCGCACTGCGCACCGATTCCAACTCGGATGATACAAAACTCGCGGCTCGTTCGACGCACTATGAACAACGTCTCACCGCTGCGACGAATCGCATCCAATTTTTTAGTCTCAAGATTGCTGCGATTCCCCAGTCGAAACATCGAGCCCTGGTCAATAACCCTGTGCTCAAAGCATACAAGTACTCACTCGAACGTGCATTCCGCGGCGCGAAGCATTGTCTTTCTGAAGGAGAAGAGCAGCTTTCATCTCTTTTGGATCAGACAAGTCACACGATGTGGGTGGATGGGGGTCAGAAGCTTCTTAATGAACGTACAATTCTCTGGAAAGGGAAGCCGATACCCGTTGCACAGGGAATCGCTCTATTGGCTGACCAGTCGATGAAAGATCGTCAGATTCTCAATACAAAGATCAATGAGACGCTCAAGGCGGCAAGCGATTACAGTGAGATTGAGATTAATGCCGTGGTCAATCACAAGAAAGTGCTTGATGAGCGTCGGAAGTTCTCCAAACCATACAGCAGTACGGTCCTCTCATATCAAAATGATGATGCAACGGTTGAGAACGTCGTCGCAACCGTTTCAAAACGATTCGACATCAGTCATCGTTTCTATAAACTCCATGCAAAGTTGTTGGGGGTGAAGAAGACGACTACTGCTGATCGTGCGGCAAAAATCGGGAGCATCAAAAGGAAGTTCACGTTCCCTGAAGCTGTTGCACTCGTACGAGATTCATTCGAGTCCATCGATCCCCGATATGCTGCCGTTCTCGATCAATTTGTTGCCAATGGACAGATAGACGCTTATCCAAAAAAAGGTAAACGGGGTGGTGCGTACTGTTGGGGAGCAGGAAAGGAACACACATTCGTTCTCCTCAATCATGTGGATGACATCACTTCCACCGAGACGCTCGCACATGAAATGGGCCACGCGATTCACACAGAGCTCTCGAACAAGCAACCGGCCCGGTATCGCCATTACTCGACAGCAACTGCTGAGGTGGCAAGTACATTTTTCGAATGTATAGCAGGAGAGCTAATCGAGCAGAACCTCTCTGAGCGGGAACGTGTGGTTTTTCTTCACAATAAAATTCTGGGCGATGTCATGACCATTTTTAGACAGATTGCGTGCTTTAACTTCGAGCTTGAACTACATGAGCGCATACGAAAAGAAGGCCAGCTTTCGAAGGAGGTAATGGCACAACTTCTTTCAAAGCACCTGCGTTCCTATCTGGGAGATGCAGTGACTGTGACCGATGACGACGGGTACTTCTTTGCCTATTGGTCTCATATCCGCAATTTCTTCTACGTTTACACATATGCATTCGGTCAGATTGTCAGTCGCGCTCTTTTTGAAAAGTGGAAAGCCGATAAGAGCTATGCAAAGAAGATAGAGCAGTTTCTAAACGCTGGTGGTTCGATGACACCAGAGGATATTTTTGCAAGCATTGGTATCAATGTTCGTGACCCCAAGTTTTTCCTCGCGGGGCTCAAGGGAATCGAAAAAGATCTTGATCGACTTGAGAAAACGGCCAAAAAGGTCTGGAAATAGGGCAGTGGAGTGCTATTGACTTTTAGCTAAAAATCATATACAGTATTGGGTAGGAGTTTCGGGCTCTGACCCGAGACGCAACGAAGTACATTCCAAATCTGGAGGAAACTAGTCATGAAGATCAGCAATCTGCTGTTCGCCGCAGTTCTCGCAGTCGTTCTCGTCGCCACGCCGGCGTTCGCCATCACAACCGTTTTCAACAACGGTTTCGAAGACGGCACCCTCTGTTCGTGGGGCCCGACCGGGTGCACGACTCTCGCGCTCGTGGATACGAGCGCCGAATCGCCCGTCAGTGGGCACGAAGAGTGGGCGGATTACACGGTTCAATTCACCGTCCATGCTGGTGGCCGCGACCTCTGGTTCGAGAAGGAGGCCGAACGATCGGTGAATCCCAACCTGACGAAAGGGTTCTGGTTCAGCATCGAGTCCGGCGCTGGCGTCACCTACAACGGCGGCATCACGCCATTCTGGGTATCCGCGACCTGTACGGCTCCATGTGCTGATACACCGACGCACTTCAAGGTCGGTGCAAATACCACCAAGACGTTCTGGCTCATCGTTCGTCTCGACAACATCGGGGCGACGGAGGGTACCTATCGGATGCGGATGAAAGGCATGTCGTACCGGTTTGATGGGAATAACGGTGACGGGGTAACACTCATCACCAACATCCCGTCCGGCTTCGTCACACCGACGAGGTTCGTCGATGATCAGGACACCGGCAACCTCGGTGTCGACGCCAACAGCTACGACGATTTCCACAACAACCTGTAGCGCAGCCATGCAGTACGGGATTGGGCCCACGCTTCGCGCTGGGCCCTTTTCTTTTGGCAACAATTATTTGACACATTTGATACTATAGATACATGTTGATTTTGATTTCCATCGCAGCATTCATCGCCACCTTTGCCGGTGGTCTTTTGGCGCTCCGCTTTCGCGACAAGCTCCACCTTGTTTTGGGATTCAGTGCTGGTGCGGTTATTGCTGTTGCATTCTTTGACCTCATTCCCGAAGCTTTCGAGCTTGCAGAAGGATTTCGCGAGCCTGCGACGATTGCGCTTTACATGGCGATTGGATTCTTCGCGTATCTCTTCATCGACCGTCTTCTTTTCTTTCATGCCTCGCGCCGCGAAGAGCAAGATCATGGGATGGATATGCACGACCATGCGCACACGCATGTTGGAGGTTTGGGTGCCGGAGGATTGGTTGCACACAGCTTCTTTGATGGTGTCGCAGTCGGCCTCGCATTCCAGGTGTCAGTCGAAGTCGGTGCACTCGTCGCAACAGCAGTTCTCATCCACAAAATCTCGGACGGCATCAGCACGGTGGGCGTTGTTCTCAAAGGAGAGAACGCTGAGCGTTCTTTACTCCCCGCTCAGCGGGGAGAGGGAAGCCACGCTCGCGCGCTCAAATGGCTCACGTTCGCCGCGGTTGCTCCCGTTCTCGGCGTGCTTTCGACTGCAGCAATCTCTATCCCCGAGAACGCACTCGGCGTTATGCTTGCGGTCTTTGCTGGGTTCTTCATCTACATGGGCGCATCCGATCTCATCCCCGAAAGCCACCACGCACATCCCAAGCTTCTTACCACGGTGATGACGTTCCTCGGTGCTGGTGTTCTGTATGCCGCGATTAGCTTTGCGGGGGTTTAGTTTATGCGTCGTAACATAGTTCATCTGATACGGGGTGAGGCAAAAGAAGCGCACGAAGCGCTTACGAGAGATTTGGTAGAAAAGTTTGATGCTTTTCCACTACACGATCGGATTCCTCCTCATCTCACATTTAAACGATGGTTTGATTTGGATGAAGAAGATGTTGATTCGGTCCGCAAGATTTTGGATGACTTCGCTGATTCTCACTACGCCTCGGACTATTCTTTAAAAGGATTCGGGCACTTTGATACAGATGCCATTTATGTTGATGTCGTTCCTTCCAAAGAGATGTCTTCAGACGTCCTTGAATTGATGAGTATGTTGAAAGAGGTGCCCAGACTTGAATTCGATGAATTTGATAACGGAAAAGATTTTCATATGACTGTGGCGATGGGTTCTCTTAAGCCATTCGATTTTGAAAAAACGTGGGAGTATCTTCAGGCGAACAAGAGCTTCGACTTTCGTATGAGATTCGACAACGTCGCCATTCTCAAGAAAACTGCTGACCGATGGGATGTTGAGCGCGTGTGGGAGCTTGAGCCACGGACGTGATTGGACTTATTGTCTAGTTTCTTGTATTATAATCCCCATCAGGCCCTCGGGCTTTTTTGTTTCTATCTATAAAATCCCATGGAAATCCGCAACATCGCCATCATCGCCCACGTCGACCACGGTAAAACGACTCTTACCGACGCTATTTTGCGTCAGGGTGGTGTTGAGGAAGAAGGAGTTTCGATGGACTCGAACGCACTCGAACTCGAACGCGGTATCACTATTTACGCCAAGAACACCTCGGTTCCGTACAAGGGCACGAAGATCAACATCCTCGATACGCCAGGTCACGCCGACTTCGGTTCCGAAGTCGAGCGTGTGTTGCGTTCAATCGACTCCGTTCTTCTCGTTGTCGACGCGCAGGAGGGTCCAATGCCTCAGACACGCTTCGTTCTCAAGAAGTCACTCGAACTTGGTCTCAAGCCAATCGTTGTCATCAACAAAATCGACAAGCCTGCCGCTGACCCAGACCGTTGTGAAGAACAGGTTCTTGAATTGTTCCTCGAACTCGGTGCATCTGACGAACAGGCAAACTTCCCGGTTGTTTACGCGATTGGCCGTGAGGGTGTTGCTAAGGTCAAGCTTGATCAGGAATCAAAAGACCTCTCACCGCTTCTTGAAGTGATTCTTTCTCATGTTCCTCCCGCATCATCAGCATCATCTGATGCACCGCTTTTGGCACAACCTTTTAACCTCGCATACGACAACTTCCTCGGACGACTCGCCGTTGCTCGCATTTACCAAGGCACCATCAGCATGGGACAGACAGTTACCATCAAAAAGCCTGACGGTCATATTCGTTCCGGCAAGATTACCAAGCTTTTCACATTCAACGGTCTTCAGCGTGTTGATGTCGCGTCGGCTGGTGCGGGTGACATCGTTTTGGTTGCCGGTCTTTCTGACATCTACATTGGTGAGACAATCTGTTCTGACGCTACAAGCGAACCGCTTCCTGCCATTGCTGTTGATGAACCGACCATCGTTCTCACATTCCTCGTCAACAACTCTCCATTTGCTGGCAAAGAAGGCAAGTTCGTTACATCACGTCAGATTCGTGAGCGTCTCGAACGCGAGCTCGAAGTGAACGTCGGTTTGCGTCTTTCATTCCCAACCCCAGACACATTCGAAGTCTATGGACGTGGTGAGCTCCATATCGCGGTCCTTCTTGAAACGATGCGTCGCGAAGGCTTCGAGCTCCAAGTTTCTCAGCCAAAGGCCATCATGAAGGAAGAAGACGGCAAGGTTCTTGAACCATTCGAGGAAGTCGTTGTTGATACACCAAACGAATTCCAAGGTGTCATTATTGAGCGTTTGAGCAACCGTGGTTTCGTTATGCAAAACATGCAGGCGCACGATGTTACAACGCGTATCACCTTCGAAGGCCCAACACGCGGTCTTCTTGGATACCGCAACCAGTTCGTCGTCGACACACGCGGTGAGGGCATCCTTGCAGCGCACTTCGTTGGATTCCGTAAGTACGCAGGAGAAATCAAGAAGCGCGCGGTTGGCTCGATGGTTACTATGGTTTCCGGCAAGACACTCGGTTTCTCACTTTGGGGTCTTCAGGATCGCGGTATTCTCTATGTCGGTCCTGCTGTTGAAGTCTACGAAGGTATGGTGATTGGTAATACCTCAAAGGGTGAAGAAATGATGGTGAACCCAACCAAGGGTAAGCAGCTTACCAACATGCGCGCATCGGGTACCGATGAAGCGATGGATCTTGTTCCACCAATCGACTTGACCATCGAACGCGGTCTCGAGTTCATGACCGAAGACGAATACCTCGAAATCACTCCCAAGAGCGTTCGTTTGCGCAAGCAGTTCCTCAGCGAGAACGAGCGTGCAAAGTCCCGCCGATAGCCCTTATTTCACAAAGCAAAAACGATCCTCACGAGAGGGTCGTTTTTCGTATGTTTGTTTTATTTCGGAGTGAACGAACGTACAATAGAGTCTATGGAACCGCTCGCATCCCGCATTCGCCCAAAGAATCTCAAAGAGTTCGTGGGACAAAAACATCTCACGGGAGTGGGGAAGCCGCTTCGCGTTGCGATTGAAAAGAAGCATCTCTCATCGTTTATCTTGTGGGGTCCGCCAGGTGTTGGTAAGACGACGCTCGCGCGCTTGTATGCACAGGCGCTCGATGCACGTTTCTATGAGCTCTCTGCGGTGAGTGCGGGCAAAGATGACATCAAGGCGATTGTTGCAGAAGGAAAAGGTGAGCTCACGTTCGATGCTCGTCCCAAAGTCTTGTTCCTTGATGAAATTCATCGTTTCAATAAATCACAGCAGGATTTCTTGCTGCCGTTCGTCGAATCAGGCGAGCTGACGCTCATTGGTGCAACGACAGAGAATCCAAGCTTTGAGGTGATTGCACCACTTCTATCACGCACGCGTGTGTTCACGCTCAATGAGCTCGATGCTGATGACATGACCGCAATCCTGAAGCGGACGAAGATCCCACTTCTCAAAGATGCGCGTGAGTGGCTCATTGAGATGGCCAACGGTGACGCGCGCCAGATGCTTACCCTCATGGACGCGACGATGCAACTCTATGGAAAGGTGACACTCGAGAATCTCAAAAACACACTCCAATCGAAGCATCTCCGTTATGACAAAAAAGGGGAGGAGCACTACAACACTATCAGTGCTTTCATCAAAAGCATGCGTGCAAGCCAGCCCGATGCCGCGCTCTACTATCTCGCGCGGATGATTGATGCGGGAGAAGATGCCAAGTTCATCGCGCGTCGTATGGTTATTTTTGCATCCGAAGATATTGGTGTCTCACAGCCGACCGCACTTGTTGTCGCCAACGAAGTCTTCCGTGCAGTCGAAACAATTGGCTATCCAGAGTGTCGGCTTAACCTCGCACAAGGGGTTGTGTATCTTTCGCTTGCTCCCAAAGACAGGCGGATTTACAACGCGCTCGGCGCTGCGCAAAAAGATGTGCAACAGCATGGAAATCTCCCTGTTCCAATGAGTATTCGCAATGCGCCGACAAAGCTTATGAAAGAAATCGGTTATGGAAAAGGATACGAACGATATACCAAAGATGATTTGCTTCCGGATAAAGTAAAAGGTCGCACCTACTTCGAAAAAGAGCTGCCGGTGGATACTCCGTCTCGGAAAAAGAAATAAGAGGCGTTATACTTGATGCATGGATAGCATCATGAAATCAGAAATCTTCTTCGTCATTGCTTCTGTCGGCGTCATTATTATTACGATTGGTGTTTCGATTGCCCTTTTCTATATCATTAGGCTTCTCAAGACCGTTGATGAGGTCTCTGCAGACGTCAAAGAACACATCGCCGCTTTCGGCTCGTGGGTTCGTGGAAATGCGCTCACCAAACGGTTCTTTGCCGGCGCTCGAAAGCCTCGTAAGAAACGAGCTTCTGGTACGGCAGAGGAGTGATAGAATATAAGGGTCGGTATTGTTCAGCAGTAATCATTCATTC
>JAUPUE010000006.1 GCA_030917725.1 Patescibacteria group bacterium
GAACCCAACCAAGGGTAAGCAGCTTACCAACATGCGCGCATCGGGTACCGATGAAGCGATGGATCTCGTTCCACCAATCGACTTGACCATCGAACGCGGTCTCGAGTTCATGACCGAAGACGAATACCTCGAAATCACTCCCAAGAGCGTTCGCTTGCGCAAGCAGTTCCTCAGCGAGAACGAGCGTGCAAAGTCCCGCCGATAAGCCTTATTTCACAAAGTATAAAACGACCCCCACGAGGGGGTCGTTTTTCGTAGAGTGTTTTCTTTCCTCAGTGAACGAACGTACAATGGTGTCTATGGAACCGCTCGCATCCCGTATCCGCCCAAAGAATCTCAAAGAGTTCGTAGGACAAAAACATCTCACGGGGGTGGGGAAGCCGCTTCGCGTCGCGATTGAAAAGAAGCATCTCTCATCCTTTATCTTGTGGGGTCCACCTGGTGTTGGAAAGACAACACTTGCGCGTCTCTATGCGCAGGCGCTTGATGCACGTTTCTATGAGCTCTCTGCGGTGAGCGCCGGCAAAGACGATATCAAAGCAATCGTTGCAGAAGGAAAAGGTGAGCTCACGTTCGATGCTCGTCCTAAGGTCTTGTTCCTCGACGAGATTCATCGTTTCAATAAATCACAGCAGGATTTCTTGCTACCGTTCGTTGAATCGGGCGAGCTGACGCTTATCGGTGCAACGACGGAGAACCCGAGCTTCGAGGTGATCGCGCCGCTCTTATCACGAACGCGTGTGTTCACGCTCAATGAGCTCGATGCTGATGACATGACTGCAATCCTCAAGCGAACGAAGATTCCACTCCTCAAAGATGCGCGCGAGTGGCTCATTTTGATGGCCAACGGTGATGCACGTCAGATGCTTACGCTCATGGACGCGACAATGCAACTCTATGGAAAGGTGACGCTCGAGAATCTCAAAAACACACTCCAATCGAAGCATCTCCGTTATGACAAAAAGGGGGAGGAACACTACAACACCATCAGTGCATTTATCAAAAGCATGCGTGCAAGCCAGCCTGATGCGGCACTCTACTATCTCGCGCGGATGATTGATGCAGGAGAAGATGCCAAGTTCATCGCACGACGCATGGTCATCTTTGCGTCCGAAGATATTGGTGTCTCACAGCCGACTGCGCTTGTTGTCGCCAACGAGGTGTTCCGTGCAGTCGAAACAATTGGCTATCCAGAGTGTCGGCTCAACTTGGCTCATGGTGTTGTCTATCTTTCGCTCGCTCCGAAGGATAGACGAATCTACGATGCGCTCGGCGCTGCGCAAAAAGACGTGCAACAGCATGGAAATCTCCCTGTTCCAATGAGTATTCGCAATGCCCCGACGAAGCTCATGAAAGAGATTGGCTATGGAAAAGGATACGAACGATATACCAAAGATGATTTGCTTCCGGATAAAGTAAAAGGTCGCACCTACTTCGAAAAAGAATTGTCGGTGGATACTTCGCCTAAAAAGGGGAAAAAGAGCGATAGTTCGGTATAGTTCTCTCTATGGAAGCCCTTTCTCCCGTCATCGCCGTTCTCGGACCACTCTTCGGAGAACATGTGTATCTTTTGCTCTTCGTCGCTCTTTTCTTGGCGGGCGAGAGCATCTTCTTACCCGCAGTCTATCTTGCTCTTGCCGGCAAACTTGATCTCAAAGTTGTTGTGATGCTTACCCTCTCAGCGAATATTCTCTCTGACCTTGTGAGTTACGGAATCGGTCACTATGTTCCCGAAGAGCGTCTCCGCCGTTTTGTGGGCCAACGTATTTCGCGCGGTATGGATGCCATCCAAGAATTCTTCGTCAACCACCGTCTCAAGGTTGTTTTTGGTTCAAAGTTTGTTTATGGAACTCGAACCGTTGCTCATATCTTGTCCGGAGCCTTCAGGACGCCGTTTATGCCGTATCTTGCTGTTAATATCTTGAGCAATGTCATCTTGAGCGGTGCACTCACCGGTCTTGCTATTGGGACGAAATCTTCAGTTGAAACACTTTCGCAGAGTGTGTACTCGGCGCAGATAGCGTTTCTGATTTTTGTGGTCCTTGTTGTTACCGGGCATTTTCTTATTGGCCGTATCATATCTCGCACATGGTCTCGGTAATTATTCCAGCATTCGATGAGGAAAAGACAATTGCCACTGTCGTGGCCGTCGCTCGCACACATCCTCAGGTAGTTGAAGTCATTGTTGTGGATGATGGTTCGACGGACGATACTGCAGCTCGGGCAGAAGCAGCTGGTGCACGGGTTGTCTCGCTAAAAAAGAATGAGGGAAAGGCTCAGGCAATGGAAGCGGGTGTCGAGAGTGCAACGAGCGACATTGTTCTTTTTCTCGACGCAGACCTCATTGGTCTCACGCACGAACATATTAATCGCATCATCGGTCCGGTGATGGATGGCAGTCGTGACATGCATGTGGGAATCCATGCGCGCCACTCATTTTGGCTCAATAAGCTCTTGCGGGTATTTCCCATCATTGGTGGGGAACGAGCGGTCCGCGTTTCTCTGTGGCAATCCGTTCCGGCTGGCTACAAGAAACGTTTTCAAATCGAGATTGCGCTTAATTATTTTTCGAAGCAGGCAGGACGTGGCATGTCATTCGAGATCATCCGCGGTCTCGAGCGCGTCATTAAAGAAAAGAAATATGGAGTCCTCAGAGGCTTCATTGCCCGTCTCTGGATGATAGGAGATATTGTTGCGATATCGGTTAACCTCTATATCTTCAAGGAGATTAGGAAACCATTTGATATACTTACTGCATGGATAGCATCATGAAATCGGAAATCTTCTTTGTCATCGCTTCTGTCGGCGTCATTGTTATTACAATTGGCGTCTCAATCGCCCTCTTCTACATCATCAGGCTCCTCAAGACCGTTGATGAGGTCTCTGCAGACGTCAAAGAACACATCGCCGCTTTCGGCTCGTGGGTCCGTGGCAATGCGCTCACCAAACGGTTCTTTGCCGGCGCTCGAAAGCCTCGTAAGAAACGAGCTTCTGGTACGGCAGAGGAGTGATAGAATATAAGGGTCGGTATTGTTCAGCAGTAATCATTCATTC
>JAUPUE010000053.1 GCA_030917725.1 Patescibacteria group bacterium
GCCGCACCAATAGCACCCATTAACCCCCAACCTTTGGATGTTTTCCTAGAAGGAGAACCTGCGAGCGGAGCGGCAGACATGATGATGATGTCCTCGGCGGTAAGTGACGGACCAGCGCCGACTCTCCTTTCGGATGAGACCGAGCAAGCAATTGCCACAACACGAGCCAAACTCGAAGAAATCCTCAACAAAGCACTGATGGATGATGACACCGAGACAGTCGTGGAGATTATGGCGACGATTGATGAATTCGAAGCAAAGGTGAATACCCTGCGAGGTTCTAGCTTCTAACTTCTGGCTTTTAGCTTCCCGAAGTACATAGCAGTGATAGAGCGCGTGGTATACCACATATGCATAGCAAAATACCCCCGGCTTCCGCCGGAGGTATTTTGTATGAAAGCTAGAAGTTAGCAGCTAAAAGCCAGAAGCTACTTCGTAGCGACGAGGTGGAGCGTGATAGCAATCTTGTCATCAATGATGCTATCACCAAGATCTTCGAAGAAACTGCCAGAACCGTAACGAATGTCCCAGTTTGCGCGATTGAGGATTACTGAAGCGTCAGCAACGATACGAGTATCCGTCTCTGATTCGATCTTTGCAGGAAACGTGATTGTCTTCGTGATGCCTTTGATTGTGAGGTCACCAGTAACCGTTCCGTTCGTTACATTTTTGATAACGAAACCTGCGTTCGGATATGCCTCGATCGAGAAGAAGTCTTCGGAGCGAAGATGACCTTCGAGCTTGTCGAGTCCAACCTTTGTGTTGCTCGACGTCATGACCTTCAACGAATCCATATCAATGAAAAACTCCCCTTCGGCAATGTTGCCGTTAGTAACCTTAACCATACTGCCACTCTTGAGATTGAGCGTGCCGGTGTCAACATATCCTGGAACAAGTGGCTTGCTGCCCGTCCACGAGATGAGGCTTTCCTCGACTGAAAGTGTGTATCCGCCATCAACAAGGTTGCCTTGTGATGGACCTACAGCAGGAGACGCAGGTGAGACCGGTGCTGTTGTGGTTGTTTCAACAGTAGTGGTCGTCGTTGTTGCGGGAGTCGTTGTCGACACGTCGGATGGGGCATCAGCTCGGTTGGCCCTAAAGGCCCAAAGACCAAGCAAAATGACCACAACGGCGATAAGAATGCCGTAAAGCGCCTTTTGATTCATACAGATTTAAGTTAAAAACCTAGGAAAAGCTTACTTGATAACGTTTTCTACTATACCACCTTTTGAAACACGCATTCCATAAGCCCACAATACGATGAGAAAGGCAAAAAGCGTCAGTGCCATGACCGGGATTGTTATATACCCAAAGCCACTGACATACCCCTCGAGACACGAAACCGCCCCCGGAGCGCAGATATACGAAGAGGCTTGGATGGGAAGAATGACGACGTGATAGATAGCGATAAGGAACCCAAAAATAGAAAGCCCACCAACATATGGAAAGACACCGCGATCATTGCGGGCGACTGCAATAGTGAGAATGATGAGTTGAGCGATGATGAGCCAGCGTTGATAGATACAAAGAACGCACGGAGCGAATCCGAGAATCATCGAATAGAAATAGCTTCCGAGGATTGAGGCGAACACAGCAACGAACATACCGGCAAGCGCATGCCGACTAACCAAAACCACCCACCGATTATCACGTCGAAGAAAAAGACCGACGATTCCGACGATGACGGCGAGTTGCATAAGAAGAACTCCCCATATAATCAAACTACCGACGATGTTGGGTACCGCTTCCATGATGATTGATTAGAAATAGTTTGGCGAAAGGATGTCGCTGAAGTCCGAGAGCGGGACAGTCACTTCGAGAATACCAGCCGCATACGGAGCGACTTGATATTGGTTGAAGTAGAACGTGATCGATGAGTCGTCCCCCGCCGTTGGCGGGACCCCGCCTGAGGCGGTGGCGAGAGAGAATACCATATAGTTGCCCTCGTCTGCTTTTGTTCCCGCCTCAAACATTTCTTGATTAAAAATCTGATTCGTTTCGAGGTCAGTCTTGAGACGCGGTACCACAGCCTGTGCAATACGTTCCAAATATGGTGCACCATCAACGAAGAGGTCTTTGAGACGGAGCTCGTTGCCGGCATCGTCATACATAAATGGTGCGAGCGACGTGCCACCGTGTGCTCCACCGGTGAAGTTGTATTCCTGAACAATCATCCCGTCGAGTGTTCCGGATGACCACACTTCCCCACTGATGAATTGCTCATAGCGCATGTCGCGAGTGGTGAACCCGAGCATATCGAGATCCTCGGCTGAAAAAGCGGCCGGACCATACATCTCATCAAATTCGGCAATGCGCGCATCTGCATATGCACGGACAGAATCGTTGAGTACTGCATTCGGAGTGGTAGGAAGATCGATGGTGACATGATATGTCGTTGTCGTTGCTTCGTGTGTGAATGGAAGCGACGCCTCTCCTTCGGGAGGAACGACCGCATTAGGCCCCGCGAACTGGATGTATAAGAACCACGCCACCACACCCAAGACAACCGCAAAGAAGATGTTTTTGAAAAGGCTCATATCGCCTATTTTAGCACAACGAGAACGCCCCTTTTCTGCCTGTCGGCAGACAGGTCGGGGCGTTCAAAAACGTATGGAATTCGTCTGATGACTAAAGACCGTTCACGAAGGCTCTCGTCACCGGTCCAAAGAACCCAACTGCAGGTGTGATACCAACTGCGAGTTGGAACTCTGCAAGAGCTGCTTGAGTAAGAGGTCCAAAGAAGCCTGTGGCTCCAACAACTGCGAGTGCTTGAGCCTGTGGACCTTTGTTTTGAGCAATGAGGAAGAGTTGGAGTGCTGTTACGTCAGAGCCTTCACTGTTGAGGTCGAGGTCGCGGGTGTAGGTACCTGATGTGGTTGATGGGGTGCC
>JAUPUE010000019.1 GCA_030917725.1 Patescibacteria group bacterium
TCTGGGCACTCTCGGGTTCTCCGGCCGAAGTCGTCATTAATGACATATCAGACAATGAGATTCCATCAATCGTGGCGGAGGTTACGATAACCAACGAGGGTGGTTCCGCTCAGGAATATAACTACACGTGGTGTGTCGTCGACGATGAGTCGGATGGATGTGATGACGCTCCAATCTACACTGCATCAGCTGCAAAACTCCTTGCCGCCGATGAGTCGTATGATGTTGACCTCGAAGCAACCGTGCCAACCGAGGGAACCTACTGGTTCAAGATTGTTGTTGATTATGTGTCCGGAACGTCGGGCGCATCGGTCCAGTTTGATGCGGTAGCCGCAGAAACCGGTGGCGATGATGACGATGACGACTCAAATGAGTCGTCCAACAGTGGCTCTTCACAACGCGTGTCGCTATCAACACTCGACCGAGACATTAGTGACCTTCGCGAAATGATTCTTGCGGATTCAGCCAAGCTGTCAAAGACAATTAATCTCATCGGAAACGTCGATCCAAAGTCTTCTGGTTTCAAATCACTTCTCACTATCGGAAACGAAAGTATGGGGAGCCTTCGTGACGTGCAAGACAAAGTGACCGAGATTCGATCAATCACAACTGTTGTTCGTCAGATTACCGAGGACGCGGGTAACGTCAAAGTGAACTCATTCCTCGAGTGGGGTTCCGTCAAATTCGGTTTCCTCATCAGCAACCCTACCGATACAGAACAGACAGTTCAGTTCAAATCATTCCTTCCAGAAGAAGTTCGTCCTGAGCACGTGCTCGATCTCGACGGACTACAAATCGACTTTGATCCGCTCGCGGGTTCGTACTACGTTCACTCGAGCATTGTGCTTGCACCGCATGGCTCCGTCGTGCGCAAGGTCCACGTCGAAGATATCTGGCAGTTTGATGAAGAAGAAGTCGAGACGCTTAAGCGCCAAGCGCTCGAGATGGGGGAGAGCCTCAAGGGTACTCAATACGAAGCGTCAGGCATGCTCATTGCAAATGATATTGAAACGACGCTCGGAATGATTCTCCTTCGTCAGGGAGAAACGCTCGAACCTCAAATTCACATCCTCAACTACCGTGAAAACAAGCTCCGTATGGCCAGCGTGGAGCAGAATATGATCAAGCTTCGCGAGCTTGTCACAGAGGCAGATGCATCGCGCGGTGTCTTTGGACGATTGTCTGGCATCCAGATTGGATCGACGTGGATGATTATCGTGGCCATCATTCTCGGATTCGGTATGCTTGCCGCTGTTATCTTTGCAATGTGGCGAAGCCAGATGCGTCTTGCATCACACCTCATGCAGAATCCACAACCTCCTCGCGATATTCCACCGCCACCATCACGTCGCCCACAACCAACAAAGACTCCAGTTCGTAAGGATGTTTATCATGATCGTATCGATGCCTCTTGAACATGATGGAATCTGATGCAATGCGTGACGAAGAGGGGAGACTCCATGGATTGATTATTGGTGCACTTGTCGTTGGGCTTGGCGTATTCGTACCACTCCTTCTTCTCCCGTTTGTGTATGGTTTTATTGGTTCAGAAATCCTCGAGGAGGTAGCAAAGGCACTTGTGGTGATTTTTTTGATAGCGCGTTTATCAGGTGGTGTCTCGCGCATCGTCTGGTCCGGAGTCTTTGGTTTTTTGTTCGGTGTCTCTGAGACCATGCTCTACCTTATGCCTGCCGTACAGACACAGCTCTACCAGGATTTTTGGACACGCTTCATGACAACTATCCCGCTCCACACCATCACTCCTATCATCATTATGTTGCCGATAATGATCTTTAAATCAAAATGGGCGGGGCTACTTGGCCTCGCACTCGCGTTGGGTTTTCATCTTTTCTTCAATCTATTTATTGCTGTGGGGCTCTAGTGAGAGAGGCTCTCGGTTTGCTATAGTGGCGCCCATGCATCTTTTAACCTCATACCTTCAAAAATACTGGAAGCTTTGTTTGCTCGTGCTTGTTCTTGCCACGGTCAACCAAGTCTTTTCGCTGTTCGAGCCGATCATCTTCCAGCGCATCATCGATGACTATGCGCTTCGTTTCAGTGAGATCAGCCGGGAGGCATTCTTCCACGGCACCATTCTTTTGCTTCTGGTCTTCATCGCTAACGCTTTCATTTCGCGTGTGGCCAAAGGTTTCCAGGATTATTACTTGAACACCATAAGCCAGCGATCTGGAGCGGATATGTATCGCGAGGGTGTGAAGCATTCTCTCGACCTTCCGTACGCTGTGTTCGAAGACGAGCGAAGCGGAGAGACGTTGGGCAAGCTCCAAAAGGCGCGACAAGATACCGAGAAGCTCGTTCTTGAAACAATCAATGTCGTCTTCACGTCGGTGGTCATTCTTGCTTTCATCCTCGTCTACACCGGTCTCGTCTACTGGGTCATACCGCTCATCTTTGTGGGCATGATTGTTGTTGTAGGTGGCATAACGATACTGTTCTCAAAGAAGATCAAAACGATACAGCAGGCCATCGTAGCGGAAACAACCGCGCTTGCCGGAGCGACGACCGAATCGTTGAGGAACATCGAACTCGTAAAGGCGCTTGGTCTCTCGAACCAAGAAGTAGAACGTTTGAATGCGGTGACAGAAAAGATCTTGGCGCTGGAGCTCAAAAAGCTGCGCTATCTCCGCATGCTCGATTTCGTTCAAGGTACGGTAACGAACATGGTCCGCGCTGGACTCTATCTCTTTTTGTTCTATCTCATCTTCATCGAGAGAATTACATTCGGACAGTATCTCTCTTTAAACATTTACTCGTTCTGGCTTTTCTTCCCGTTGTCGCAAATCACCACATACATGAGCACGTATCGTCAGGCCGAAGCATCACTCGCCAACTACAGCACGCTCATGGCAACACCTGCGGAGACCAAGGCGCTTTCACCACAAAGTATTGGCGTCATCGAGACGCTTGAGTTCAAAGATGTCTCATTCGGATACAAATCGAGCACAACGCACGCTCTCTCGGGTATTTCGTACCAAGTTCATCGTGGAGAAACCATTGCCTTTGTAGGACCATCGGGATCTGGAAAGACATCACTCGTGAAGCTTCTTGTTGGATTGTATGAACCTACATCTGGCACGATTCTGTACAACGACGTTCCGTATGATGGCATCGACAAAGATGAGCTTCGTACACAAATCGGTTTCGTGACCCAGGACACACAACTCTTCTCCGGCACCATTCGTGAGAACCTGCTTTTCGTAAATCCTAAAGCAACTGATGAAGAATGTTTGGACGCGCTTCACAAAGCTCAATGTCACAATCTCCTTGAGCGTGGCGGGCAGGGCCTCGACACCATCATCGGAGAGGGTGGTGTAAAGATTTCAGGAGGTGAGAAGCAACGTCTCTCCATCGCTCGTGCGCTTCTTCGAAATCCAAATATTCTTATTTTTGATGAGGCTACGAGCGCTCTCGATTCGATTACGGAAGCCGAGATCGGTAAGACCATTCGGAGCGTATCAACCTCGCACGCACACATCACCGTCCTCATCGCGCACCGCCTTTCGACCATCATGCATGCAGATAAAATCCACGTTCTCGAAAAAGGTGTTGTCGTCGAGTCCGGCACGCACGATGAACTCTTGGAAAAGAAAGGCCTCTACGCCGCTATGTGGCGTGAGCAGATAGGGGAGCGGGTGTAGGTCGGGTATTATCTTTTCATGGGTTACTCAAAATCTCTTGCAGATACATACGCCAAGAACAGGAATCGTTATCGTTCGTCCGATAAGTTCCTCACACCGCTTCTCAAGAAGATTGGGATAAAAGGCGCGACGGTCCTCGATTTTGGATGTGGTGATGGTTCTGAAGCGGAAAGACTTCTCGCTATGGGTGCAAAGAAAATTGTTGGCGTTGATTCGAGCGCTCAGATGATCCGTTTGGCAAAAGCAAAGAAGCTTTCGAAAAGCGAATTCTCCATCAATGGCACAAAGCTTAAACAAAAAGCGGGACAATTTGATATCGTCTTCTCACGATTCGTTCTGCACTATATCCGCGACTTGCGAGGACAATTCAAAGAGCTCTCACGAGTCACAAAGAAAGGTGGGCACTTCTTGGCGCTTTTTCAATGTCTTACCGATGACCCAAAGCTCATCAATACCCAACTGCCTATCAATCTTGGCAAAGGGAGGAACGTCACCAAGATAAAAATCTTGGCTAAATCGATCGACATGATTCGTGAAGATCTTTCTAAGGCGGGCTTCAAACCGATTAAGATGCTGAAAGTGAAGAACAGTGATTCCAGCATCGATCCTTTGTATAAGAATCGATTCCGCTTCAAGAATTCGACGTATGTGCTTCTTGTCGAAAAGGTCTAGACCTTACTCAAACTCCTCCCACACATCCTGGTCTTCCTGTCCGTCGATTTTAAAGAGCGCGACGCCACGGAGGTCGAATTCTTTTGCCAAGTCGATTTTGTCTTTCATGGCTTGTGCATCGCTCCATGTCACGTACTGAAACACTGCCACGTTACCAGTCGCGTTCGAGTAGGCGAGGCTGCGTGCCGCGACCTTGAGGCTCTCGGGCGTGTTTGCTGGGATTGAGAAGTTCGTGATGAACTGCGGGGCATGCTTCATGAGATCAGAATATGAGAACCCAAGCTCACCGGCTTTTGTTCGGCTTGGTTCGATATCGTATTTTGCAATCTTCTTTTCGATACCCGGAAGATTGTATGCGCCCGCACGTCGATATTCGGTATATTGGTTCGGAGTCACCAAGACTTCGTATTCGTGTCCGTACGTAGCGATGCCGAGTACCACCTTGTTCTTAGGAATGGTCTGGAGCGTGAAGTCGAGCACTTTGCGTACCCATGCGTCATCGGAGACGGGGATATACGGTTCACCTTTGTTCGCATCATTGAGTGTGATGTCTGCGCGTTGCTGGTCGTAGGCCATGATGTTTACGCGGTCACAGTATTGTGCAATCGCTTCGTAGTCGTTGGCATATGCGATGTCAGCAGGAACAACGCGATAAAGATCCTCGGGCGGTGTGCGCGCCTCAATGGTGCACGAAAGAATCTTTTTGCCGAGCCCCTTCTTCAACTCTTTGAGAAAGAGAGAATAGTAATCCTTGGTCATCGAGAGTTTTCCCTCATAGTCGATATCGATACCGTCGAATTTCTGCTTTTTGACGACAGCGAGGATCTTTTTGATGTGATCTTTACGTAAGTCACTATCGCTGAGAATCGTGTGGACGAGCGAACCGTTGCTCGTAGTGATGGTAGGGACGATTAAGACGTCTTCTTTGTCTGCTTTTTTCAAAAGGTTCTTCCACGCGCTCTTTTTGATATCCATCAAGTCTTTGATATCGCCGGTGCTTTGGAGTGCGTAGCCGAACGGATGGATCATATAGAGATCGTCGATGTGTTTTTGGGCAGCTTTTGGAGCTCCGGATGTCCAATAGGGAATCCAGCCCGATACTTCGAGGTCTTTTGCTGATGCAAATGATGGAAAAGCGCTTAAGACGAACGCCACAGTGACGAACATCATCGCCGCATATCGTGTTGAGTGTGTGGTGATGGTTTTCATACCCATAAGTATACTCTTCTCACACCACGGTGAGCCTTCAAGTGTACTCGGATGTGTTCTATACTTTATAAGTATCTCGCAGTCGCCTTACTCTCTAATTGATTTTATGAAAAATACTCTCATAACCAAGCTTTCTCTCCTCGCGCTCATCGTCGCAGGGCTCGCATTCGCCCAGAGCGCACGCGCAGCCGACGTTCAGTGTACGTTCACTCGCGACCTCGCGCTCGGTGACACCGGCGAAGACATTCGTTGTTTGCAAAAGTATCTCAACGGCGCTGGATACACCGTTGCAACCGAAGGTGTTGGTTCTCCGGGCAACGAAACGAGCCTCTACCGCGAAAAGACCGTTGATGCGGTCAAGAAATGGCAGACCGCCCGCGGCATCTCGCCTGCAACAGGTACCTTTGGTCCACTGTCGCGTCTCTCATACACCAAGTCGCTTGTGGCAGCGGCTACTCCTGCAACGCCGGCAACTCCAACAGTAAAGCCAGCAACACCTGCGACTCCGGCAGTATCAGCTCAGTCAACACAAGAGAAAAACGCGCGCACAAGAATCAAGGCTGCTATTGAGTCGCTCGAAGATGCCAAAAAAGAATTCAACAAGGCTGAAAAAGATGATGATGACACTGGTGACGCAGAAGATTTGATTGATGAGGCAAACGAGAGCCTCTTTGACGCCTTCCGTGCGTTCATCGAAGGTGCTTATGGCGAAGCCGTTGATTATGCTGACGAAGCTCGCAACACCGCCGACGATGCTCAGGATGAGATTGACGGTGATGGTGATAGCGACGCAGACGAAGAAGACGCACAAGACGCAATTGATGAGGCGGAGGACGACATCGATAGTGCAGAAGATGACATTAGCGAAGCTGAAGATGATGGAGATAATGTTGACGACGCAGAAGACCTTCTCGACGAGGCACAGGATCTTCTCGACGATGCGGAAGACGCCTTCGATGATGAGGATTGGGACGAGGTCATCGACATCGTCGACGAGATCAATGATGTTTTGGACGACATCGACAACGAGCTGGACTAGGACAGCTAGAAACTGTTACTCGAACATAGCGTTGAAGCAAAAACCACGGAAATCCGTGGTTTTTGCTATACTGTGGCCTTGAAGTCATGTCTCCCATTTCCCTAAAAAAACAAAGCGCGCTCGTGGGTGCGATTGCGCTCGCTAGTTTACTTCCAGTGCATGTTCTTTTTGCCGACGTCTTCGAACCAACAAGTTGTGAGGCTCTCTATTCAACTGATCTCATTGCAGAAATGAGTCACGAAGTTGACTATCGCATCGATGGACTGACCGCGGACGACAGCACCAAGAAGATGTTCACGACGCGCGGGAATGCAACAGATCCGTGGACGCGGAGCGCGACGGTGTGGACCATGGAAGGGGACGCGCCACTCGATCTCACAGGAGCATCGCCGTGGAATTCGGGTTCGAATTTTACGAAGGCTGGAGTCCTCATTTCTCCGCGACATATCGTCTTTGCAAAACATTTTCCAATCGCAAATGGCTCGACGGTTGTTTTTGTTGCAGATGACAACACAATCGTTACACGCACTTTGCAGGCACAACGCTCAGTTGTCTTTCAGCCTGATGCTGGAGAGGATGTACAGCTCGGTGTTCTTGATTCCGATGTTCCAGCGTCGATAGCTTTTTATCCCGTCATTCCAAAAGAGGAGATGGATAGATATCTCTCAGAACCACAGTTCCCATTTCTCATATTTGATCAGGAAGCAAAAGCAAATATCGAGGAGATCAACTACTCAATAGGTCTTGCCAATGAGCATGTTTATTTCAATCATGCTCCAGCCACTAATCCATCAACACGTTTTGATTTCTACGAGGCTCAGATTGGTGGAGACTCAGGACAGCCGGGATTTTTCTTCATCAATAATCAGCCAATCCTCGCACTCACGGTGACCGGTGCCGGCTACGGTCCTTTCTATGGAGCGTATGTCGATGCAATCAACAGCTCAATCGTCACGCTTGGTAACGACGCTGGGTATCAGATGTCCACGTATGATCTTTCTTGTTTTGATGTGTTCAATGAAGTGCCCGAAGTCACTGACGAGACATTTTCTCTCATGGAAAACAGCCTCGAAGGAACATTTGTAGGAACAACAACAGCAACCGACGCATTGGGCGGAGACACGCTGACGTACTCTATTTCCTCTGGTAACACGGATAGTGCATTCGCAATCGATGAAGATACGGGAGCCATTACCATCAACACCGAATCAGCCATCGACTTTGAAACAAACCCATCGTTTGAACTCATCGTTGAAGCAACGGATAACTGGTGGCTTTCTACTGCAGGTACGGGAACCATCACTATCAATCTCCAAGACGAACTGGAGGCCGTTGCTCCTACGGTGCTGACGGTCGCCGCCTCATCAGTCACTTCTACCGAAGGAACACTGAACGGCTCAATCTCTGCAACGGGCGGACAGGATGCCACGTTTCGTGGATTCATCCACGGAACATCCGTTTCCTATGGTGCTACAACAACAGAAGAAGGAACTTTTTCAACGGGAGCTTTTTCTACCACGCTCTCGTCTCTCACCTGTGACACGACGTATCACTTTAAGGCCTGGGCATCGAACCCTTTGGGAGGAATCTCATACGGCATTCATCGGACGCTCACCACATTGGCTTGTGAAGAAGAGGAAGAAGATGACGGTGGTGGGGGCGGAGGTGGTGGTGGGGGAGGAAGTAGCAGTAGAAAAAGCGATACCTCGTCTGAAGACAGTCAGATAGCTTCGCCTCACGTTGGAGGAAGCACATATCAAACGATCATCATCAAGCTCAAAGATCTTATTTCGCAGTACATCATCCTTGGCGGGGTTCCTTCGCAGGGTATGCTCACGGTCCTCGCACTCGACGTTTCAACAACACCAACTGTGGCGGGTTCGGCCACATTTACCCGAGATTTGGATGTAGGGATGTCTGGCCCCGATGTAACCGCTCTCCAAGATTTTCTTATTACACAAAAGAATGGGCCCCTCACACTTCAGCTTGCAACGAATGGGGCAACGGGGCTTTTTGGTCCGCTCACACAAGCAGCGCTCGCTGAATACCAAGCATCTGTTGGTATCACACCTGCAGTTGGGTTCTTTGGACCGGTGACGAGGGTGTATATTAACGGTTTGTAGGGAACAAATCATCTCGAATTCACACAAAAGCCACGGATTGCCGTGGCTTTTGCTATACTTTGGACATTGAAATTAACCTCTGAAATCATGAAGATACCTTATCGTAGCGTCGTCTTTCTCCTCGCGCTGTTCGCAGTGGTACCGTTTTTCGTTCAAGCAGCGCCAACGCTCTCCGAAACGCTCGATGCTGTAAAAAATAAATACACCTTCAACGATCAAATAAATGTTGTTGTAACAGATGGTGACACACTCTATCTTGGTGGAAGTTTTACATCTGTTTCGGAGTCTATTGGAGAGGCCGGTCTTTTCGATCTAACTGGTGGTGACTTCGCTGATTTTCCAAAGGTTGAGACACTTCTTGATGGCGGGGACACGGTGTATTCGTCTATCTCGGACGGACAAGGAGGGTGGTACCTCGGTGGAAGTTTTGACACGGTAGATGGAGATGCTCACCGCTCCATTCTCCACGTGCTTGCGGATGGGACTGTTGATACGGATTTTGATCCGGGGTTTCTTCCTGATTCAGATATTATCTATGCACTCGCACTCTCGTCGGATGGAAGCATCTTGTACGCGGGGGGCTCTTTTAACGCGGTCAATGGAACAACTCGTTACAGTCTTGCAGCGATTAACACAACTGACGGAACTTTGGTTTCGGGCTTTGATCCAAGCGTGACTGGTCTTTCTGCTCAAGTTCGCACGCTCGAATTATCATCCGATGACAGCACTCTCTACGTTGGAGGAAGCTTCTTTTGTGTGAATGGAGTTATCGAGAATATTGATGGAGATGATGTTTGTACTGGAGTGTCACGACTCTACCTCGCAGCAGTTAACACGTCAGATGGGGAAGCAACAGCTTTTAACCCTCAAATGAATGCCACTGTACACGACCTCGAGCTCAGTTCGGATGATGCGATACTCTATGCCGCAGGAGACTTTTTGGTGGTAAACGGTGCAACAGGCCGTGAGAATGTTGCTGGCTTTGATACCTCGGATGGTGTTGCGACAAGTTTTCACCCATCTTTGAACAATGGCGCAACAGATCTCGCACTTTCTCCCGACGATCTGATCTTGTACGTAGCGGGAAGTTTTACTTGTGTTGAGTACGATTCAGGTTTGGAAACGTGTAATGCCGACCGAAACTATCTTGCTGGACTTGATACAACACAAACAACGGAGGTTGCGACTGCGTTTAATCCGAACCCAAGTTCTGCTCCAAATGCCCTTGCGGTCTCTGCGGATGGTTTGACGGTGTATGCCGGAGGTAATTTTACGACGGTAAATGGAGCAACATCTCGCAAACGACTTGCCGCGCTTGATGCCACAACAGGTACAGCGACAGCAGAAGATTTTGCCGGAGGCGTTTCGGGACAAGTACACACCATTACGCTCGATGGAACAGATCTGTTCTTTGGTGGTGAAGAGATGGTCATCCACACGGTCGCCCGAGGTGATGTTGCTGCAATTGATCTCACGACATACGAACTTACTGATTTTAATCCAAATATATCTGATTCAGTGGTAAACTCACTCGCTCTTTCACCAGACGGGGCACTCCTTTATATAGGAGGAGGGTTTACTTGTGTAAATGGCGATTATTCAGATCTCGATGGCTGTTTAGGGACAAGCAGAAATTATCTTGCAGCCGTTTTAACGGTTGATGCTGTTGCGACGGCGTTTGATCCAGATATGCCGGTCGCAAGTACAATCTACTCTCTTGCTGTGTCTTCTGATGGAACAACGGTCTATGCCGGAGGTGATTTTGTAGATTGGGGCGCGAGCGAAGTTGACTACGTGGCCAAAATGGATGCCGGCACGGGAGCGCAGGACCCAACATTCGCTCCAGGCCTCAATAATACCGTCCGCACACTTCAACTCTCATCAAACGAAAATAGTCTCTATGTTGGTGGTGAATTTACAGAACATATTGTGTCTCTTGACGCGGATGACGGTTCGGTGTTGCTTCAAACAGAACTTTTTGCCGACGATGCAGCTCTTTCGTCGGCGCTTTCTTCCGACGGAGCAATATTGTATATCGGTGGTAGTTTTACTGAGTTTACAAGCACAACCGAGCTTGGTGAAGGTGCTCCATTCGACGCGGTAACATCTCTTGTTGATGAGACTTTCCCTGTCATTACCACAGAAGTAGGTGGTGGAGGTGGTGGTGCAACGGTATATGAAGCACTTCCCGATGGAAGCGGTGGTTGGTATGTGGGAGGATCGTTTACACACGTCGGAGAAACAGAACAACCGGCCCTTGCGCACATTCTTGCGGACGGAACGCTCGATACTGATTTTTTGCCGGTACTGGATCAACTTACCACCAATCAGATTTACGCCCTTGCATTAGATGGAACGACACTGTACGTCGGTGGTGAATTTACCGAAATCAATGGGACAACACGAAACAATCTTGCAGCGCTTGATACAACAGACGGCTCATTAATAGCCGGCTTCGATCCGGATGTGAACGGGTATGTGAGCGATATTGCCCTGTCATCGGATGGCTCTGTGTTGTATGCCGGCGGAGGTTTTATAGAGGTGAACACCGGCAGCACACCAGTTGCAGTAACATATCTTGCTGGATTTACGACTGCGGATGGAGTTGTGACTGCGTTTGATGCGGTTATTGATGGGGGTGTAAACACGCTCGATTTGTCTTCTGACGATGAAATCCTCTATGCCGGAGGTACCTTTGGATTTGTAAACGGTGGAACTGTACGAAACAATCTTGCTTCGTTTACGACTGCGGATTCTTTGGTAACAGCTTTCAATCCTAATGTTAATGATAGCGTCTACTCGATAGTTCTTTCAAATGACGAAGAAAGGATTTTTGTGGGGGGTCTTTTTGACACCATCAACGGAAGCATCGAAGACCGTCCATATCTCGCTGCTTTTGACGGAACAACGGGTTTGGCCGTTGATTTCAACCCTTTAATTGAGCAGTTTGTTTATGAGCCTGTTCTTGATGGATTCGTTAATGATATAAGCATATCTTCTGATGGAAACACTTTGTACATTGTGGGAGGCTTTTCAGAAATCAACGGGGTAGTACGAAACAAGGTTGCCGGTGTCTCTATTTCTGGAGGAGGCTCCCTGACTTCATTTTATCCTTCAGCTGAAACTGGAGAGGCTTTCATTCGAGAAATAGAATTTTCTGATGCCGGGGGAATCTTTCTTGGTGGGGAACCGATGTGGATTACTGATTCCGTGGCAAGAGACCACCTTGCTGCCATCAACACATCAGATTTCTCTTTGACGGATTTTGATCCAGGTCCGATTTCTGCAGTCGAATCGCTCGCGCTTTCTTCGGACGATGACCTTCTTTATGCCGGTGGAAGCACATTTCTGTATTCGTACAATACAAGTACAGGAAACGCTACGAGTTTTTCTCTGTCTCCTGACGGTACCGTCTACGGTCTTGCGTTATCTCCAACAGATGATGAACTGTATTCGAGTGGTGATTTCACAAATAAATACGCCATCTACTCAGAGGATGTATCTGGTGGGGGAGACGACGAAACCCCACCGGCCGACGAAGATGATGGGGGAGGAAGAGGCGGAGGTCACCAAAAGCCGATTATTAAAACACCGAAATTCCACGGAGATACCAACCTCATCGAACTTCTTCGTTTCCTCATTGTTCAATTCATCGCACAAGGCGGTACTCCATCACCGGCGATGCTCGCATTCCTCGGCACTCCAGGAGGTGCATCAAGTGACTACACCCGCGACCTCGATCTCAACAGTGAAGGCTCTGACGTCACAGCACTCCAACTCTTCCTCATTGCTCAAAACAAAGGACCACAGGCTCAAGCACTTGCAGTCGTTGGAGCCACAGGCTTCTTTGGACCTCTTACGCAAGCTGCACTCGCTGAATACCAAGCATCTGTTGGTATCACACCCGCAGTTGGTTTCTTTGGACCGGTGACGAGGGCGTATATCAGTGGTTTGTAGCCCACCATCTTCAATCAATCCACAAAACCACGGGAATCCGTGGTTTCTTGGTATACTTTTGGCATTGCTTCTAACTCCGCCACTCTCATGAAAAAACTACTTTCTTTTCTCACCTTCTCTTTCTTAACGCTTGCGCTTGTATTGCCAAGTTTTGTGTTTGCGTCAACGGCACATACGTGGGGAGAACGACATCCTAACGGAGGTAGCGGTACTGTTGTTTGGCAAGAGGTTGCATCTGACGACGATGGCTCAACTCTTGTTGCGACGTTTGGCGATTTCCCAATTTTTATATCTCATGATGCGGGAATAACGTGGAATTCTCGCATGCCAGGTGTACCATACGGTCTCTTCGGAGGACTTAGTCGTGTCGATTCAGATGCTGATGGTTCAAATCTGATTGTTGCGGGTGTTCGCCTCTTTACATCATCAGACGGAGGAGTTAATTGGACGGAGCGCCAACCCGCAGGCAATGTGGACAGCACGTGGGTAGCAGTGGCCTCAGATGCCGATGGTTCAAACCTGGCTGCTGTTAATCTCTCTGAATTTGTATATGTATCTACCGATGGAGGAGAAACGTGGACACCCCATGATCCAGGCAACCCAGATTTTGCAGATTTTATTTCTGTTGACATGGATTCTGATGGCTCGAAAATTATTGCAGGGTCGTGGTCTCTAGGTGTTTGGATATCCGACGATAGTGGGGATACGTGGACAGACCGCTCCCCAGCAGGGAACACTACTTGGCGCGTTGCAGCCTCAGATGCGGATGGTTCAAATCTTATGGCGGGAGGTGGATTCGGTCGTCTTTATACATCATCAAATGGAGGAGTTAACTGGACGGAGCGTCAGCCTGAAGGGGATGCAAACGCACTCTGGTTCTCGGGGGATTCTGATTCCGATGGTTCACATTTGATTGTGGGAACCGGTAATGCTGGTTTTTATACATCTGATGATGCGGGAGTGACATGGGTTGAAGAACAACCTTCAGGGGCTATTGATACCCAGTGGGAGGTTGCTTCAGATGCTGATGGTTCAAATTTTGTTGCGGCAGGGTACAGTAATCGTTATTTTACTTCTCCTGATACGGTGGGTCCGGTTGTCTCCTCGTTCGATCCTACAGACGACGCAACTGAAGTCGCTGTTGACGCAACATTCAGCGTCACTTTTAATGAAGACGTTGCAACATCAACAGGAGACATCACACTGCATCTGGCGAGCGATGACAGTTTGGTTGAAACAATAGATGTCGCTGGTCCTAAGGTGACACTCTCTGATACGGATACACTTACAATTGACCCTACAACGGCACTTGAACTGGGATTGGAATATTATTTCCTTATTGATGCGGGTATCGTCGAGGATATTGAAGGAAACGTATCCACTACAGGTATCTCAGACCCGACAACATGGAGTTTTACGTCGGAAACACTACCGAGTGTTTCTTCATTTACTCCAGCAGATGGGGCAGTAGATGTCGCATTGGATCTTCTTTCAACCGGAAACGTTTATATTGAATTTGACCAAAACATTGTTGCGGGATCTGGAAACATAACACTCAAGAAAGCGAGTGATGACAGTATTGTTGTGGCACTCGATGTTAACGATCCAGAGGGATATGTGTCTTTTAGTGGCACAAGTGTAAGTCTCTATTTTCCTGTTTCTCTTGAGTATGCAACTGATTACTACTTCTTGATTGATGCGACAGCGATTGAAGATGAAAACGGGAATGCGTACGCGGGTATTAGTGATCCAACGACGTGGAACTTTACGACACGAAACACACCTCTGCCACCAACATTTGATTTTGAGCGTGTGAGTGTGAATGACGAAGGAGAAGAGGGGGATGATGCGTCTACAGACTCCTCTCTCTCCTCAGATGGACGCTATGTTGCATTTAGCTCAAGTGCCACTAATCTTGTCGCCGACGACACAAACGGCGCAGGTGACATCTTTGTTTATGATCGTGATACTGATACTACTGAGCGTGTAAGTGTAAACGATTTAGGAGAGGAGGGAGATGGAGAGTCGGTTCAACCTCACATTTCTTCAGATGGACGCTATGTTGCATTTAGCTCAAGTGCCACCAATCTCATCGCAGACGATACAAACGATCGCTATGACATCTTCGTCTATGACCGCGACACGGATACCATTGAACGCGTGAGTCTTGGTGATGAGGGAGAAGAGGGTGATAACAATTCTTCAGTGCCGATGATTTCTTTTGACGGTCGGTATGTTTTGTTTCAGTCAAATGCAACCACTTTCGTTCCAGACGATGGTGCGGGTAATTATGACATCTTCGTTTATGATCGCGACACCGACACCATTGAACGAGCGAGTGGGGGTAGTGGGGGAGAAGAAGGAGATGGTAACAGTTTTAGTGCGGTTATTTCTGGGAACGGTCGTTATGTCGCTTTTAGTTCTTATGCAACAAATTTGATTGTAGACGACACAAATGGTGTAGGTGATATCTTTGTTTACGATCGTGATACTGATACCACCGAGCGTGTGAGCATGAGCGAGGAGGGAGAGGAGGGAGACGGAGAATCTAGCAACGCCACTATTTCCTTTGATGGGAGATATGTTGTCTTTACTTCGACCGCAACGAATCTTACCGATGATGAAATAACCACTGGCAACGCGATTTTTCTCCATGATCGTACCTTAGGAACAAATGGATTGATAGTTGGTAGTTATTATTCAGCTGGAGATCTGGTCTTATCCGAGAACGCAGATTTTATCGTATATACAGGATATGATGAAGATGAATATGCTCACGTATATCGCTACAATTTGCTTACTGAGGCAGAGCTGTTTATAACCGAAAATGTCGGTGAGGTGGAGGGCTATGGAGACTCATATGGAACTTTTATTTCCGGGGATGGAAGTGTTGTTGTTTTTGAGTCTGGAAATTCGGACCTCGTGGATGACGATACGAATGACACCTATGACATCTTCGTCTGGGAAGAGGTTATAGACGAAGAAACTCCACCAGCCGAAGAAGAGGATGACAACGGTGGAAGTGGTGGGTCACACCGACGAAGCGGGGGAGATAGCTCATCAAGTGAAAACACAACCCTTCTTGAATCTCTCCAGGCACGAGTTGAAGAACTCAAAACGCTTCTAGCTGCACTCCTCGGATCCTCTCCTGACTCTGTCTACACCCGCGACCTCGACATCAACAGCGAAGGCTCTGACGTAACAGCACTCCAACTCTTCCTCATCGCTCAAAACAAAGGACCACAGGCTCAAGCGCTCGCAGTAGTTGGAGCCACAGGCTTCTTTGGACCTCTTACTCAAGCAGCTCTTGCAGAGTTCCAACTCTCAGTTGGTATCACACCTGCAGCAGGGTACTTTGGACCAATCACGAGAGCCTTCGTGAACGGTCTTTAGTCATCAGACGAATTCCATACGTTTTTGAACGCCCCGACCTGTCTGCCGACAGGCAGAAAAGGGGCGTTCTTGTTGTGCTAAAATAGGCGATATGAGCCTTTTCAAAAACATCTTTTTTGCGGTCGTCTTGGGTGCGGTGGCGTGGTTCTTATACATCCAGTTCGCGGGGCCAAACACAGCCGTACCTCCTGAGGAAGAGGCACCGCTTCCATTCGCCCACGAGGCAACGACAACGACATATCATGTCACCGTCGATCTTCCCGCCACTTTGAATGTAATTCTCAACGACTCTGTCCGTACATACACAGACGCGCGCATTGCCGAATTTGATGAGATGTATGGCCCCGACGCTTTTTCAGCCGAGGACCTCGATATGCTTGGGTTCACCACTCGCGACATGCGCTACGAGCAATTCATCAGTGGGGAAGTGTGGTCGTCCGGAACGCTCGACGGCATGATTGTTCAGGAATACAACTTCACCGGCGGAGCGCATGGAGGCACATCACTAGCACCGTTTATGTACGACGATGCCGGCAAGGACCTTCGTCTC